>CAZWDB010000007.1:0-69647 GCA_964632885.1 uncultured Acidimicrobiales bacterium | reverse complement strand
TGTGGGGGGCGAAGAAACCGATCGAGTTGTAGCCCCAGTAGTTGCGCAGGCCCCGCTCCACCAGGTGGGCATCGTGGATGAACTGGTGGACAGGCAGCAGCTCCACCGCGGTGACTCCCAGGCCAGTCAGATGCTCGATCGCGGCGGGGTGGGCCAGGCCGGCGTAGGTACCCCGATGCGCCTCCGGTATGGCCGGGTGGCGGGCGGTGAAGCCCTTGACGTGTACCTCATAGATGACCGATTCGTGGAGGGGGATGTCGGGAGGGCGGTCGTTGCCCCAGTCGAAGTAAGGATTGTGGACCCCGTTGGGGACATGGGCGGCGCTGTCATCGTCGTTACGTGAACTCTCGTCGCCGAAGGTGTAGGAGAAGCAGGCCTGGTCCCAGTCGACCTGTCCCTCGATGGCCTTGGCGTAGGGATCGAGCAGCAGCTTGGCCGGGTTGCAGCGTTGGCCCTCTTCCGGCGCCCACGGTCCGTGGACCCGGTAGCCATAGCGCTGGCCGGGGGTCACCGCCGGGAGGTAGGCGTGCCAGCAGAACGCGTCGACCTCATCGAGGCCGACCCGGTGCTCGCCGCCGTCGTCGTCGAAGAGGCAGAGCTCGACTCCTTCGGCCACCTCGGAGAACAGCGAGAAGTTGGTGCCGGAGCCGTCGTAGTCGGCTCCCAGCGGGTAGGCCCGACCGGGCCAGTGTTCGATCGCCTCGCTCATCACCTTCGGGTCCCTTCTGTGAGTGGAGAGTGCGCGGAGACGGCTCGTAGGTACAGACCGGCCGCGTCCACTGCCCCTCGGCTACCTCAGCGGCGCCGAGCACCAAGCAACCATCCACCGCAACGCCCACCCACATGGCGGGATGACCACTTGAACCAACCTGTCCGCCAAACCGCGGACAGGATCACAGGTTTCCACCGCGACAATCCGCTTCGTCGTCGCGTCGGCCAGCGACGGGCTTCCGATGACGTCGAGGATGAACTCGGCGCCGATGGCGGGCCCGCCCGCATCGTGCAGCGGCGCTCATGTAACGGGTCGGGCCACGTTGCGATGAGTTCAGCGGGCGGTGGACTTCGCTGTGGCGCGCCGGCGCTTCTTCGAAGTGGCGCCGTCTTCGGCCGCGGTGGCACCGTTGTCGGTGACCTCGACAATCGAATCGGGCACCTGGACGAGCGAGTCGTCACCACCGAAGTCGTTCGCCACGTAACCGTCGGCGGCCCAGTCGTTCTCCCAGCGCTCGCCGTCGAGAAGGTAGCGGAAGCGGCTCGACTCGCCAGTTGGCAACTCGAGCGTCAGCGAGAACGACCCGTCGTCTCGCCGTTCCATCGGTGTCTCATCCGTTGACCAACCATTGAAATCCCCTACGAGCTGCGCCGACTGCGCGCCCGCCTTTGCTGGGACGGTGAAGGTCACCTGGCATCGCCCGTCCCTGGCAGTGTTCTTCTCAAGCATCGCTCGTCACGCTCCTTATCTCCACATGGTCCGACAGCCCAGTGATGTCCAGCACTTTGCGGGCCGAGGCGCTCGGCCCTGCGAGAACCATGCGCCCGCCCTTCCTTGTCAGGACCTCGCGAGCACGTAGGAGGACGGCCAGCCCGCTCGAGTCTATGAACGACACGCCGGCCAGGTCGACCACGACCACAAGGTTCCCTTGCTGCTCGATCAGATCCGCAAGACCGCCGGCGAGAACTGGCACAGAAGCGCAGTCGATCTCGCCGCGCACCTGAGCCACGACCTCGGCACCAAAACGCCGGTACCTAACACCGAACTCGTCCGAACGGCCCATCGACGCCTTTCTCGCGCCGAACCAGCATAACACACAGCATTAGCCAGAAACTGTGGAAACCGGACAAAGTGCAGCGGTCTCCGGGAGCCAAGACGAGCAACACGATGGCCGCCGCAGTCTTGGCCCACGTCACACCGAGCCGGCGATGGTCGCCGGGATGCCGCGACACTTCGCGGATCCCCGTGGCCTGGATCGCGTTGCGGCCGACGGTTGACCGGGGCTGGGTACGGTGGAACGAGACACGCTCCGTAACAGCTTGGCGATTCAGTTGATAGCTGGTTGCCCCATCTGCTTGAGGCGTAGGCATGTGTGGCCCCCCTGACGGAGGGGCTAGGTGGTTCCGGAGGTCTCGGAAGGAGACCTGCCCATGGATGAACCAGACCCGACGACGCGGAGCCCGCGTCCGTCGCCGACCCCGGCAACGGCAGACACGCCATCGGGCCAGCCTCCGCTGGGCGTGATGGTCGTCGACGATGAGAGCGGTGCGCGAGCGCTCGTTCGGACGGCGCTCTCACTCGAAGAGGGCTTCGAACTCGTCGGCACCGCCGTGAACGGTGCGAGCGCGCTGGACCTTGCTGCCCGACTTCACCCTGAGGCGATCGTGCTCGATCTCGGGCTGCCGGATGCGCGTGGTCTCGGTGTTCTGGCTGAGTTGTCGCGGGTTTCTCCTCAGTCACGGATCGTCGTGTACTCCGTTGACGACGCCTCCGCTACCGTCGATGCTGCCCTGAAGGGCGCTGCTTCGACCTATGTGGTGAAGGGCGGCGACATCTCGTTGCTGATCCGGGCCCTGGGCGAGCCAACCGCGACCGTCCACGAAGCGGTCACATCGTTTGACGCCGCCCCTGAGAGCACCTCGGCTGCCCGGCGTTTCGTCCGAGACCTCTGCTGCAACTGGGACTACGCCGACGCGAGCGACAGTGCCGAGCTCATCACGAGCGAGCTGCTCACCAACGCCGTCGTCCATGTTGGCGCGCGGTGCACGCTCGCTGTCGGGGTGCGCCGGGACGTGATACGAATCGAGGTCATCGATCACAGCCCCCACATGGCCTCGCCTCCGACGGGCACCGAGGACAGCGAACACGGCCGCGGCTTGTTCATCGTGGCGGCCCTCTCGACCGCCTGGGGGATCGACCCCATGCCGCAGGGAAAGGCGGTCTGGGCCGAGCTGGCCCACAGCGGCAACGGCCGCGGCGACGGCGCACATCACTGACGGAGGCTCAGCCGCGGCGGCAACCCCCGCGGTCGCTCGGGAGGAGCCGTGCTCGCAGTGGGCGCTCGGAGGTCCGAGGCCCGCTCCCTGGACTGGTCCGTTGAACGGGTGGGCGACGTTTCGTGATCCTCGCGGTGTACCTGCGACTCACCGGCCAGGTAGCCCTCCTTCGTCGAAGGTGCAGCATCTCACCCAGCCCGCAGCGGGTCGTGGTAGGGCCGCGGACAGCCGCCATGGCACTCGGACTGACCGAGCACCTTCGCTCAACCAGTACGAGTCGCCCACCGATGATCGTTGAGTGCCGGGGACGTTCGAACAGCCCCGCGCCGACCCTGCGATCAGAGCGCGGCTCGGGAGACATGTTGTTAATCAGGCGGCCGTGACGCTTTGCCGGGCTCCGGGGTTCCGTCCGGCTCCGCGCTAGCCACGGTGAGATCAAGGAGGCGTGCCACGGGAGGCTGCTCGTCTGCGGCGCCCTCCCTCAGGTCAACCGGAAAGTCCGCGACTGTCGCAGCGGCGTGGTTGAGACGGACTGCCAGGAGTGCGGTGTCGTCGTCGGCGATTCTGTCAGAGAAGGCTCTGTCGAGGATGTGGTCACAGAGCTCGTCGAGGTCATCGAAGGTACCGCCGGCGGCGGCTCGCAGCCGATCGAAGCCCTCATCGAGGGGAATGGTGCGGCTCTCAACGAGGCCGTCGGTGTAGAGCAAGATGGTTGAGCCGGGGGCGAGAACGGTCCTCGCCTGTTCGAAGTGTGCCGGTGCGACCACGCCAAGAGGGGGCGCATCGCCCTCCGTGCAGAACGAGCCGGTGCCGTCTGGCGCGACGATCAGCGGCGGCAGGTGCCCGGCGCGAACCGTGTCCAGCGTGGACGCGGCGGGATCCAGCCGGGCGACAACGACCGTCGTCAAACCGTTGGAGGGGGTGGTTTGGCTGAGGAGGCGGTCGAGTCGGGTGCAGATGTCCGCCGGGGAATGCCCGTCGAAGGCGTAGGCGCGGATCGCGTTGCGTAGCTGCCCCATCAACGACGCCGCTGGAATGCCTTTACCCATGACGTCGCCCATGACCAACAGCAGTGATCCGTCGGGGAGTGCAAGCACGTCGTACCAGTCGCCGCCGACGTCCACGCCGGGACCGCCGGATAGATAGCGGGCGGCCATCGTGATGCCGGTGACGTCGGGGAGCCGCTCGGGAAGGAGGCTGTGTTGGAGGGTCTCGGCGACGGTCCGCTGCCCGGTGTAGAGGCGGGCGTTCTCCACGGCCACGGCTGCTCGACCAGCGAGCTCCTCGGCAAGGGCGAGGTCGTCGCGGGTGAGGGTTCGACCTGAGAGCCCGGTTGTGAGGATCGCCAACACGCCGATCACCTCCCCGCGGCGGTTCAGCGGAGCGACGATCGCCGAGACGGGTGTGAGCTGGTGTACCGCCTGGCGGCTCTCAGCGTCGGCGAGGGCATCGATCGCTTGGTCTCCGATCTCGGTGAAGAGCTCCGGGCGGCCGCTGCGGATCACACGGGCGACCGGATGGGCGTCGCTCGAGAGGCTCGGCAACATCAGCTTGATCCCGTCGAAGACCGTGGCGAGCGCGGGATCGCTTTGGGACGCGACCCGCCTGATCCGGCCATCCTCCTCGATCAAGAACACGGTGCAGCTGTCCCGCACCGCAGGGACGACGGTGGCGGCGAGTTTCCTCAGTAGGTCATCGAGTTCGAGTGTCGCGGAAAGCGCCTCGCTCGCCGTGGCGAGAGCCGCCAGGCGGCGCTGCGCGGCCTCCGATGCTTCCTTGGAGCGGCGCTCGGATTCATAGAGCCGGGCGTTCTCGATGGCCACAGCTGCATGCGCGGCGACACCCACGACGAGCTGTTCATGGGCCTCGGTGAACCGCGCCGCCTCCGGGTGACCGAGGAACACGCCGCCCAACACTTCGCCGCCCCGCGACCGCACCGGCACAGCCAGATAGCTCCGCACCGGGAGGTGGCCCTCAGGCATCCCGTGGTGCGGCGCGTTCTTCCCGTAGCGGGGGTCCTCGGTCACGTCGTCGAGGCGCACGACGGCCTCACCGGCGAAGGTCGGCCCGAACACCGCGGTTTTCCGCGGCATCGGGAACCGCTCGAACACCTCGCGCTGGGCGCCTGACAGCGCGTAGAGCATGTATGACCCGCCGTCGTCTTCGGTCACGTTGTAGAAGAACGCGCCGAAGGCAGCGTCGCTGAGTTGGGTGGCGGCGTCGGTCACCCGCTGGACGGCGCGCTCCAAGTCGAGTTCGGCGGCGACAAACTCCCCCATGTCGTTGAGCGTCTCGACGATGCCCCGCTCGTCGTCGAGACGAGCCTCGGCGAGCCGGCGCTGGTCGAGCATCGACTCGTTCAGACGCCACGTAACGAGACACACGGCGCTGATCCCCGCGATGAACAGCGCGTGTATCAACGCCCAGCGCCAAGGGTTGTTCAGCGCAGCCTGATGATTGAACACCGACTCTGGGTGCAGTGCGCCCAACACGCCGTGATGCACGAACACATATCCGATGGACGCCAGGAACGGGATCCAATCCTGATACAGCGCCACAACGGTGACCATTACGAAGAAGTGAAAGTGCATCTCGATCAGGCCGCCCGAGAGGTGGACGAGGATGGCAGACGACGACAGCAGCCCGATGCTCACGGCTGCCGTGCGGGCGCGGCGAGGCAGCGTCGCCATGGAAGCCGCGACCGCTGCCACAGCGAGAATCGCACCCTCGCCAACGGCGTGGGACACTGAGTAGCCCCGCTCGAGCGCGTAAACAGGGACGGCTGCGGCGTGGGCCCAGAGGAGCGCCACAATGGCGAGATGACGTGAACGCCACGCTTCCTCGGGGAGGCTCTGACCGCGAGGAAGCAAGAGCCGCCCGGCCCGGGCCGTGGCGAACGCCATCGGCCTCCTCCCGAATCAGGCCATCCCGACCGACCACTATTGCACTCTCCGGAGTAAATTTCCGATAAGGGATCTGATCGACGTGGCCGACCCGTCAGGAGGTGTTTCACCCCTTTGGTGACCAGCATGCTCACCCAGGCGCTCGTGGGCGGGGTTGCCCACACCGGCCCGTCGTCCCGTGACACTACGGTGACGCACGCATCGAAGATCGGGGACGGGGCTTGATGGTCAGGCAACTGCTGATTGGACTAGCACTCGCGGTCGCGGTCGCGTGCGGCGGGGACGACGCAGACGCGCCAGCGACCACCGCATCGACGACGTCCACCTCGAACCCCGCGATTGCCACCACGACCACCGCGGCGAGTGCCACCTACACCGTCCAACCCGGCGACACGCTCTACGACATCGCGCAGCGATTCGGTAGCACCGTCGACGCGCTCGTCGAGGCCAACGACATTACGGATCCCGACGTCCTTGAGGTGGGCCAAGTACTCGAGATCCCACCCGCGGGCTGACGGCCGAACATCTTCGGCGCCGTGTGCCGTGCGCGGCCCCTTGGTTCAACGAGCTAGAGGTATTGCCCGCCGGGAGCCCTGTCAGAAGACTGTCCGGGCAGCGATGACTGCTGGAGTTGGCGGAGCTGTTGCCCCGACGCCATCTGCTGGGCGGCCATCACCGCCTGGATCCCCTGGAACAGGCCGTTGAGCCATCCGAGGAGTTGGGCGTGCGCCAGGCGCACCTCGGATCCGGTCACATCGTCGTCGTCGATCGGCATCCCCAGCTCTGTGAGCTCGTCTTCGAGCTTGTCCGAGACCAACTCCTTGATCGCGTCGACGGCCCGGCGGTGCGTGTCGTGAAGGCGCTTCCGCCCAGCGTCATCCAGGCTGATCTCTCTCGTTTCGACGACGAGCGCCTGGATCATCGATGCGAGACGGATCAGCTCAGCAGGATCAGAGACCAGCGACTTAGTGGCATCCGCGCCCGCCTCGGGATCACCCGGGGACCGCTGCATCTCGTTTTCCATCATCGTCTCCGATACTCGGCGAAGTGGGCGTGCCGACCGGACCGACTGTCAGCTCTGGTCGAGCCGGACTTGGACTGTCTCTACGAACATATCGCCCTTGGGCCACAGCTTGTTGCCTACGGCACCGCCGCTGACGCGGCGAGCGCGAACCCGTTACGGCCTCCCGGCGGCTTCCAGAGCATCGTCGTTGGCATCGCCGGTCGACGACATCCAGCTCGAACAGGACGATGGCAGCGTCGTCACGGGTGAGGACGATCTGTCCGGCAGCCGTGTGAGCGGTTCCTCGGACACCACGTGCACGGTATGGTGTCCGCCGACATCGAATCTCGCAGAACGACCCGGGGCGCATTCTTCTTCGGTCTCGTTCAGGCCCGGTGTCCTTGGCGAGGTGGATGGGCACGCGGCGTCCTTCGTCGTCGAAGACGGCGACGAGTTCGAGACGGGCACCGAGCGCTTCGAGGTACTGGCGCAGGGTGGAGACGCGAACGTCTTCGGAGTGCTCGAGCTTCGAGATCGCACCCTGGGTGACCTCCAGCCGCCCTGCAAGTTCGGCCTGGCTGACGGCCTCGGCGTGACGGAGCTCCCACAGTCGGATCTCCTCGAGGGTCTCGGCCCGCTTGGCGGCAAGCCGGTCCGAGGCCCGGGACGCGCCTCGACCTCCTTGCGGAGTTCGGAGAACTTGGTTCGGCCATCAGATCAGTCCTTCACTCTTCAGCTCGTCGAGGTACTAGCCATAGAGATCGCCCGCGAGGGGCACCCGCCCAGATGAGGCACACACACGGGAGCCTGCTCATCAACGAAGGCGTGCCGGTCAAGGTCGTATCCGAGCGGCTCGGGCACGTCCACATCTCCCACACCATCCAGACCTACCAGCACCTCCTGCCCGGAATGTGCGCCGACGCGGCCGGCCGCCTTGAACGCCTCGCCGAACCCGTTCCGACGGACGAGACCGACTCGGAGGAACGCCGTGGGAACAACTGGAGGAACACCGCCTGATCCGGAGGAACGCCCTAGTCAACGACGAAGGCCCAGGTCGCTGACCTGGGCCTTCTCTCTTCCGATCTCGGCGTGGGGTCGCACACCCGGGGCCTGGGCCATTTACATTGACCTTCAAGGACCACAGCGGCGAGGTAGGCACAGCCACATTCGCTATCCGATGACTCGCGGTCGCGCAGGGCAGCGTGTGCTAGGTGGCAGCGGCTTCGGTCAGTCGTCGTCGGGGGTGACGAGCAGCCGGTAGAGCGCGTTCGCGAGCCAACTTTCGTAGCGTGCGCCGCTCCAGCGCTGTTCGAGACGCAGGATCCGGTAGGTGTCGATCGACATGAGCGCATAGACGATGTCACGCGCTTGGGCCGCCTTCAGGCCAGGCGCGAGGAAGCCTTTCCCGGCGAGCGTCGTGGCGACACGCGCTTGGCCGACTCGGCGTTGCTCGTCGAAGGAGTCCTGCAGGGCGGCTGCCTCGGGATCCAGGGCCGCCGCGACGCGCAGCACGAGTCGTAGAGCGGCGGTGTTGTCGTATACCTGACGGGCGACGCGGGCAAAGCCTGCCGTCACGGCCTTCGCGTCCTCGGCCGCCTGTGCCTCCTTCACAACGGGACGGTCACCGAGGGGCACAGGTTCGTCGTCGCCGACCACGGCCTCGTCATGACCCGCTTGAGGATCGCGGCCTTGGTCTTAAACAGCCGGTAGACGGTGGCGATCGGGACCCCAGAGGCGACGCTGATGGCATCGACGGTGGTGTCGGCGAAGCCGCGGGCGAGAAAGAGCTCGTGTGCGGCGGCGACGACGGCTCGTTCGCTGGCCCGCGTGCGCTCGGCGCGGCGCCGTGTGTTGTAGCGGCGGGTGTTGACGGGCTCACTCACATTTGCGATAGTTCCACTATCACGATAGTCGGACTCTTACGAACTGAGGCGGTGGGGATGACTGGGGACCGGAACAAGGAGCTGATCCGGAGCTTCGACGCAGCCGTGGCAGCCGGTGATGTCGACGTGCTCGATGAATTGTGCACCCAGGACATGGTGAACCATGCCCTCGCTCCCGGCCGACCGGAGGGACTCGAAGGGACCCGCGAGTTCGTCCGCACCGGGATGCCGCAGTTTCAGGGAGACAACTGGACCGACAGCGTGATAGTGGCCGACGGCGACTACGTCGTACAGTTCGGGGTGCGATCAGGTAGCTGGCGAGGCGGCCCCTTCCTGGGATTCGACGTCGGCCCCGGCCCGTACTCCCGTCACGTCGCATTCTGCTACCGCGTCCGAGACGGCAAGATCGCCGAACGCTGGGCCATGCGCGACGACCTCACCATGCTCCGCCAACTCGGCGCGTCCTTCACCCCGCGGCGCTGATCCGATCGAGCCACGGATAGAACCCCTAGGCCACCCCGAGGACCGCCGGCCGGTTGGTCGTTGCCGCCGAATCGGCGCCGTCCTAGGTCACAGCCAACTCGCGTCGCAAACCGCGATGCCTGTTGGCGTGCCGTCATTCGGCTGGGAGCACCAGCCGCGCCAGGCTGGCTTCCAGCCACCGGTGGTAGCGCCTGGCGCTCCAGCCGCAGTGCTCGCGCAAGAGCTGATGGACCTGCGGTGAGCTGAGCGCGAACACGGTGCCGGTTGCCTCGTCGGGGTCGCAGGCGAGCAGTCCGTGATCGGCGAGGCTGGCCACGAAGGTGGCTGCGTTGGCCTTCGTCGCGGCTGCGCCCTGGTCGCTGAAGCGCCGCATGGCGGTATCGGCGCCGGCGGATTCAACCGCAACCATGATGAGGAGACCGGCGCGCTCGAGGATCTCGACCACGTAGCAGCCGTAGAGGGCGACAGCGCGCCGCGGGTCGATCTCGGCGAGCGCGGCCTGGAACTCGAGGCGATCCACGACCGCGACGTCCGACTCGTCGCCGACGATCGCCACACCAACAATTTCGTCGAACACCGCCGCCTTGGTCGGAAACGCGTCGTAGACCGTGCGCTCGCCGACACCGGCCCGCGCCGCCACCTCACGCAGGCTGGTGGCGGCGAAACCGCGCTCGAGGAAGAACGCGGCGGCTGCCTGCCGAATGGCCGCCCGAGTCGTCGCCGCGGCGGCGGCTCGCCGCGTCGAACGATACGGCCGCTTGACAGCATCAGACACCACACCGCAAAGTACTACAAACCGCCACAGTGACACTGCGGCGAAAGTGGAACGGGAGACACGGAGGCCGAACATGGCAACGGGGGCTGCGCGGGATCTTCGCCGTGAAGCTGCCTGTGAGCGATCTGGCGCGAAGCCGGGCGTGGTATGAGCGGGTATTCGGCTTCGAGCCCGACACCGAGTTCCCCGACAACGACGGAATAGTGCGCGGCCTCGCCGGTCCGCTCCCCGGCGTCCAGGACACTACCTTCGCGTTGCGCGAGAGCCCCACACATGCTCAGGGTGTCGCCGGCTTCAACTTGGTGAACCTCGCGGTCGAAGACCGCGCCGCGCTCGACGCGTGGTCCGCCAGGCTCGACGACCTCGGTGTTGAGCACTCGCCGGTCATCGACGCCACGATCGGCTGGATCATCGTGCTCCACGACCCCGACGGCATCGAGCTACACCTCTACACCCGGGAGCGCCACGACCTCCACCAAGACGGCCGACAAGGTTACGGCCGCCTCATCCGACCGACGGCGAGCTGACCACCGGAGGAGACCCGTCACACCAGATCGGGCCGACTCCGTCGATCGCGCTGCTTCCTGAGGTCAAGATCGGCGGGTTCCACCCTGCACCGCGGACCGGACCGCTGACCTCGGCCTCGCGGACGGCAAGGTGCACGCCGGCGACCGCGCCGGTCTCGGCTCCCAACTGTTCCTCGGCGACGACCTCACCGCCGGCGAGTTCGGCGTCGCCGTCCTGCGGTGGGCCGCCGCGGGTAGCGAGCGCCACGGCGAAGCGATGTCTGTCGCCTTGTCGCAGCGACACCCCATGACGGTGCAGCGCAAGGACCTCGCGGGTCGCCGGTCAGCCATCGGATGAGACCTCCGCGACCGACTCGATGGGGACGGCGCTCTGGACATAGATCGCGGCCGGGCTGAAGGCCTCGTCTTTCTTGACCCGCGGTCTCGGCAACTTTGGGTACTGCCTTCCAGACACTACCTGCCCAGGGCAATAGCTCCAGGGCCGTTGTCTGATGTCGTGCAATGGAGCGAGGCTCCCCGGCCAGAGACAACAACACTCGTCGTAGCGGCACCCCGGTGATACTTCCCATAGATCGCGGCACCTCGACGCCCCGCTCAACGAGCGCGACTTGAGCCCCTTCTCCGCCGTGAGTTGAGCCTGGAAGCCAGCGACGCAACCGCGCATCTCGTCGTGGGCTGCTACGACCTCCGCCGCTCGCAGTTCTTCGGTGGCCTCGGGTCACCAGCGCCCGCGTGCCGGAGTCCTCGGCTTCTACGGGGAACAGATGCGACAAATGCACCATGCCAGCGTCACCACCGCGCCGCCAGCCCGTGCTCTACCGATCCTTCTATCGGGTTCGCGATCGGCGCGACCCCAGAAGGAGGAAGATGTAATGAAGGGTTATGTCGCGAAGAAGGGGAACCGCTGGTACGCCGTCGTCTATGAGGGCGTCGACCCGGTCACGGGCCGGGAACGCCGAAGGTGGCATGCCGCCGGCACCGACCGTGCCGACGCGGAGCGGCTGGCCGCCCGCCTGGCCAAGGAGCTGAACGGACGCAACGACGAGACACGGTCGCTGTCCTTCGGCGCGTACCTGACTCGACGATGGCTGCCGGGAAAGCAGATCACCCTCGCAGCCAGCAGCTACGCCGGATACAAGCGAAACGTCGAACGCCACATCGTCCCCGCGCTCGGCCACCTCGCACTTCGGCGCCTACGGCCCCATCACCTCGAGGGCTTCTACACGAGACTGCTCCACGGCGATGACGGCAGCGGCCTCGCACCGAAGACGGTCTATGAGATCCACCTCGTCATCCGGGGCGCGCTCTCGGATGCCGTCCGCCGCGGGCTCGTCAACCGAAACGTCGCACTGGACGCGCACGCGCCGCGGCTGGGAGCCATCCCCAAAGTCGAGCAGCGATCCTGGACCGCCGAAGAACTCCAGGCGTTCCTCCAAGCCGCCGCCGGGCACCGCCTCTTCGCCGCGCTTTGGACCGCCGCCTTCACCGGCATGCGCCGCAACGAGCTCCTCGGTCTCTGCTGGAGCGACCTGGACGTCGGCGCCGCAACGCTGTCGATCAACCGAGGGCTCGTCGCCATCGGCTATGACCTGCACGAAACCCGCGGCAAGACCCCCAACGCCCGACGGCGAATCGACCTCGATCGCACCACCATCGCGGTGCTGGAGGCCTGGCGCTGCTGGCAGACAACCGAACAACGAGTCGTCGGTGTCGCTGCCTCCGATCGGATGTTTACCGACCACCGCGGCGAAGCGATCCACCCACATGCCATCACCCAGGCGTTCGAGCGGATCGCCCGCCGTGCCGGAGTCCCCAGGATCCGGCTACACGACCTACGCGTGCGCCACGAGGCGCCTTGTATCCGGGCGGGATGAAAGGACCCGCCTTCGGTCTGTCGCAGCAGACCGGCTGAAGCTGAGGGCAGCCTGATCCCGGAGGTGCGGGGGAGGGCGGCAAGCAGCCCTGACAACGACGGGGTCGGTCAGCACCGCCAGATGACCGGGGCCCGGCAAGCGAGGCAGAGAGGTGTAACGAGAGTGAACCAGTGGTTGAACCCCCTCAAGCGTGAAACCGGCTCCAACCTGGTGGATGCGGGCTGGGGTGCAGTGCGCGCTGAGCCGAACGGAGGGCGAGGCGACTCCGGTGCCCGATACTCAAGCGGGCCAGGAGGCCATGGGGAAAGCCTGCGGCGTACCCATGGCGATGCTGCAGGGGAAGAGCTGGGCACCGATCCTGCCGACCGGTACATGCTGAACGTGGGAACCGTCGTCGAGCCGCCCTCCCCTCCACCCGGCCAGGGTGGCGGCGGGCAGGCCCACCGTCGGCTGACGGCTCGGGGATGGGACGGAGCCTCCGCAGTAGTCCGAGCACGGGAAAGCCGTGCACATGGCGAAGGGAGGCAGCAGGCTCGCAACAGCGGGACTGCAAGGCCAGGAGTGCGCCGGTGAACATCGGCGAGCCGTGGCCGGACAGCGATGCTGCCCGGTGGCGGGTACTGGAGATGCAGACCAAGTTGCATCAGTGGGCGACCGACGATCCGAAGCGTCGGTTCGATGACCTCTACAACCTCGTCGCTGATCCCGCTTTCCTCGTTGTTGCGTGGGAACGGGTTCGGGGCAACCGGGGGCGAGGTCGGCCGGAGTCGATGGAGTGGCACCCCGCTCGATCGTGTTCGGGGCAGCGGAACTGCTCGCCGGGCTGCGAGATGATCTCAAGGCCCGACGGTTCGTGCCGTTGCCGGTGCGGGAGAGGATGATCCCCAAGACCGGCGGCAAACTCCGCCGCCTTGGCATCCCGACCGCCCGTGACCGGGTCGTGCAAGCGGCCCTGAAGTTGGTGTTGGAGCCGATCTTCGAGGCGGACTTCCGCCCGTGCTCGCACGGGTTCCGCCCCGGACGCCGAGCCCAGGACGCCATCGCCGAGATCCGTCACCTGACCAGCGTCCGCTATGAGTGGGTGCTCGAGGGTGACATCAAGGCGTGCTTCGACGAGATCGACCACACGGCCCTCATGGACCGGGTGCGACATCGTTCCTGAAAGCTGGCGTCCTCTCCGAGGACGGCATCAACCGGGACACCGACACCGGCACCCCCCAAGGCGGCATCCTGTCGCCGCTGCTGGCCAACATCGCCCTATCGGTCCTCGACGATCACTTCGTCGAGGCGTGGCAGGGTGAGATGGCCACCACCCCGCAGCGCAAGAAGCGTCGGCGACAAGGTCGACCGAACTACCGGTTGATCCGGTACGCGGACGACTTCGTCGTGGTCATCCACGGCGAGAAGGCCGACGCCGAAGCGCTACGAGATAAAGTTGCAGCCGTCCTGGCTCCCGCAGGCTTACGCCTGTCGGACACCAAGACGACCATCGCCCACATCGACGAGGGCTTCGACTTCCTCGGCTTCCGCATCCAGCGGCACCGCAAGCGAGGCACGGCCAAGCACTTCGTCTACACCTATCCGTCCAAGACCTCGCTTGCGAAGGTCATGGCGACGGTGAAGACCTTGTGCCGCCAAGGGCGAAACGAACCGCTCTCCGAACTGCTGCGCCGGCTCAACCCGGTGCTACGGGGCTGGACCAACTACTTCCGGTATGGGGTGTCCAAGGCCACCTTCGGCTACCTGCGCGCCTACACCTGGGCAAGGGTCGTCAACTGGCTGCGCCGCAAGCATCCCCATGCCAACTGGAAGTGGCTCCGACGCCGCTACCTCCCGAGGTGGTGGCCGACCGAGGGCGAGGCGACCCTGTTCGACCCCGGCTCCGTGCGTATCACCTACGCCCGCTACCGCGGTCAGATCATCGACGTCACGCCGTGGGCAATCGGAACGATCGGGTAGCCCGATGACATGAGTTTGTGGAGAGCCGGATGCGGTGGAAGTCGCACGTCCGGTTCGGAGGACGGGCCGAGGAAACGGACCGGTCGAAAGGCCAGCACCGCGCCTCGGTCCGATCCAACCACACCCACGGAACGCTGCTCGTCGCCGCTGGCGTCCCAATCAGAGTGGTAAGCGAACGACTCGGTCACGCCACCCCGACCTTGACTATCGAGACCTACCAGCACGTCCTTCCGGGGATGCAAGCCGACGCCGCCCGCACCTTCGAGCAGCTCATCGTCGCCGGGGTTCTACCGGAGGTCGATCCGCCGGTAGAGGGTCGGCAGAAGCGACGGAAGAAGCCCGCCTGAACCCGGTAGAAGCCGCCGCCAACGACGTCGGCCCAGGTCACTGACCTGGGCCTTCGTCCTCCTCGTTGGTGGCGGGGGCGGGATTTGTTGGGTAGCTCCCTTGGCGCAGTAGCCGACTCCAGAGATGCGGCGTCCTCCCGGTGTTTCCGACAGTCCAAGAGGATCTCCACGGTCGGGTCCACGACCAGGTGGACGCAGCGGGTCTAGCCAGCGGGGCGAGCCAGGGCGACAGCCCCAGCGAGAGCCCCGAGGTGCGTCATCGACACCGTCACGGTGACGCCGAGGTCGGCGGCGGTCGCTGCAACACCACCGTGGAGCCGGACCGTGGCGTCGGGACCGCCGCTCATGATCTCGACGTCGAGCGGGTCCCACCCATCGATGCCTAGGGCCTTGATGACCGCCTCCTTGGCACAGAAGCGTGCGGCGAGGTGTTCCTCCGGACAGTGTTGAGCGTCGCAATACTCCCTCTCCTGGTCGGTGAAGAGGGTGGGTCCGAGAGCCGGGTTGTGCTGAAGTCGCTCAGCGAGCCGCTCGGGCTCCAAGAGGTCGATCCCGATGTGAGGAGGCAGACCCACACCTGGGACTTTAGAACATGCCTGACGGGAAATCCAGCGTGAAGGGTTGCTGTCCGTCGGATTATCCGTCATGCTTGTTGGCAGACCCAGCAAGGGAGGTATCCAATGACTGCCGTCGGGCTCGCGCCGACCAGAACCACGGAGCAGATCACGGCGCTGACCATCGAGTTGCTCGCCGACCTCCTGCATCGGAACCCGTCCGACCTCCGGCGCGAGCTGGAGGCCAAGGGAGCCCTCATGCCCGTCGACTCCCTCGACATGTTCGACATCCTCCAGGAGTTCCGGGCCCGCACCGGTTTGACTCTCCCCGTGAAGTCCCTGAAGCGGAAAACGCTCCGCTCCATTCGGGCGTTCACCGAGTTCGTGCTCAGCGAGGCCTAGTCGTGCCGTCCGACGAAGAGGCGACCTCTCTCGCGAACCGACTCCGCGAAGCCCGGGAGTTCGCGAACCTCTCCCAGGGGTTCGTCGCCGAACAGACCGGCCTCTCCCGATCCGCAATCTCCGAGATCGAACGCGGACAACGTCGAGTCGAAAGCCTCGAACTGAAGCGCCTCGCGGCCGTCTACCGGATGCCCATCGAGTACTTCCTGGGCCCCGACGATCCCGAACTGGCGGGCGCGGCCCCGGACGAGACCGTCCAGGCACTCACCCGAGCCACCCAGGACATGACCCCGGACAACCGGCGTGAGGTTCTTCGGTTCGCGCTGTTCCTCCAGAACTTCGAGCGGCCCGGGGACCCATCCTAGTGATCACCTGGACTGATGCACACCAGCGCGCCGCGGTGTTGGCCTCTCAGGTCCACGCGGACCTGAACATCGACCTCACGAAGCCGGTCGACGTGTTCGCTGCTGCGGAACAGCTCGGTCTTGTACTCGCGTTCACCGACCTCGGGCCCACGTCGGGGATTTACATCCCCGGAGAACGGTCCAGCGGCATCCTCATCCACTCCGGTCACCCACGTACCCGGCAGCGGTATACCGCCGGGCACGAACTCGGTCACCACATGTTCGGCCATGCACTCGAACGCGACATCGACCTCGAGGGCGAACTCCGACGGAACATGCAGGGCTTCCTCGACCACGAGAAGGAAGCCGAAGCGTTCGGCGCCTGGTTCCTCATGCCTCGCCGGCTTATGCGCGCCGGCCTCGCCGAGCTCCGCATCGACCAGGTGTCCTCCCCATTCGACGTGTACAGCCTCTCTCTGTGGCTGGGAACCAGCTACACCGCGACAGCACGCCATTTGGGCACGACCCGACTGATCACCAACGCCCGGGCAAATCAGTGGGCTCAGATCGCTCCCAAGTCCCTGAAGTCTGCGCTCGCCGGACCGCACGTACCTGACGACCTCCGCAACGACGTGTGGTGGCTCGACGGCGAGATGGGCGTCCGCCAGATCGAGGCCCGCCCCGGAGATCGGCTCGTGGTCACCGCTGTCGAGGTCCCGTCCTCGGGATACGCGTGGCGGGTAGCCAGCGATCACCAGAACCTGGCCGTCATCGCCGACTCGTTCGACGAGAACATCCTCGCACTCGGGCCCGCAGCCGACACCGACCCTGAGCTCGCCGGCGGCAGCAGCCGCCACGCGTTCGTGTTCGAAGTCGGTAGCAACACCGACCGGCTCCTAACGGACCTGGAGCTGGTCCTCGACCAGGCCTGGTCCCCCGAACCCGTAAGCGACCGTCTCACGCTGACCGTCGCAGTCAACCCGCGTTTGCACGGCATCCAGGTCCCTGAAGATGAGTTTCGAGTAGCGAGTTGATCTGCGACCACCGCAACCAGCAGACCGAGGTCCGGAACCAAGCCGCCGGCCGCGAAACCTGCGTCGGGTTCGCGATCTCCGCCGCGCAGGAATGGCACGACCAGACCGGCGAGCTGCTCTCGCCCGAGAACGCGATCTGGGCAGCCCATCAGGCCGGCGGTGACCCCCGGATCGAAGTGACCACCGTCGAGCGAGCGTGCGAAGGGCTGACCGCGCACTCCGCAGTCATCGACCCTGCGTGGCCGTACGGCAATCCGCCGTTCCCAGCCGACCGACCCGTCGACGCGCTCGACCCAGCCAACCACCGGGGCCTTCCCGCCTGGGAACGGATCGCGCCGCCGGCGCAGCCTGCCCTCGAGACGGCCCTCAGGGGAGGACGGCCCGTCGTCGTCACCCTTCGGCTCGTGCCACGCGCTTGGTTCCACACCCACGACGAGATCGACGCCGAGCCTGGCGCGCCGATCAGGGGGGGCCACGCCGTCCTCGCCGTCGGGATCGACGACCAGAACCGGCTCATAGTCAAGAACTCATGGGGACCCTGGTGGGGCGACAGCGGCTACGGCTACGTCACGGCGCGCTATCTGCAGCACTACGGAGTCATCGCCCACGCCCTCGGAGACGCAGCATGACAATCGTCGGAAATCGACTGATCGAGGCACGATCGATCTCACAAGCCTGGCTCAGCGCCATCACGCTCCTCCACGGGACCCCAGGTCGAAAGGCCGTCCACGTCGTCGCGCGAATCCATGACCCGACCGCTGAGATCCCCGAAATCCGGGCCGAAGCTGATCAGCTGATCGAACGCAGCGCAGCGAGACCCGAACCCTGGCCGATCGACACAACCCGGAACACGATCTTCCCAGCAGCCTGGGCACGGCGGAACCCCGAGCCCGAAGATCTTGCCCAGTACTACCGAGACCGCTACCCGCAGCTGACAGAGGTGGGAGAGAATAGGCGCGGCACGTACTTCGGTCGGATCGTCGCGTATCCCCGAGCGAACGACACGACGGGAGACCAACTCACCGACACAGTCCGCAAACTCCGACAAGAGCTCAAGAACAAGGGTCCGAAGAGCTCCCGGTATGAGATCAACATCTACTGCGAAGCCAAGGACACGTCCCCGATGAGCTTCCCGTGCCTTGCCCACGTCTCCATACATCTGCACAACAAGCAACTGCACATGCAGGCCGTTTACCGGAACGAGTACCTCGTCGGGCGAGCGTACGGGAACCTCCTCGGCCTCGGCGAACTCCAGGCATACATCGCAGCCGCCACCGACCTGGAAGTCGGCGAGCTCCTCATGACGATCAACCACGCCGACCTCGACGGCAACTCAGGCCCGGTGAAGGATGCGATCGACCGGCTAGCGAGGCAGGGCTTCACCTCCTAGCGATTGCCTCGAAGCTGTCACAGGACTATGGCATGCTCCGCGTGTGCAGCCGACGCCGCGTCCAGAAGTGTTCGACACCTATTGGCGCTTCGCCGCTGAACGGCAGGCGATCTTCCACCGCCGCAGCACCGGACAGCCTGGCCCTTGGACCCAGGACCCGATCCTCGCGCACTACAAGTTCTGCAATACCTTCCGCGCCTCGGACCGCGTCTCGCAGCACCTCATCCGAGAAGTGATCTACGGGCCTCACGGGATCGGCCTTCCCGCAGAGGACGCGTTCCTACGGATCGTCCTGTTCAGGATCTTCTCCAAGGAGAACACCTGGGAGGTGATCGAGTCCGCCACCAGCGGACTCACCCGGGACACGTTCGACACCGACCGTCTCGCAGCGGTTCTCTCCTCGGCCAGGGCGAAGGGGCCGATCTACACCGCCGCGTTCATCCTGTGCGCCGCCAACCCCTACGGGTTCACCACGAAGCACCAGAACCACCTGGAACTCGTGCGCCGCATGTTCGCACCCGGTGGACTTGGAGCGAAGCTCGCCCGCGCTCAGTCGATGCGGGAGGTATACGACGGCTTACTCGAGTGGCCGATGATCGGACCATTCCTCGCGTACCAGCTCGCGATCGATCTCAACTACTCCGAGCACCTCGACTTCTCCGAGGATGAGTTCACTGTCCCGGGTCCCGGCGCTGTCCGTGGGCTCAACAAGGTGTTCGCAGACTTTGGCGGCAATCGCCCGGAGGAGCTGATCAAGCGGATGGTCGACCAGCAGGAGGAGCAGTTCGAACGCTTAGGGCTTCCATTCCGGGACTTGTTTGGCCGCCGGCTCCACGCGATCGACTGTCAGGGTCTGTTCTGCGAGACCGACAAGTACTCGCGGGTCGCATTCCCTGACCTGAAGAGCAACCGTCAGCGGATCAAGCAGGTCCACACCCCGAGCACTGAGCCGCTCCCCCTCTTCTATCCCCCGAAGTGGGGCCTCAACGAGAAGCTGCCGCAGCATCACGCGCTGGGCACACAGCTCACCCGCGCGTCGTAGTGACGCTGCGCAAGACCTCAGACACGCTGAGACGACCCCTGATCGGGGACAATCGACAGCACTAGGCTCGCGACCCACGAGCACGTGTCGAGGGGACGACGAGTGGATCTCAACGATTACCAGGAAGCCGCCGCACGCAGTAACACGTTCGCGGGCGAGGACGTCTTGGCTGGTGGGGACGCGAACAACAGGGCGCTGAACGCCGCACTATTCGGGCTTGGAAGCGAGACTGGCTCCCTGCTCGATATCCAGAAGAAGTTGCTGACCGACCACTTGGACCTCAAGGTGGGCACGGACAGGGCGAAGCAGGAGCTTGGCGACTTGCTCTGGTACGTGGCGAGGGTCTCCGATGCCCTTGACTTCACGCTTGAGGAGATCGCGGCCGCAAACCTCGAACGGGCTGAGGACATGTGGGGCGATGGCAGCAACAACCTCGCGCAACTCCCCGAGTACGACACCGGTGGCGAGCAGGAACGCTTCCCCCGGCACCTCAGGTTCCGGCTCGAAGAGGTCGATCACGAAGAAGGAAGTCGAACCCTCAAGCGTGCGAGCATCACTCTCGTTGAGGCCGATCCGAACGACTTCCCAGATGGTCCCATCCACATCGGCGACAAGACCCGCGGGTACGAGGTCGGCGGGCCGTTCGGCCAGCACCTCACTGACAACTCACACCGAGACAACGGATACCGCTACCACGACGCGATCCACATGGCGTTCATGGCCTGCCTGCACTGGTCGGCCACGATGCGCTCACTCCTTGGCATCAAGCGCAAGTCTGACGACGCTAAGGACCACAACGACGACAGCGCCCGGCCAATCTTCCTGGAGGAAGGACTCGCGGCCGTCCTCGCTGCCCTCTCGGTTCGACGGATGAACTTCGAAGCGGACGCCAACATCGACGGCGACGTGCTCGACGCTGTCAAGGCATGCACTCGAGACCTCGAGGTTGCCGAGGTACCTGGGTGGGCGTGGCGCATCGTGATCGTCATGGGCTTCAAGGCGATGCGGGAACTCCACGATCACGGAGGTGGCTATCTCGTCGTGAACCTGGACGAGCGAACGCTGACGTTCGAGCCGCTTTGACGCAACTGAGGCTATCCCTGCCGGATGAACACCCCAGTGCCGTGCAGATTGAAGAACCGCGGATCCTCGGCGAGCAACTCCCGGGCTGCCATCCGCTCTCCGATCGTGCGCACGAACCTGTCGACACCCGTGTAGTGATCAAGGACGATAGCTCCGCCCGAGACCACGAGGTCCCGGACGGACCGGATCGCAGCTGATCCCGACGTGTAGTTGTCGGTGTCAACGAACGCGACCAGGACCGGTCGGTTCGCTAGCGCCCGCGTCGCGGTCGCACGAACGTCACCAGGAACGATCTCGACGTTCCGACTCTCGAAGCGGCGAGCGACCTCGTCGTACGAAACGTCGTAGAGGTCAGGGTGGTCGTACAGGTCGAATAGGTGCTCGCGGGGCGGGAAGCCGCTGAATGAGTCGAAGCCGATCACGCGCCACCGCTGCCCCAACCGCTCGATGGCCTCGCACAGGAATTGGGTCGTGCCCCCTCGGAACATCCCGAATTCGACCACGACCCCGTCAAGCCCTCGACGAGCTGCGTTGCGAAGGCACTCGAACAAGTGCACCCGCGAGTTCGGGTAGCCGTTCGCCAACGATGGTTCGTCCAGAGCCTCGAGCGCGGCCGAGTACACCGGGTCCCTGAACTCGAACTGGCGATAGCCGGCTAGGACCACTCGTGGGTAGTGCGGAACATGAGCAGCGATGAGCCGCAGGAGACACTCCTTGTCAGCGTCAACGGCGAGGACAACGACCTCGACAGACTCGGATGCAAGGAGCTTGAGATCGCTCTCCCACCCGGGGCGGTCGGTTTCGATCGTGTGGCCGACAGCTCGGCCCAGACCCACGGGTTCGAGAGCGCGATGGAGCGCCTCACAAGTGGCTGAGGAACCAACGACAGCGGCGGATGCATCCGCACGGTCCGCGAGCTGCTCACACGTGCTGACTAGGAGCGTTTTGAAGACGTCGGGGTCCAGATCGGGCACCTGTCGCATGTGGTCATCCTCTCGCTCTCGATAAGATTACACCGCTGTCATTCGATTGCGAAAGCAGTCGTTGATCTACTCAGTTGTCCGGGGCCCTGATTGCGCTGCGAGTCCCCACACGGTACGACACACCTGACCGTGTGACCAGGCTCAATGGACTGGTGCCGAATCCGGCTGGAGCCGTCGGGAGAGCCAGCTTCTACGCCGTCGAGGTCCCGGACGCGCGCCCGACCCCGCGACCCCGCCGTCCGGCGAGATCCTCAGCGCCAGAATCCACCCGATGAGCAGCGCTCGATCGTGAGGCTGACGCGTCCGGGCAGCATGGCCCGCAGGACGACGCGGATAGTGACGGCGTCGCTCTCGGCGAGGGTGACGAGGGCGGTCAAGACGGCCGGTGCCCAGTCGGGGTCGCGGCGTCCGTCCAGGATGTCATCGACGGTGTGGTAGCCGGCCAGGGCCGGTTGGCTGACCGGCCACTCGGCGAGTGCCGCCGCGGGCGGCGGGCGAAGTGGCGCCACTCGTGGTCGAGGTCGGCGAAGACGGGATACGGCAGAGGCACTGGCGACTCCTTCTCTAGGACCGCCCCGGAACAGGCGGCGAGGGAAAAGGTCCGCGGTGTGCCTCATCACCGGGCTCATGACGGGCCTCATCGGCACGAGATTTCTTGAGAATCTCTTCGTTGATGAGGCTCATCAACGGCCTCATCCGCCCTCGTGATGAGCCTCATCAACGCTGATCAGGGGGGTGCTCGGCCTCCTCAGGAGAGAGTTCGGCTGCTCGCCGGTGGCGCTAGTGCGGCATGGACACCACACGCGTCATCCGCTTTCACGGCGTCCCGCATCCGGAGCCACGTATCCGCCAGGTGGGCTTCTCGCTCGACCACCCCTACGTCGAGCAGTGCTGGACACCGGTGCTCGGGCCCACCTCTGTGTTGCTGCTGCGCCGGTACCCGTCCTGTGGAGGGAAGGAATGACGGTGGACCTCGAGGCCGGCGAGCTGGCTGGGTCGCTTGGCCTGGGCAACAGCCACAGCCGGACAGGATCGATGCAGCGCACGCTGGAACGGCTGGAACGGTTCCGCATGGCGAAGTTCTCGGGGCCGGACGACCTGGACGTCTACACCGAGACGCCGCCGCTGACCGGGCGCACGCTGGACCGGCTGCCGAGCTGGACCCGCGATCGCCACGAGCACCTCCTTGGCATGCACCTCGACGAGGTCGCTCGCCTTCAGTCCCGAAGCGACCTGAGCGCCCGCCTCGACCGCCTCACCCAACCCCGCACCCCAGCCCCACCCGACCACGCCATCACCCGATGACCAACACCAACGCCACCGCCACCCACCTCATCAACGCCGCCGCCTCCGCCGTCCCAACCGCCCAATCCCCCGGACACACCTTTGCAGGTTCCCCTCCGGGGAACCTGCTGGGCGCGCGCCGCGCACGGGTGTCGTGAGGTTCACCATCACTCCGTTGGGGTCGATCGGCGGGCGGACAGTCGATCAGGTGGTGGGCGACATCGTCCGCTATCTCAACCGGCCGCGGCCGTCACCGATCCCGTCCCCGGACGGCCCGGGGTGGGATGGACGGCGCGTCGCGGTACTACGCGGACGGCGGCGAGGAACCTGGCCGGTGGATGGGGCGCGGCGCTGCTGACCGTGGCCTTGCCGGTGAGGTCGGGGCCGAGGACTTCGCCCGGGTGTTGTCCGGCCGCGATCCCGCCACGGGTGCCCGGCTCATCACTGCCCGGGGATCGGCGGGTCGGCGCGACTCTCTCGGTGTCGGGGCGTCAACACGGTGGGCCGACGACGGCGAGTGGCTCTACGACGAACACGACGCCGCTGTTGCCCTGGGCGTGGAGGACGCCGAGCTTGACCGGCTCATGCAGACCGGGACGAGGATCGCGCTTGGGCGCGCGCTCGGATGGGTCACGGCAGAGCAACCGGCAGGGGCGTACCTGATCCCGGTCATCGACGGTGCCGGAAGGCGGTGGGTCCGCGAGAGCGAACTGGCGCGAGCGGAACACGCCCGCGCGGTCGGGCCGTCGGCCGTCGAGGTATCCGGGAGCGGTGACCCGAACGATCTCCTGCCCCTCGCAGAGGCAGCCCGCCTCGCCGGCGTGACCGCCAGGTATCTGCGCGGCCTCGCCCAGCGGTGGGAGACGCACCGGGCGGAGATCGAGAAGACGCGCGCCGAAGGCAGGCCGGTTCGCCGTGCCTACATCGTGGCCTGGCGGGGGACGAAGGGGCAGTGGCTCGTGAGGCGGTCCGATCTCGCCGAGTTCGTCTCGCGCCGGACCGCGCCGGCGGTGCGTGTGGGGTTCGACCTCACCCTTACGACGGAGAAGTCGCTTGGCGTGCTCGCGCTGCTCGGAGACGACAAGATGCGCGCGGCGGTGCTCGACGCCGTCCAGGCAGGCAACGACCTTGCCATGGAGTGGTGGGAGCAACGCGCCGCCACCCGCGTTGCCGGCGAGGTGGTCCCCGCCAGCGGGTGGACAGCGGCGGCCTTCCGGCACCTCACCAGCCGAGCCCTCGACCCGTTCCCCCACCACCACAACGTCGTCGCCAACGCCGTCGCTACGGGGGACGGTGAGCGGCGAGCCCTCGATGCCCGTGTCCTTTACCGACATGCGGTCGGAGCGTCCGCGCTGGCGACCGCCGAGATGCGCCACTGCCTGACAGTCGACCTGGGCGTCCGCTGGCGGCGCAGCCCGAGCGGCGGGTGGGAGGTCGACGGGATCCCACCGGAGGTGCTGCGTGAGTTCTCGCGGCGCCGCAACGAGATCGAGGAAGCTCTCGCCGAGCTCGAGCAAGCCATCGGCCGCGCCAGCACCATCGAGGAACTCCAGGACATCGTCGCCGAGACCCGCCCCGCGAAGCAGCAGGCTGACGCGGCCGACCTCTACCGCGACTGGTGGGCGCGTGCGCGTTTCCTCGGGTTGAAGCCACCTGCGCTCGCAGCATGCGCCAACCGCTCGCCCTCGCTGGAGCCAACGAGGGAGCAGCTCGTGGCAATGCTCGACCATCTCGCCGAACCCGGCGACATCACCGCCGAAGGCTCCGTGTTCACGCGCGGCGACGTCCTCGACGCCCTCGCCGACACACCCGTCCCTGACTACGACGGTGACGAGCAGCCGCTTCTCATTGGTGCGGCCCGCCTGGAGGTGCTGGCCGACGCCTTCCTCGCGTCCCGGCGAGTGATCCGGCTTGAGCCCCGCGAGGACCGTCCCCGCCTGCGCGGGCTGGGAGACGAGCCGCTCTACACAACGACGGTGATGTTGCAGGTTCAGCAAGGGATCATGGATACATACCGCCGGGGGCTCGGCGCTGGAACGGCCGTCGCGATCGCCAGCGCCGTCGAGACCGCTGTAGCTGACAAGCAGTTGAGCGCCGAGCAGGCCGCGCTGGTTCGTAGCTTCTGCCTGAGCGGGCACCGGGTGCAATGCGCTGTGGGTAGGGCCGGAACCGGCAAGACCACCGCTATGCGCACCGCCGCCGCTGCCTGGCAGGCGTCGGGATTCCGCGTCGTCGGCGCCGCCATCAAGGGCGAGGCCGCACGTGCTTTGGGAACTGCGGCGGGCATCCCCACCGAGACAGTCGCGTGGTACTTGGCCAGAGCCGAGCACGGCGACAGCCCGCTCGACGCGCGCACCGTTCTCGTCGTCGACGAGGCGTCCACACTTGGAGACGTCGACCTCGACCGCCTCATCCAGATGTGCCTGGCGGGCGGCGCGTCGCTCCGCTTGATCGGCGATCCTGCCCAACATGGCGCGGTCGCCGCGGGCGGCATGTTCCGCGTACTGTGCGAACAGAACTCTGTACAGACACCCGAGCTGCGCGAGAACCGACGCCTCCAACACGCTGGTGACCTTGCGGCCGTTGAGGCGCTCCGAGACGGCCACATCGAGCAGGCACTGGCATCGCTCGAATCGGCCGGCCATCTCCATCTCGCCGCCGACGACCTCCAGCTCTACGCCAAACTCCTCGCCCGCTGGTGGGAGTCACGCCAAGCCGGCGGGCCCCATCCGCTCGTCGAGCGCAGCAACCACCGCCGCCGGCAACTCAACCGCCTCGCCCGGAGGCTCCTGCAGACCAGCGGGGAGGTGGCCACCGACGAACTCGCCGCCAGCAGCGGACGCCACTTCTCTGCAGGAGATGAGGTCATCGCCCGGCGTGGCAGCCGCGATCTCTACCCCGAAGGACAACGAAGCGCCTACCTCCGCAATGGCTCGCGTGGCGTCATCCGCCGCATCGAACGGGGCGCGAGCCGTGAGGATGACACGCTCGTGGTCGACTTCTCCGACCTCGGCACCATCGCCATCCCACGAGCCTTCTTCGACGACCACCCCGGACGCGACGGCCGGCTCGACGCCGGCATCGACCACAGCTACGCCGTCACCAGCTACGGCGTCCAAGGAGCGACCTTTGAAGAGTCGACTGGGAGAGTCGACGAACGCACCAGCCGCGCCGAGACTTACGTCGACCTCACACGTGGCCGCCGCGCCAACCACCTCTTCGTTACGCGCGCCGAGGATCCCCTCGATGGCGAGCGCCTCCCCAAGGCCCCGCCACCGCCGCTCGAGGCATCCCTCGCCATCCGCCTCCGAGCCTCCGGTGCCGAAGTCACCGCCTGGGAACTCGACCCAGACGCGCTGGAACGTGCAGAAACTCACGGTCCAGCCGTTCCATCGATCGAGCAGCCCATTTGACCAGCAGCCGCTCCTAGTGCTGCCCGCGTTGACCCCGCCGCCGACCTCGTTACGCGTGTCGCGCTCGGTGGGACCCACCTACGCTCCAGGGCATGACCGCTCCAGCGCCCACGGCGAGCCGGGACGTGTACGTCATCGTACGGGATGGAGAGCGCATCCTCCTCCAGTTCAGAGAGGGGACGTCGTACAAGGACGCACAGTGGGGGCCCCCATGCGGCAAGGTCGAACCGAACGAGACCTACCTGGAGGCTGCGATCCGAGAGCTTTCTGAGGAGACAGGACTCGTAGTCGCCGATGGGCTGGTCTTTCGGCACGTGGTCGAGAGGCACTCGGACGACGGTCCCGCCTGGGTAGGCGTCTTCTTCGAAGTGGACCTTCCTGTAGGCGCGACACCGGCTATCAACGAACCGGAACGCTGCAGTGAACTGGGCTGGTTCGAAGAGTCGGACCTGCCATCGCCGACCATCGACTACGTCGTTGCCGCTCTCGACAAGCTGCGGTCCGGGAGCCACTTCTCAGTGTGGCGGGATCGAGAAGTGTGAGCGGTGGCGGTTGAGCTGCATCCGTACGACGGTGGGTGGGTTGTTCGATTCGAAGAAGCCGCCGGGGAGCTAAGGGCGACTGGCCTGTTCGAGTGGATCGAACACATCGGGAGTACGTCGGTGCCAGGTCTCGCGGCGAAGCCGATCGTTGATGTGATGGCGGGCTTGAGACGAGGCGTCGAGGTCGAGCGGCTCGTGGCCGATGTTGCAGAGCTTGGTTACATCCACCGCCGAGGGGCGATGATTGACCGCGAGACGTTTCGCCGCGACACCGATGGCGAGCGCACACATCATCTGCACGTTGTGCCGGAGGCGGCGACGTCACACCATGACATCCTGTTTCGTGACCGGCTCCGACGCGACAGTTCTCTACGCGCGGAATACGAAGGGCTCAAGCGGCGGCTCGCGCAGCGGTACGGCCACGAAGCCGATCGCCGCAACTATGCAGACGGCAAGACAGAGTTCGTTCAACGGGCCGTCGACGCCGAGCGAGCAGCACGAGGCCTGACGACGGGTGCTCCGGTCTACTCGCGAGTGTTCGACTCGTTTGGCGCCCATCCCGACGGCATCGCCCAGTCCGACTAGAGAGGACGTCACCTGCAACACTGGTCCGATGAACGATCTGTCCACCTCGTCAGAGCCGGTAATCCCGGCGCTCAATGTCGGCTCGATCGTGTGGGCTGAGCGCGACGGCAAGGTCCTGCTCGTGCGCGCGCCAGGATCGCCCTATCTGCTGCCTCCTGGAGGAATCCTCGAGGGCGAGGAGGGGCCCGAGGATGCGGCGTGCAGAGAGCTGCTCGAGGAGACAGGGTTAGTGCCCGAAGGAGGAACACGGCTGATCGGCGCCTTTCGTGCGAGGCGCGCGACGCAACAGCTTCTCAACCTCACCTACGCCTGTAACGTCGCGGCGGGCGAGGTGAAGCTCAGCGAGGAGCACGACCACTTCGAGTGGGTCGATCCGCAGCAATATCGGGAGATGGTTGCTGAAGTTGTGCCGCAGATCAATCAGCCAGATGGCAGAGCCATGGCGGAGGACCTTCTCCGGCAGCTCGATGCGTTCCTGACAACCCGCGGCTGACGCTCAAGCCAAGCGCGGTCGGACGTTCGCCCTTCGGGAATGTAGGAACAGATAGCCGAAGCCGCGGCGGGACCTTGGCTAGGGCTTACGGCTGTCGTCGCGTGGTGTCGATCCGACCTCCTCGAGCGACCGCAGAACGCCCTGGAGCTGCTCGATCGTCGTTACGGTGACGCCCGGGAGGCGGTGGAAGGCGTGTTCGACCTGGCCCAGGAGGACGATGGCCTTTCCTGTGCCGTGGGCATAGCCAGTCTCGAAGTGTCGACCGCCGCGGGCCGGCTGGCCGGTGGTGAGGACGACGAGCACATTGGCACGGTCTAGGTCCTGCAGGTTTCGTAGGGCAGCGGCACGGGCGGCGCTCTCGTCGGGGCCGCCCATCTTGGAGGCAGACAGTTGTTCCGCCTTGGTGGCATTGGTGTGCCACCGGCTCACCACGGTGACCCCCGGCCACGTTTGGATCTTGTCGGCCATTGCTTGTGCTTCGGCGAGGCCCGCAAAGTCGGCGGCGAGGTATACGTTCACCGCTCGAGGACGGAGCCGATGTCGGGCGGCGAGTATCCCGGAGGCTTCATCACTTTGCCGTCGGGCCGGTAGTTGACCTCGCCGTCCGCTGGCACCTTCGTGAGGTTGGAGCGGTGCACCTCAGCGAAGACGTCATCGATCGGGATCCCGCAGCTCGCAGCGGCCTGATAGGCCACATACAGGACGTCGGCGAGCGCGTCGGCGACGCCAATCAAGTCGTTGGCGCCGAGAGCTACCCCTAGTTCTGCGACCTCTTCGAGGAGAAGCTTCGGCCACAGAGCGCCGAGGCGGTAGTCGGGCAGAGTCGGCGACTCAGGGCAGTCGAAACCCTGCAACTGCAGGCACTCGCGAGCGAGGGCGGCGTTCGACGCTGGCCTCACTTCCCCGGACTCGCCCGCTACCACGTCCGGCTCTCGTTCTGCCGCGCCTTGCGGTCGGCCGCCTCGTCGAGATCGATGCCGAGCAAGCGAGCTAGGTCGCAGACGTTCCAGATCACGTCATACATCTCCTCGCCGATGGACTCCAAGCCGTCGCTGTCGCAGTGAGTCCACCGGATTAGCTCGTCGGCTAGCTCACCCACCTCACTCACGAGGTAGAGCGCTCTTTCGGGAACGGACTTGTCCGGCCATCCGTTTTGCACTCCCAGCTCCGCTGTGTCGCGCTGAATCGCTGCCAAGGTAGGCACAGGCATCGCTCCTCCGTGGGGAAACTCGTCCATCTTGTCGCGTGCTCAACCTCTCTCCGGCCTGTCGGCATCGCGGATGGCCGTGACGTAGGCAGCCCGTCCACGGCCTTCCTCGACGGCGAGTTGCGCCTCGAGACTCGGAACTCGAATCTCGTGGCCCTCCCACTCGGCCATCTCCGTGGGACGCCAAACGCCCACACGGCCTGACAGGAACGCCTCGTTGCCCAGCCACTCGATCCGCGTGCCGTCAAAGGCCCGTCCGAACAGGCCCATGCCAGGCCAGTTCATGACGGGAAACACCAACTCGGGCCGGTAGAGATCGGCCAACATCTCTGCGCCGCGTTCGTCGGTGACGATGTCGACATCGCCGGGCGCCACGGCAACCCCCCGGATCGCCAACGCGGCGGTCCCGATGAGCATCCACTCAATGCCGCTGTCCGCAACCCGCGTGGCCAGCCGAGAGAGGCTCGCCGCCCACGGCACCTCCGCCGCCCTCAAGTGCTGGGCGACCATCGTCGGCAGATGACTCGCGAGGTTTGCGAACGCGACGTCGATATGACGGGAGTGCTCGTCAACTTGCCGCGTTGCCGTAGCTCCGTCTACCGCGAAGCCAAGGCTCGACAGTGCCGCGGCCCATTCCGCAGGGACGCCTTCGACCATGAAGGTCGTCGCAGCTCCGGTACCTCGTACCTCGTACGTCACGGCATCGTCTTCGCCCACTTCGCCCCCCAGTCAGCCTTCGACTGCCTTGTACACCTTCGGTGTGACATCACGATCGCTGTCGATCCGGTCCGCGACCGCTGCAGGTCGAATCGCCACCCGTGGGTCACCCGTAGGAGGCGGCCAGCGGTTCGGGCAGCATGCGCTGCTCGACGGCTGAGACCACATTCCGAGGTCGGTCCCCGCGTCGGTGAACTAGCTCCTGGTGCCGAGGCGCGCGACCGTGGGAACGAGGCGTGTGGCGCGGACTAGACGTGCAGCGTGTTGGCACAGCCGGATTCTCTTCGTTGGCCGCGCGTCGCGGCCTGCAACGTCATCGTCAGCGAAGACTTGGTCCTGCTGGTTCGCGAGTCCTAGTCGTCCGCGCCCGTAAGGTACAACGTGCCACCGGGCAAGGTCGTCGCATGAGCGTTGGTCCCGGGGCGTCGCTGGCGCGGCTGGTGATAGGAACGACCAACCGGGCCAAGGTGGTGCAGATGCGGGCTGCGCTGGCCTCACTTGAGCTGCAGGTGGTAGGGGTCTCGGACCTCGACGTCTCCATTCCCGTGGTAGACGAGGACGCCGTCTCCGCAGAGGCAACGGCAGCGACGAAGGCCCTCGCGTATACAGCCGCTACTGGGGAAGTCGTCCTTTCACTCGATCACTGGCTACATCTCGACGGCGTTGACGTTGAACTCCAGCCACGCGGGCACGTCCGACGTATACCGGGTTGGCCGTCTGGCGCTCCCGATGATGTCCTCATCGACTACTACTCCGCGCTGGCTGCCTCCCACGGCGGCTCTGTCGGAGTGCGTTGGGATCTCGGCGTCGCCCTGGCGCGCGCAAGCTTCGTCACCTCAACCACGATTCACGCCCGACGCACGCTGGTTGCGACAGCTTCGCCGCTGCGACAACCCGGGATGCCGATCTCCTCGCTGCAGATCGACCCCACCACGGGTCGGTATGTCTCGGAAGAGGCAGCGGACGACGAGATCGCTCTCTGGCAGCGCGTATACGGGCAACACCTCCACGAATTCGTGGCCGCGGGCCTCGACAGCCACCGCGACCGGTGATCAAGGAGCGCAGCCAAGCGTGCCGGAGGTTGGTTCGGAGCCTCACACCGACGTAGGCCGACGCGTGCGCGCACGCAAGGCGGGATGAACGAAGTCCAACGACCGCTCGACGGTGACCCCTGACCTGCTCATCTTGCAAAGAGGAGGTCAGGGGTGAGTCGTACTCGCGTTCGAGCTTGACACTGGTCGCAAGTTCAAAGTCACTCATTTCGATGGGTCACCTTTCGGGGCAAGTGATGGTCACGACCTTGGTTCTTTTCTGCTGGTGCGGGATGCGGTGCACAGTTCAGTGAGTTCGGTCCGGCGGATCCGTCCGCCAGATGTCTCGATGAGCTGGGCGATGCAGTCGAACAGGGCGGCGCGGTTGTCGGGCGGGAGCGCGATCGTGCCCGAGAATGTGCCTATGAGTTCGAGGTACTCGTCGGTGAGGTACTCGTGGTCGGTGACGCAGCGGTAGTAGGTGGGTGTCTCGAAGGCCGGCGATCTCGTCAAGCCCCAGTCGTTTGGCGGCATGGTGTCTGGGTCGGGCAGGCGGAAGCCTGGCGGCGTCGCCGGGTCGTGGCGTTCGTAGCAGCGCTGGATCTGGTCAAAGAGGTCGCTGTCCGGGCCGGCTGCGTGTCCGCCGCCGATGATCGCGAGGGTGCCGCCGTCCCGAAGGAGGTCCGCCGCTTTGGTTGTGCGGTGATCGGGGTCTATCCAGTGCCATGCTCCGATCGCTACCAACGCGTCGAACTGTTGGCCGCGGGGATGCCAGCGCTCGAAGTCGGCGGTGACGATGTCGACGTTGGCGAACTCGGCGAGGTTGCGCCTCGCCACGGAGGCCAGGGACTCCCCGAGTTCGACGGCGACGACGTTGAGCCCGCGCTTGGCTAGCTCGACGGTGCCGCTGCCGGTTCCGCATCCGACTTCCAGTACTTGAGAGCCTGTGGTGAGCCCGCCTCGGCGGACGAGTTCGTCGAAGGCGACCGCAGGTGGCGCGGGACGCCGACGGTCGTAGAGCCCGGCAACGGTGTCGAAGCTGGCTCTCTTGGACAGTCGCTCTTCAGTCATTGTTTCCCCCTATGAGAGTCGTGGCATCGCTCCGTCCGTCGGCTCCTCAAGTCGACGGCCGGTCTACTTGTCTGAAAGCTGGTGGCGCCGCCGGGCGGACGATCCAGGCGCTGGGCGCGCTCGCCCGGCCCGCTGCTCGTATGGCTGGGCGGGTTTCACCGTCGACGGCCAGTCCGGCGCGGCGGATGACGGCGGCGGCGTGGCGGTGTGTATCGGAGATGTCGACGTAGCTGCTCACCACGAGTCGTCCGGCGGGCGCAACCACCTGGTGGAGCAGGTGGGCGAGGAGTTCGCCGTGGGCGTGGTCGGGGACGCAGTCGATCAGGGTATGGACTACGTCGAAGCGGAGCCCGGCAGGCGGTATCCAGTTGATGGCGTTGCCGACCCATAGCCGGTCTGCCCATTGAGGTCGCCGGCGGCGCGCCTCTGCGACGAGCGCGGCCGACAGATCCATCCCGTAGGGCTCGACATGGACGCCTTTCTCCGCGGACCAGTCAACAACGCACTCCATGAGGTAGCCGTTGGCGCATCCCACGTCGAGGAAGGTGCCGTCTTGGTCGATGGCGTCACAGATGATTGAGCGGGCGGCCCTCCATTCCTCGTAGGGGCCGTTGAAGCCGGAGCCTTGCTGTGGTGTCGTTCCGGCGAGGTAGGCGGGCTCGAGCAGCCATCGGTTGCCCTCGTAGAACTCGGCGTCGGTGAGCTCGGCCCGGTCGCGGTCGGCGGCGAGTACTACCTCTGCCCAGTCATCATCGCCTTGGGCCCGCAGCAACTCGGCCGCGTCCACCGCTGCACCGTGCCACCACTCGGGACCCGCACCGCGCTGAGCCCCGCGGTAGCGGGCGCCGACGGCCCACACCTGGAGGTGGCCGCCGTCTTGGGCGAGCGGGTACCAGGCCTGGCGGCGGAAGCCCGCCACCTCAAGCGGGATCCGCAGGATCGCGTCGAGCTTGGGCCCCTCGTCTGCTCCGACGGCGCCGCTTGGCAGGAGCAACCGCTGGCCGCCGCGGGCGAGGACCCAGCCCTGTACGTCGTCGCCGTAGGGCACGACAGTGACTCGGCGGACTCGCCTCCAGTCGATGTCATTCCATCGCATCGTCGACCTCAGTTGACTTGGACGCCGCGATGTCGGTTGGTCGGAAGTCATCGCGCCTTCCCCGATGTCGCCGGCCGGGTGTTGGCGTAGATCCGTGTTACGACGTCGTCGATGTGGGGCTCTTCGATTGCCATGTCGACCAGGCGGGCTGCGGCGGCCACTCGGGCGACGAGGTCGGTGGCGTTAGTGGTATGGCGATCGAAGCGGAGCCACTGGCGGGCGCCGTCGACGCGGATCACCACGGCGCCGCGGATCGTCAGTGGTGGGGCCGGGGTCTCAAGGTCGACGATGAGGGTTCGGTAGGGGCCGAAGCGCGCCTTCAGTTCGGTGACGCTTCCGTCATAGACGATGCGGCCGTGGTCGATAACGGCCAGCCGCCTGCACAAGCGCTCGACGTCGGAGAGGTCGTGAGTGGTCAACAGGACCGTGACGCCGTGGTCGCGGTTGAGGGCGGCGACAAAGTCTCGCACCGCAGTCTTGCTGACGACGTCGAGGCCGATGGTGGGCTCGTCGAGATAGAGGATGTCGGGTCCGTGTAGCAGGGCGGCGGTGACTTCACCGCGCATGCGCTGGCCGAGGGACAGCTGACGTACGGGGACCTCCAGCAGCGGGCCTACATCGAGGCGGTCGACGAGGTCGGCGAGGCGGGGTCGGTGCTCACGTTGAGGTGTCCGGTAGATGTAGCGGAGGAGTTCGAAGGACTCCCGGAGCGGCAGGTCCCACCAGAGCTGGGTTCGTTGACCAAAAACCACGCCTATACGGTGAGCGAGACGCACCCGGTTCGCCTGGGGATCCAGACCGGCTACTCGGACCGTCCCGGCCGTCGGGGCGAGGATGCCGGTGAGGAGTTTGACGGTCGTGGACTTGCCTGCCCCGTTGGGGCCGATGTAGCCCACGACATCGCCGCTGTCGATGGAAAGGTCGAGCGCGTCGACGGCGGTGACGACCTCCCGACGGCGGCGCCTGCCGGCTTGCTTGCGGTAGACGCGGAAGCGCTTGGTGACTCCCGACAGCTCGATGTTCGCCATCAGCTCCCCGTTCCCCGGTATTGGCGCAGCCCGGCCCGCCAGATCGTTGCCGCCGCCGCGGTTAGCGCGACGGCGACGAGGGGCGCGCCGATGAGCGGCGCGACAGATGGCCGGCCCAGCAGCCACGCCGCCGGGGCGTAGGCCGCGAACGCGATCGGCACTCCACCGACGAGGGCGCGCTGCAGCCACGGCTTGTACACGTCGAGGGGGTACTCGCCGGCGACTTGACCCGCGGTGACGGCGGCGTAGACGAAGTCAGCCGAGCTGACCGTCCAGAACGCAACCGAGCAGTACATCACCCACAGCGCGCCGTAGATCACCGCGCCTGTCGCGATCGAGGAGGCCAGCACCCCGAGTCGGCCGGGAGTCCAGGACACGTCCACCGCGACAGCGGCAAGACAGAGCACCACGACCGCCTGGGCGATCTTGTTCAGGCGGCGGTACGCGAACTCGTGCCCGCACAGCTGCACGAGCGGGCTCAGCGGACGTACCAGGAAGGCGTCGAGCGTGCCCGCCCGGATGTGGGTCTCTGCAGTCTCCACCTGGCTGATGAAGGTGTCAGCCAGGTTGAACGAGGTGCTGGCCATCCCGTAGAGGAGCGCGGTCTCGGCGAAAGACCATCCCGCGAGCCGGGGGACGTTGTAGAAGATGACTGCCACGCCCGCGAAGCCGACACCGGTCATCGCTAGCTGTAGGAGGGTCGTGACAACGAATGCGGTGCGGTACTGCCACTCGCTCCGCACCCGGGCTCGCACCAGCTGCCAGTAGATCGTCGGCATGCGGGGGACGGCGTCGCCTGCGACGGTCTCAGCCACCCTGGACCACCACCCGCCGCGTCGCCCGGCCTAGGAGCACACGGCCTCCGACAAGGAAGGCAGCCGCCCATAGGAGCTGGCGGCCCAGCACGGCGGCGAAACTTGTCCCGTCGTGCTTGCCGAGGAACACTTCGATCGGCAGCTGCGCCACCGCGGCGAACGGCAGCTGGCGGGCGACCGACTCGACGACCGGTGGGAACAGCGCCAGCGGCAACATCCAGCCCGACAGGACAACAATCAAGAAGTTGGTGATACCGGGTATAGCGTTGACCTCGAGCGTGAAGAAGGCCGTTAGCGCGAGGACGAACCGCAGCGCGAAGCTCAAGACGATCGCCGCCGCCAGGCTGAGCGCGAAGAACCCCCAGGTTTGGGCATCGGCTGGGACGCGCAGGTGGAAGATCAGCCCGCCCACGAGAATCGGTGGCGCGAGCCGGGCCGCCACGTTGAAACCAGCCTTACCGGCCGCCTCCGCCAACCAGTACAGCTGGATGTCGGCCGGACGGTACAAGTCGATGACCACATCGCCAGTCCGGACGCGCCGCGCGAGGTCGAGCGGTTCGAACATGGCGACGGGCGCGTCGAGGGCCATCGACAGGAAGCTGAAGGTCACCAGATCCGCCGCATCGAACCCGCGTATCTCGCCCCGCTGACTAACGACGGCCAACAACACCGACGCCTTGAGCAGCGCCACCGCGGTGTTGGCTGCCGCGCCCCCGACCGCCGCGGTGCGGTAGGTCGACTGGCGAGCGAACGCACCCCGCGCCACACGCCACACCAAACCAGCCGATGTCGGCGCGTCCCCCAGCATGAGGGCGGCACCTTAGAGGCGCGGTCGTCCCCAGTCAAGAGATTCTTGGGCGCGATTAAGAGGCCTTCCGATCGCCCTAGAACTACAATTCCAGGACCCCTTCGGGCCTCGCGATCGACACCATAGGCGGTTCCCGGACGCGATGCAAGCTCCCCCGCCTCACCCCGGATCCGCCGTCGCGTCGACGGCGGCGCGTATGGTCGCTTTCTGTGCGGACCTGGCGGATCGACCTTGTGCACGAGGTGCTGATCGAGGCGCCGGCGGAGACCATCTACGACCTCGTGGCGGATGTGACCATCACGGGACGATTCAGCCCTGAGTGTGTGGAGTGCCAGTGGACTAGCGGTACGCCAGGCGAGGTCGGCAGTCAGTTCATCGGGCGAAATCGCGTCGGTGACCGCGAGTGGGAGATGACGTGCGAGGTGGTCGCCGCCGATCGGCCTCGTTCCTTCGGGTGGACTGTCCTGACCGAAGCGATCGACCGTGAAACGTCGGTCTGGACATTCGACGTTCTGCCCGCCGGCCGAGGAGTCGTTCTTCAACAGACGTTCGCGATGAAACAGCCACCCACAGGCTTGCAGGCCCTGCTTGACGTTCGCTCTCCGGAGGACCAGGAGCGCACGATTGAGCTCCGGAGGGCGCGGCTAGACAGCGGCATGCGCGTGACGCTGGAGGCGTACAAACACGAAGCGGAGAGGACGTACGGAGGCATCGCGTGAGGTCTTGTTCGGTTCCTGGAGCGGCGTCGATGCGACCGCCTTACTCACCACGAGGGCAAGCAGTTCTCTCTTCGACCGGAGAGGCATTGGACCTCTCAGGACCCCAACCGACCTATGCCAACATCCCGCTGATCCCTTGCTAGCCACGCGCTCTGACCTTGACAACGGCGGTGGGGCCATCTGCTCCTCCGAGGCCTAGGAAATCTCAGATTCGAGTGCAAGAACACGCTGACGGCCGCGCACGTTCGCGAGGCGACTCGGACTGCCGCTGCGATCAAGACTCGCATCGCTGGATCGCCCGGCAGTCTTCAAGGCGAGCTTCGTCTGCCGCTTGTGTACGGACTCCTGGCCCATAGTCACTCATGGAAGGCCGACACCTCGACCCCAATCGAAAACGTCGACGGAGCGTTGTTGGACGGGCTGAACGGCATCGAACACCCCTCAGCCTTCATCGACATCATATGCGTCGCTGATCTTGCGGCTTGGACGCTCGGTCACTTCATCGAGTGCCCTTGGTTCTACGAACCTGAGGTCCGGAAGCTGAGAGCGAACTTGGCAGTGCCCGCCGAAGGATGGGTCCTCTCGCAGTACACCCGATTCACTGAAGGCGTGTTGGCAACGGACGCTCGCACACCGAACCCCCTCGCGATCCTCATAACCCACGTTCTCCAGTGGGCCGGTTGGGACGACGTTGACGTGAGACCGATTGCGGACTACTTCCGAGTAGCAGGTCTGATGGGATCGGGCACCGGCCCGGCAGCTCCGTGCCCCCTGACGATCTTCACCGACCAAGTTCAAGCGCGTCTCAGAGTGCAGCCGCCTTCCATGGGGCCTACAACCTTCTGGGACCGCTGGTCGATGGTCCTCTGAGGACCGGGAGCCCCGGAGGCCGGCATGTGATTGATGCCCTTATCGCGCTGACCCCTTCGGCGACCTGTCCGTCGCCCGAGTCGACGGTGGCTGCCACAGAACGCGAGCCGGCCGGCTGAACCGCTCTGGGGGTCTCTACAGGCTCCATTCGCTGCAGGAGGATCGAGTTGATGGCACGACCGAGGTGTCTCCGGATGAGTGCCGCGCGATGCGAGCCGTCAGCTCGAGACACAGCTCCCGTGTAACCGGACGCCGGCGCGGACTCGCGGCGCTCGGGAGTTCTCAGCGCCGTGCGTTCGAGGACGCGGCAGAGGCATCGGCAGCGTAGCGGCGCAGCGTCCTGGTGGCGGTCTCGAGGAGGTGGTCTATGACGGGCTGTGGTTCGACGACTTCTATGAGGTCGCCGAAGCCTGCGAGCCGATAGGCGGCGGCTCCGGAGTCTTCGAAGGTGAAGGTCACCGTTCGCCAACCGTTGTCGTCGGGAGCGCCCGCAGTCGCGAGCGCGGTGTGGATCCCGGCGCCGAAGATTTCGGGCAGAGCCGCGAACGCTTCGGGCGAGACGCGAACGAGGACCTTGATACGCGGCCTCGACGTCTCGAACTCTGACGACCATCGCTCCCAGTAGGCGGCGAGGTCGAAGTCGTCGGGTGTCCTGGACCTGACGGCAAACTCGTCCGCGGTCACGATGCGGCTGACGCGGAAGACCGTCACTTTGTCCGCCGGGCTCAAGGCGACCAGGTACCAGATCCCAGACTTGTTGACCAGACCGAGCGGGCTGACCTCACGTCGCCGCCCTGCGTGGTCGTCGACCCCGCGGCGGTACGTGATTGAAAGCATCTTGGTCTCCCGGAGAGCGCGCGAGATCGTGACCAGTGCCGGGAGGCGTTCGCGCTCGTGGAACCAGCGTGGGGGATCCAGGTGGACCATTCGGCGCCTTCCGGTGGCGGGCACCCCGGCCGCCGTCCGCACCCACTCGTGTGCCCTGACTGCCGCGTCTGCTACGTCGAGTTCACGGAGCACTTCGGGCGCGTCGAGCATCAGGAGAGCCGCGGCTTCGTCGCTGCTCAAGCCGGCCAGTGGGGAGCGGTAGCCGCCGAGGAGTTCGCAGCCACCGCCCGGCCCGGACTCGGCAAACACCGGGACGCCAGCGGCGCTGAGCGCTTGAACGTCGCGATAGATCGTTCGGACCGACACTTCCAGCTCGGCAGCCAGCTCCGCGGCCGTCGTACGCCCGCGGGCCTGCAAGAGAAGCATCAACGCGATGAGCCGGTCAGCCCGCACCGTTCGGATTGTAAAGGTCATTGCTGACAGGAGGTGTCAGCAATAGGCGCGTAGCGTCCTCGAGGTGTCAACGCCCGACAATGGAGCCAGGACTACCGCCCTTAGTCCCGACGTCGCCTACTACTCCTCTCCAGCCGCGATGACCGATCTGCGCGGCTGGGAGGCGGTGCTCGAGGACCTCCCGACGGCTCCCGAGCAGCTGTGCGAGGTCGTACGCGGCGTCGTCATTTCGGCGGGGATGCTTCGCCGAATGCATGAACTCCCGACACCTGCTGACAAGACGGACCACGTTCAGATACGCCCAGCCGCCGGCATCGTCGCCGCAATCCAGCGCGCCCGGCCCGGACCGATCACCCGCCCGCTGCCTCCCGAGCAGCGCTTCGTCGGTAACTGCCGTCACTTCGCAGTCCTGGCCGCTGCGTTGGTACGCCACATCGGCCGACCGGCGCGAGCACGCTGCGGCTTTCATGGCGGCTTTCCCGGCGAGACCGTCTCTGTCCATATTGACCACTGGGTCACCGAGTATTGGGACGGTCAGGCTTGGAGGCGCATCGACCCACAAGTCGACCGTGCCTATGCCACCGCGGTAGGCGTCGACCTCGCCGACGGCGAGCCGGCACCGCCACGGCAGTTCCTCTCCGGCGGCGAGGCTTGGCAGCTCTGCCGCGCCGGCCAAGCCCGCTTTATCGACTTCGGCATCACCACCGACGCACACGACCGCGGGCCAGCCGAGATACGCGGGAATGCCATACGCGACCTCGCAGCACTCAACAAGGTCGAGGTACTCCCATGGGACTCATGGGGTCGCATGGACGCCTCATATGAAGGCGCCACAGACGCCGCATACGACGAGTTCATCGACGCCGTCGCCGAGGCCTGCGCGGGACCACCCCGCGAAGCCCGCCGCCTCTACCGATCCCAGCCCGAGCTATGCGTCCCGCCCGCGCTAATCGCGCCAACGACCTCAGGCGAGAATGGCTGACCGCGAACGACTCGCCTACTACGCAAGCCCCGCAGGCCGAACCTATATCCAGGGGTTCCGTGCCCTCGTCGACGAACTCCCTAGCGATGTCGCAGAACTAGCCGCAACAGTGCGCGGACTCGTGAGCAACCCGAGCCCATCCACCCGACAGCAGCTCCCGCCCGAGCGGCGCGCCGAGGACCGCCACCAGACCGCAGAAGGGGTGCTCAACCGAGTCCTCGAGCTCGACGACCGACCACTGACTGAGCCCCGACCGCGGGAACTCCGCCTCGCCGGTAACTGCTACCACGCCGCGCTCCTGCTCACCTCGTTCCTCCGCTCCCGTGCTCAGCCAGCACGTGCCCGCTGCGGCTTCGGCTCATATCTCGCCGATGGCTGGTGGATCCACCACTGGGTCGTCGAGCACTGGAACGGCGAAACCTGGCAGCTCATTGACCCCGACGTCGGCAAGGACACACTGGATCCGCAATCCTTCCGCAACGGCCTGACCGCATGGACCGCCTGTCGAGACGACCGAGCAGAAGACGTGTCACGCTACGGCCTCGGTACCGACCAGCGCGGATGGTCCGAGCTACGCGGCAGCGCACTCTGCGACCTCGCCGCACTCAACAAGTCCGAGATCTTCTTCTGGGACGGCTGGACACTCGCCTCGCCAGACGAAGCTCCAAGACCCGAGGATCACGCCATCGACAAACTCGTCGCGATCAGCGGCGACGACATGTCCCTGCACCGTCTCCGCCAAGGATTCGACGCCAACCCAGACCTTCGACCGTGACAGCGACATGAGCGCGGTCCGCTGGGGCGAGTTCGCTGCCGCGGCGCCCGAGGCAGCACGCGTCGGCGGCAGCATGCTCTACGAAGTCGGACTCGGTCTCGGATTCCTCGCCACCGTCCGACCAGACGGCGGCCCTCGAGTCCACCCCATCTGCCCGATCCTCACTGATGAAGGCATGTACGGGCTCATAATCCCGAGCCCGAAGCTCCGTGACCTACGCTGCGACAACCGCTACGCCCTGAACTCCGAGACGTTCGCCCCACCACGCCATGACGACGCCTTCTATCTCACCGGCACGATCCGGGAACTGCTCGACCCCCCACTACGGAACGCACTGACCGAACAGTTCCTCACCGAGCGGTCCATGCAAAACCCATGGCAGGGCTTCGACGACCAAGCCCTCGTCGAGTTCATGATCGAACGAGCCCTCGTCACCCTCACGGCGCCCCGCGAAGGACTACCGAGCGGGCACACAGTCTGGCGAGTCTCCTGAGCGCGCCAAAGGGAGTAGCAGGAGTAAGCCGTATCACCACATCCGGCGCGTGCAGTTCTCCCGGCTCATCTTCCGCCGAATCCGACGCGTACCCCACCCGGTATCTTCGCAACGCGGGTTCGCTTGTCGTTCAAGTTGCGACGCAACACCGCCTCCTCGGCGACCCGCTCCAGCCCAACCGCTATCGCCTCCGCCGCGCAGAGCGCACGGGGAACGTGCGAGGACTCCCTGCCCGGTTCTGACCTCACGGCGTCCACCGACCCGGAGGAGTTCAGGCGACCCAACCGCCTGGACAGGCGCCGTTCTCCGGCACGTCGAGGCCGCGCGATCAGGTGATAGCGAGCAGCGATATGTGCGGCCAGGCCAGTCCTGGATCACTGCCGATCTGATCGCCCGTCTCGGAGCGGTCGAAGGGACGGCCGGGCGCGCTGGGGGATGGCTCGCCTACCGTTCCGGGGTGCATTACTCAGCTGGGGAGACGATCATCGCTCGCGACATCGCTGATGGCGTTGTCCTGTTCGCCTGGCCGCTCCGCGTTGTCGACGACGATGACCGCCGCCTCCTCGCCGCGCAGATGCCGGGCTCAGTCGGAAAGGTCACACGCGGGTACCCGTCGGACCCAGCGGTGCTCCTGGAGCAGCTGATGTCGGGAAGCCCGGCCTTGGATGATCTCGTCTGGTCACGCACGCTCGCGCTCGGCGTATTCCAACCTATGCAGTGGTGGTCCACGAGGCTCATGTGGGACGCGGAAACCCGTGACTTCATCTGCTACTACGTGGACTTCTTGCGTCCGGTTGCACGATGGGGTCGCTGCCTGGACAAGCTCGACTTGGGCCTGGACCTGGTCGCGGTCGGAGACGGAACCTGGTCGTGGAAAGACGAGGATCACCTGCCGCTCGTACGCGCCGCGGGATGGCTCGATGATGCAGCCGAACGCCACCTTGACTTGGCAAGACAAGAAGTGGTCGCGGCCGTCGAGCACGGCGCGTTTCCGTTCGACGGGTCACTCCTGGAGCTTCGACCTTCGCCAGCCGATCCGCCGCAGCTCCTGCCTGACTGGGACGCGCCGCAAGAGCTCGACAACGTGACGATGAGCCAGGACTCGATCGAGCGTGATGAGCCGCCGCTCGGTTGACCGAGCCCGCACGAGAGCGGCGAGCCGGTCGGGCAGTCCGATCGTTCCGGCGGAGATGCGCCCGTCCGGCATGGATGTGGTCATGCGGCGCCGCGGATTCGCGAGCGCGCGTTGGGTGCCAACTGAGTTGGCAGACGCCGCCGGAGTCGTCGCAGGGTGAGGCGCGCCACTCGTACTGATGACGAGTCCGCTGCACTAGTCGCCTGGCGAAGCCTCGCCCGGCTCGAGCTTTCGCCAGCCGTCAGGACGCTCGTTGAGGTACTGCACGCCGATCCACTGCGCGAGGTGAATGATCGCGACGACGCCCTCGCTGAGGTCCCTGAAGAGCTGCGAGAGTGTCTCCGGAGGGATAGGACGGACTCTTAGCGGCTGAGCGAACGCGAGGTCCAGGAGAACGGCGTCGGCGAACTCCGCTCGGATCGAGGGCATCAAAGGACCGAATCGCAGAAGGCCCTTGTCATCGTCCTTACCGAACGCCTCGAGAGCCGCCTGGAGACCCACGTCCCCAGGCTTCGGATAGTGCCACGAGTTGTTGCGGGTCGTCCGCAGCACACTCCGGATGGAGCCCTTCCAGGCGCCGATCTCGCCGCGTAGTAGAGCGAGTTGGGCGGTGACCGCGTCCGGATTAGGGCTCGCCACGGCGAGGCCATCAAGGAACGTCTTGATCTCCGCAGTCTTGTCGGCGGCGCGTACGAGCTCGACCGTCTCCCAGATCTGTCCGACGACCGTCCGTAGCATCGCGATTCGCTCCGCCGCCGTGAAGCGGTCCTCGAGCTCGCCAACCATCAACTTGTTCGACAGAAGCAGGTCGTTCATCGCGGCGGACAGAGCGATGACGAAGTGGCCAAGGTGGTCGCTCGGCGGAAAGACCTCCGCGAACGAGATCTCGATCCGTTGCTCGCCCGACACGTCAGTCACGGGTCGATCCTTCCGCGGACGCCGAGACTACTCAAATGAGCGCGGCGTGCCGCAATGCGTGGGCGAAGAATCCCGGCTGGAAAGTACGAGTGAGCCTGGCGAACCCGTACTCGGTCGGTCGCTGCGCGCGATGACGTCGCGGACCGATGCTGGTTCTTGGTGAGCACAGAGCCTCTGCGGCCACGACGCGCCTGATCCCGGAGTTTTTCTGGCCCTTGCGGACGAGCAATATGAGCTGACGATATAGACGGCAGGGATCCTGCAGCTCGGGGGGCGCCGTAGACTAGACGGGCGCTACCTAGCGCTGATCACGCCGGTCTCGAACCAATGCACGAGTAGAGCTGCGAGCATGACCGCTGCCTCCGCCTCTTGCTGCGTGACCGAGATCGGTGCGCTCGGGTCAAACGTCCCGTGTCGGTCGTGCTGGCTAGTCCACAACAGCTGCGTCATCAGCCTGGCAATCGTGATGCCGGACACGTCGGCCTTCTGGCCAGGAGCGCTATCGCCTGCACCCACCAGCGGAATCGTGAAGTTCCTCTCGTTACTCTTCCACTCGCCCAGCCGCTTGCCGAGCGTTGCCGATAGGTCGTTGGGGACGATAACCCGGCCGGCCGCCACCTCAACCGCCTTGATCGCCTCGCCGTATGCCTCACTCGGGTTCGGGCTACGGCCATAGACGCCGTTCCAAGCCGTACGGAGGTGGATCCCAGACTTACCGTGGATCATGGCCTTCTTCGCCGCGGCCTCGACGGTCTGCTCCACTCGGCGGAAGAGGGCCCATCGGAGTTCAGAGCGCACCTCCGAATCGTTCAGCGTGCTCACCTTCCATGCGGACCCTGCGTCGTTCAGGACCTTTATCAGGCGCAGGATTCCTGTCTCTCCGTCAGGCCACGTCAGCTTGTAGAGCTGGAAGTTGATCAGCTCCAGGCAGAACTCATGGTCCTCGAGGGCGCGCTCCATGAGGCTGTCTGCGGCGGTGAGTTCAGTTCGCCAGTCGGCCCGGACGCGCAGCGTGCGCTCGATCTCGCGGACCTTCTCATCGTCTACTCCTCCAGCTGGATGCTGGAGTCCACGCTGTAGCCAGTCGATGACCGAGGCTTCCATCCACTCCGGGATGCCTTCGTGAAGAGCGTCGTACGCCTGCGCCTCGGCGGGGTCCGCTCGCGCCTTGAGCGTCCGGAACCGGGGAATCTCCGCCATCGGACTGAGGATATCGAAGGGACCCGACAGCCCCCCTCCCGGGTGCGAAGCAACGTGAAGACCTGGATGCGCTCTACTCGGTGGCCGCCGAACGGCCCCCAAGCGCCGATCGTTGGTGGTCGAAGCCGCCCGCGATCAGGTAATAGGCGGGACGCGATAGGTGCGGCGCCGAGGTCAAATGGACGGGGCGTCGACGGAGCTCTCACGGGAACGGCTTGTCGCCAAGCACCAGGCGGCTTGACGCCGCGCACCCAAGAACGGCGAGCTGCGGAAGCCTACGTTGGCGGTCCAATGGAGGCTTTCGATCCTGATGCCACCTTCAACGCGGACTACCTGTGGTTCTACGAGCCGATGCTGACGGACGAACGGAACCGCGCCGAGGCGACGGAGATCGTTCAAACCCTTGGTGTCGGTCCCGGTGCGTCCATCCTCGATGCGGCTTGTGGCCATGGACGCATCGCGAACCTCCTTGCTGCGGATGGGTTCGAGGTGACCGGTGTCGACCGCACTCCGCTTTTCCTCGCTAGAGCGAGAGATGCCGCCGATGACATGAACGTTGAAGTCGGCTACTACGAGGGCGACCTCCGCAACCTCCTGGTGTCCGGACCGTTCGACGCTGTCGTCTGCTGGTTCACCTCGTTCGGCTACTTCGACGATGACGACAACCGGCTCGTGCTCCAGCAGTTCGCGAACGTCCTCCGGCCGGGAGGCGAGCTCCTGATCGAGACGATGCACCACGACGGCTTCGTACGCGGCTTTGCGGGCGCTCCGGCAGCGATGCTCACTGAACGCGGCGACGACTTGATGAGCAACGTCACCAGCTTCGATCCGATCTCTGGACGGATCGAGACCGAGCGCACCGTGCGTAGAGAGGGACAGCTACGGCGCTCGCATCACTCCGTCCGGCTTCCGACGGTGCCCGAGTTCGACGACTGGCTTCGAGCGGCGGGGTTCTCGACGCGGAGCTATAGCGATCGAGATGGCCGGCCGCTGGGACTCGACAGTTGGCGGCTCGTCGTCGTCGCCGTCCGGTAAGGCGCCCACGCCTCCGAGACAGACTACCCACGGGTCTCACGCCAGCCAGCCGCGGCGCGGGTAAGCGCCGATCCCTTGATTCGGCACGCGCATTGTCCGGCGGGCGCGTGTTACGTGAAGCAGCGGCTTCACCGTTGGGCGCGCGGAGCTAGCCGTGGTGATTGGGGTTGTCAACGAGCTGCTGATCGGGACGCGCGAGATCTGGTGGTCCGGCGCGTCCCGCTGGTACCGGGGCGGCCGCGCGCTTGGTAGGTCGGGGTCATCGGAACCTCCGAGCAGGAGCTCGTGTCGGTCTGTTGTGCTGCGTTGCTCATGGACGGGACGGATCTTTGAACCAGGCGGTCATGATGGCGTCGAGGATGGCGGCGACCAGTCGGTCGGGCTCCAGGGTGAAGGTGTCTGAGGCGGCGCGGAGCTGGAACCCTTCTGCGAGGGCTCGCACGATCTCAACGGCCGCTTCGATGTCGACACCGTCGCGCAAGCCGAGGTCGTCGGCGGCGGCCCGGATCGCGGTTGCGTATTGGGCGTTGACGTCGCGGTCGTAGCGCTGGAGTGCTGCGGCTGACTCGGGCGATGTCCGTGCTCGCAGGCGGAGCCACGGCAGGATCGTGTCGCGGCGGCCGGGGTCGAAGAGGCGCAACAAGACGGCGGTGACTCCTTGGGTGGGGTCACCGAATGCCTGCTGTTGTAGGGACGCAGCACGTGTGGCCACCGCGAAGAGCAGCTCATCGATGCTCGGGAAGTAGTGGTAGAGGGTCCCGTTCGACACCCCGGCTGCTTTGGCGACTTCTCTCACGGTCACGGCAGCGGGACCGTCGGCCAGTTGGCGTTCGCAGGCATCCAGGATGCGCTCGCGCAGGTCCTCGCCTCTTCGGTGTCTCGGCATAAATCCAATTCTAGAGCATTGGTCTAGAGCTGTGCTCTATAGTCCGGACATGACACCACGTACTCCTCCTGAGGTCTGCGGCCAACTCGTCGACATTGGTGGCCGCCACATCTGTGCTCGGGTCCGGGGAACCGGAAGCCCGACGGTGGTCTTCGAGAGCGGCGCAGGATCCCCGAGCTTCGTCTGGCGGGCGGTCGAGGACCGGATCGGCTCCGAGGTGACCACCCTGGCCTATGACCGCGTGGGCATTGGCTGGAGCCCGCCGGCAAAAGGGCCACGCACCGCGCCCACCTTGGTCGACGAGCTGCGGCAACTACTCGATGCCCTTCACATTCCGCTGCCGATCGTGCTGGTCACCCACTCCGCAGGAGCGCTGTACGCGCGGATGTTTCAGGCCACCCACCCAGAGTTGGTCGCCGGGATGGTCTTCATCGACGCCGTCGACGGCGACACCTACCGACAAGCACGAGCCGAGTTCCCACCACACATACGACTCCTCGCCGAGGGATACCGGCGCGCCATGCCCAGGGTCATGGCCGCTGCAGACCGGACCGGTCTCCTCAGCGCCATCGCGCGGCGCTCGGAGCCCGATGCGTCAATCGCTACTGACCGCGAACTCGTCGAGGCGAACCGCGCCTTTTGGACCGGCCGGAACCGCCTCGCCGGCGGCCGGGCTGAATTCCGCCACCTCTTCGACACCGCCGACACCGTCTCTCGCCTCGGACCGCTCGGTGACCTCCCCATCAGTGTCGTACGCGCCGGCGAATCCGCCGGGCTCTTTCGCCGAATCCAGAACAGCTGGAACGACACCCAACATCGCCTCGCCGCTCTCTCAACTCGATCCGAGCTCATCACCGCCGACGACGCCGGCCACTTCGTCCAAACCCATCGTCCCGACGTCGTCGCCGACGCCATCCAGCGCGTGATCGGACAGGCACGCACGGACGAGCGGCCCAACGCGAGCGAACACAGCTGAGTCCTACACCTAGTCGACGACGTTGCCCTACCGCGAGGTGTCAGTGCCGGCCGCCGCGCTGGCACAACCTCGGCGTGTGAACTGGCTCGTCGGAGGCCGCGCGCGATGCGCCGTTCTCCAGCCGTCTGATATCCGCGCGATCAAGCGAACGGGAGGCGCGTTATCTGGTGTCCTGCCCGATCGCCTCTTGGGTTGCCCATGTTGGCTCTCGGGCGATCGTCCACGGTGGGGGCCGCGTACCCAGTTGTCGTTGGTGGTCTGGGGATGCCACACTTGGCGCCGTGCAGCGCGTGTCTATAAGTGTGAGCTGGTGGTGGTCGCTGAAGTAGGCGATCATTCGCGCGACCTGCACGTCCGACTGGCCGCCTCTCCGGGGCGGCCTTCGTTACGTGTGATGCCCAACCCTCGAGAGGTCTCGACTCTGGGAGGCATCGAAGATGACACGGGTCGTTACCGGCATCCAGCCCTCTGGTACGCCGCATCTGGGCAACTACTTCGGGATGATCGAGCCCGCGCTCGCCCTCGCCCGAGACGCCACGGCTATCTATTTTGTTGCGGATTACCACGCGCTCACCAGCGTCCGCGATCCCGCGGCGCTCCGCCAGCGAACATTCGAGGTCACCGCGACATGGTTGGCTCTCGGGCTTGACCCGACCCGGTCGATCCTGTACCTACAGTCGGACCTTCCCGAAGTCTGTGAGCTGAGCTGGCTTCTCGGCTGTGTGCTCGCCAAAGGACTTCTCAACCGTGGCCACGCCTACAAGAGCCTCGTTGACGAGAATCGCGGTGCGGGACGTCCCGTTGATGCCGGTGTCACCGCGGGAGTCTTCAACTACCCCCTGCTCATGGCGGCCGACATCCTCATCCACGACGCCGACCTGGTCCCGGTCGGTGACGACAACCGCCAGCACATCGAGATCACCCGGGATGTCGCCACGGCGTTCAACGCCAACTACGACCAGGTCTTCACGGTGCCGGAAGGCCGGATCCAGTCCAACGTGGGCAGAGTGCCCGGCACTGATGGCGCCACCATGAGCAAGCGCTACGACAACGTGGTTCCCATCTTCGCCGAGCCCGAAGAGCTTGTGCGGCGCGTCATGGGCATCGTCACTGACTCGCGACGTCCTGAGGAACCGAAGACACCCGAGGCCTGCCGGGTATACGCGCTGTACCGTCTCGTCGCTTCCGCGCCTGAAGCTGCCAAGCTCGGCGACCGCTATCGCGGCGGGTCCGTTGGCTATCGGGAGGCCAAGGAGTTGCTCATCGACGCCCATGAGCGTCGCTTCGGTACTGCCAGACAGCAATATCGAGACCTGATCGCGGACCGCTCCCATCTCCGTAGAATCCTCGCCGAAGGAGCCGAACGCGCCCGACCTGGCGTCCGAGAACGCCTCGCCCAAGCCAGAGACGCTGTCGGCATCATCACTCACACCGCTGATCGAGCATGACTCGGGCCCCAAGACCGGTGGTCATGATCGTCTCAGCACGCGGTCCCGCCGCGGCACTGGATACGTGCCGTTCTCCAGCCAGTCGAAGCTGACGCGATCAGGTGATCTGCGTGGGCGATGTCCGGTTGGCCTGCACTCGTCACCCGTCAGGAATTGACGAATCTGACAACCTCGTCGAGCGACGGTTGATATCCCGATGTCGTGTCGACATCGAGGGAGGGCACGACGAGGTCGACACGCTGAAAGCTCGCGTAGTACTCGTCGTCTTTGACCGTGCCGTCGGCGTGGGCGGAGCGTGGGCCGCGTCCGTCCAACCGGTGGCGTGCGGTTGCGGGATCGGTGTGGCATTGCACGATCCGGATCTTGGCGCCGAGGTCGATGAGCGGCTCAAGGTTCGGACGCCAGAGCTTGTCCTGGAAGGCGGCCGCGATCACGTGGCAGCCGCAGCCTGGATCGCCCATCAGGATTGGCTGACGGACCCATCGGTCGAGCCAGGCAAACGCAACACGGGGATCGAGCAGGCCCGCGTCATGCTCCGACGGTCGCCAGCTACGAGAACCGGTGGGACCTACTCGAGGCCCCGACGACCGACGCACCCGTCCTCCTGCCTCGCGAACTTCGGAACCTTGCCCTGGACAGCAGGGTCGGCTTGCCGAGGCACCATCCCTGGATCAGATCGCTTCCCGACTGGTAGCCGCTCGCCGAGATCGACACCGTGCTTCGCCCTGCGGATACACCGCGCCCTCCACGTGTACCGCTCGCCGCGCAGCTACTACGGCGCCCTCGCGACGCGCTGATATCCGCCACGTCGAGGCCGGCGCGATCAGGTGAGAGCGAGGAGGGACATGGGCGGCCGGTCCGCCCTGGAACCGTCGATATGTGTGCAGTCCTAGTCCGGCGTGTCATGAGGGACGACCGTCGGGGCCGTACCCTTCGTCAGTGGCTGTACTCGTGGTCATGACCGGCTTGCCATGCTCGGGCAAGAGCAGCGTCGCAAGAGCCGTGGCCCGATCGATTCCCGCTGCCTACCTGTCGGTCGACCCAGTGCACGGCGCTCTCGGTCCCTTCGGCATTGACGACTGGGATCCGATCGGTAAGGCGCCGTACGCCGTTGTGCGCCGGCTCGCCGTCGTCCAGTTGAAGGTTGGCTTGTCGGCTGTAGTCGACGCAGTGAACCCGTTCGAGTCGATCCGGTCTGACTATCAGCAAGTCGCCTCTGAGCAGCACGCGCACTGCCTTGTCGTGCACACCATGTACTCCGATGAGGGCCTCCACCGGGAGCGGGTGGCAACTCGTCATGCCGCTGGCAACCCAGTGGACTGGATCGAAGTCGAACGGCAAGCCGCTTACTACGAGGCCCCCGCACAGGTCGATGTCGTGGTTGACGCAGATGACCCGCTTGCGGCCAACGTTGCGAAGGTCGTGGCGCACCTTCAGTGACGCCAGCCGTGAGCGCCGAGCCGTCGATCGATCGCCTCACAGGTTCGGTCCACGATCTCGCGGTCGTCCTAGGTTCACCGGGGAAGGGACCTGTCATGGGCGCTGATGCCGTGCTCAGCGGCAAAATCGGCCCATGTGCGGGTCCCCTTCCTGTTGGGGCCAGGTGGAGGCGCCCAGTAAAGGATTTTGGTGCTGGTCGTGTGCTGGTACAGGCCGGTCGCGGGACCCAAGTGCATGACCAGCAGGCCGCGGGCCGCCAGTCGCGCCCAGGTTCCGGTCAGAAACGCAGTAACCGAGTATCGACGAGGCCCTTGGATCACATGACCCCATCGGTCGATCATCGCCCTATACGCAGTGGGGCAGAGTTCCTTGTACCGGTGCTCGACGATGCCGTGCTCGAGCCATGGCTCTCCTGCCGACAGGCAGAGGAAGGCGTCCTCGTTCACGCCGAGCGCGGCAGCGATCCCGACCGCGCGGGCCCTGACCGAGTTCCCGCGGCGGTCGCTATCCGCATCCTTCACGCCGAATCCACCAAGGTCGGTCCTGCACGTCGCGCCCGTCGAGGTACTTCGGCACGTCGTCGCGGCTCACGACGAACCTGCGCCCAGGGCCAGGCATCCCTCGGGCGGTCATGCGCGCGCCATGCGTCGCACGCTGTTCGCGTGCGCGATCACCGCAGCTCGGAGTTCGCCTGGTTCGAGGATCTGCCATGTGCACGACATGCTGATGATCGAGCGAGCGATCTCGGCTAGCGACTCCGCGTGGATGACCAGCAACGATCGCCCATCTCGATGCGGTTGGATGGTCGCGAACCGGGAGTAACGGCGACGAGCATCGTCGGGTTCGACATCGACGAGTATCCGCGCGATGACGGGGCGGCTGGTTCTGGCGATGCCCTCCACGACATGCCGGGTCGGATCGGACAAGTCGAGCGGCTCGAACATGTGGCCTGTCCTAGTCACGTCGGTCATCCGATCGACCCGGAAGGTTCGCCAGTCGTCGCGATCGGGGTCACGTCCGACGAGATACCACCGCTGGCCGACGTAGACGACCCGGACCGGCTCGACTCGGCGGTCGGTGATCTGATCGTGGAAGTCGGCGTAGGTAAAGGTGACTCGTTCGTTCGCCACGGACGCTGCGGCGAGGAGGATCAGACTGTCGACGCTCACTGGAGGAGCTGAGGCGAGGTCGCTGCTCCACGGTGCTGCGTCGATGGCTGCAGCGCGTTTCTTGACCTGGCTGGGCAGCATCTGGTCGAGCTTGCGGAGCGCGGCGAGTGCCGCGCTTTCGACACCTTGAACCGGCGCCGCCGCAGCGAGGCGAAGTCCGTGCGCTACCGCAAACGCTTCCTCGTCGTCGAGCAACAGTGGCGGCAGCGGACCGCCTGCGCCGAGCATGTAACCAGAACGGCCTGGGTCGACGTTCACCGGATACCCGAGCTGGCGGAGTCTCGTGACGTAGCGCCGCAGCGTCCGGGTCGTGACTCCCAGCCTCTCGGCCAGGTCGGACGCAGACCACTCTGGCCGGGTTTGGAGCAGCGAAAGGAGACGTAACAGCCGGGCCTCGGGATCCACGTCCGAGATTCTCTCCTAGGTGTGGACAGTATCTGTCCACACCCTCTCGTATGTTGAGGTTCATGCTCATCGACGCTCAGCCGGGGGCAGGGACCGCATGCGACTGGGACCTGCTGGCGGGCAGCCTCGAACTCGGGCTCTCGCGCCCCGAGGGCCATGACCAGTTGGCGGCATCAGTGGTCGACCAGGCTTACGTCCCGATCCCTTCCCGGTTGGACCTGGGCGGGTCTAACGAACCGCTGCCGCCGGGATGACGAAGCCGCGGACCGGTACTGAGAAGGAGCTGCTTGTCGCGTTCCTTGACCAACAGCGCGACGTCGTTATCTGGAAACTCGAAGGCCTCACTAACAGCCAGCTCCGACAGCGCAGCACGCCGAGCGGAGTGTCCCTCCTCGCCCTGGCCAAGCACGTGGCTGCCGTCGAGTGCTACTGGCTCTCCGAAATCTTCGGACGGCCCCTCGGCGTATGGCGCGCCGAAGCGAACGACGAGGTCGAACTGGATCCTGATGACACCCTCGACAGCGTCCTCACCTTCTACGCGCGAGCACGCACCGCATCCAATCACGCGATCGGCGAGCTCGACCTGGAACGCACGGCTCTCACCTGGCTCGGCGACACCGTTTCATTTCGATGGGCGATCCTGCATGTGATCGAAGAGACCGCACGCCACGCCGGCCATGCAGACCTCATACGCGAACACATCGACAACACCACCGGCTACCTGGCCGAGAAGAACCTCCCGTACTAGGAGCACCTCCAATGCCTGATCCTCCCGACTCGGTGCTGCAGTGGGCAGCCGCCGCACACGGCGCGCACTCAACAGTGGTGTCAGCCACCGGTTTACGTGACAACGCCAGCCCGTGGAGATTGCAGATTGCGACACCCGACGGCCCCACTGAGGTCATCTTGCGCGCGCCCGGAGGCCCGTGGGGGCGCGTGTACATCGCGACCGGCGTGGCCGCTCTCAAAGTGGCCGAGCAACACGGCCTGTCCGCGCCGCGGCTCATCGCCGAGGACATCGAGGGCCATGAGGCGGGCCGCGCCGCGTCGATCGAGACGGTGCTGCCCGGCGAAAGCGGCTGGCCCCCGCAGACCTCAACTCCTAGGCCGCCCGAGACCTGGACCACGGCCGGTGCGGCCCTTGCGCGGATCCACCGTGTCCCCCTCGAGCCGCAAGACCATCTTCCTGTGCGCGTCCGGCCAATCGAGTACGACGACTTTGCGTTGCAGCGCCGTTGGGGCGCCTTCTATCGAGCGTCGACCGAGGATGAACGACCCGAGGTAGTCAAGGCGTTCGTAGCGTTCGCCAACTGGCCAGAGGCAGCCGCCCGGCGCATAGGGACCGTTCCCTCTTCGCCGCTTCTTCACCTTGCTGATGAAGTGGTGCGACGCCACGAGCGGCCCCGCGTGCAGCAGGTCTTCCTGCACGGCGACGTCTGGTGCGGCAACGTCATGTGGACCGGTGACACCTGCGTCGGGCTCATCGATTGGAAGACCGCAGGGGTTGGCGATCCGGGCGTCGACATTGGAAACCTGCGCTTTCAGGCGTCACTGCGGCACAGTCGTGATGCCGCCGAGTTAGTTCTGCAAGGTTGGGAGGAAGAGTCGGGCCGCAAGGCGACCGACGTCGCCTACTGGGACGCCGTCGCTGCGCTCAACACGCGCACCTACTCGGACCAAGTTGATGGCGCCAAGCGCCGGGACGCCTTCCTGCGGGCGGCGCTGACGGATCTCGGAGCCTGATCACGGCCGCGAACCCTGGTAGCCGCACCACCGCGTTTCTTGGGAGGTGAGGCGACCACCGCCCAGCGGTGAAGGCGCGCGAGTGGCTGATCCGTCGCGTTGAGCGCAAGGGCCATCGCTGCGTACGGCGTGGCGGAGCGACGCCGAGACGGATTCGTGGCTGCGGGTCACGAGACCAGCGGCAGTCGGTCATGCCAGATCGGCGACCAGTCCCGTCTGATCGTTCGGAGTCCCTTGCAGTCTGGTTCAGGCGGGATCGAGGTCCCAGAGTTGGAAGTAGTTTCCGTCGGGGTCAGCCATGACAGCCAGCCAGTTGTCGGGGGCGTCCACAGGATGGTACGGGGCGTTAACGACGGTGGCCCCGGCGCGAGTAATCCGTTCGACTTCGGCCACGACGTCGTCAGTGAAGAATCCGAAGAGCATGCGGCCTGGCGATTGCGTCGGTCCTGTGATCTCACCGAACGGGCCGATGGTCAGGAAACCGCAACCCGCTCTCCAAGCGACCCAAGCGCCACCGCTCCACACTGGGGGACCGAGCGCTTCGGTGTAGAAGTCGACCAACACGCCCGGCGCCGCCGACCCGATGAAGATGTTGTTGAGGTTGAGCATCTAGTCCGCCCTCTGCCTTTTGCATGTGATGTCGAACTTTGGCGGCTAGCGCAGCGGTTGTCGAGGGAGAATGACTGGTTCGGCTGGTTCCATAACCAGTGGCGGCGGGTCGCGGTCGCTGCTTAGCTCATGCCGTCACACAAGAGAGGTTTGACGTGAACGAGGAGCTACGCGCGGAGATCCTTCGCATGTTCATCGAGGACCAAACGGCTGTGCAGGCACTCTTGGCGGAGGCCGAGACTCACCGCGAGGCCTTCGAGCGACGGGGGCAGCCCGTAGAGGCCCCGTGGCCGTACTCACTACTCGAGTGGCAGCCGATCGAGGCCGCACCCGCAGTGGTTGTGCGGGTTGTGCAGACGGTCGCCGACAACGTTGCCCGGCTGCGCCAGATCGTCGCTGAACATGGCTGGCCCGGGCGCGGCGCGGTGGGTGAAGACGCCGCGGACGCCGCCTGGACCCTTCTCCGCCACGCCGGATCCGGGGTCCCTACGATAGGAACGCCCGAACACATCCAGTTCCAGCGCGACTGCCTCCCACTGCTGGAGGCCGGGGTCGACAGCCGGGATGTTCATCCGCGACAGTACGCGGCAATCGCCGATTTCCTGCGACGCCTCGAAGGTCTAGTCCCGAACTATGCAGTCCAACCAGAGGACTATGAGGTAGTCGATGGAGCTCCGCGGTTCCGCGCTCCGGTCGACCTCGCGGAGCTCGACCGGAACCGCGCCTCGACCGGGCTACCTCCGCTGGCAGAGGACGTCCAGCGCCGCGCCAATGGCGAGCGGCTCTCCTACTCTTGGTCTGGACAGCCAGCCTCGCGCTGACTATCCGCTAACGGTCGACGTGCAACACGCCGGCAATGCCGTACTCGCAGCGGAAAGCCCCAGCATCGACGTTGTCATAGGCGACTGCCCAATAGCGTGGCTGCCAGACGCTCCGACGCCTCATGGAGACGAACACGATGCTTGATCACGTATCGATCCAAGTTCGGGACCTCACTGCGAGCGCTGCCTTTTACGACGCCGTTCTGGCCCCTCTGGGGCATGCACGAGGTCCGCAGTGCCGCGGCCACTGGCAGAACGCCGGGAGCCTCGTCCAGTGCTCGGTTCGGCGAGCCGCAGCGAGCGATGCTGTCGGCGCGATCCACGTTGCCTGCTTTGCGACCGAGCGTTCGCAGGTGATCGCCTTCCGCGATGCCGCTGCCCGAGTGGGCGGCGAGGTCCTGCACGAACCGCGGGTGTTCGACGATCACCACCCGAACTACTTCGCCGCGTTCGTCCGCGACCCAGACGGCAACAACGTCGAGGCCGTGTGTCACACAGCCGTGTGACACCGCCCATGAGCTCTCTTGCGTACGACGGCGCAGGCCGTCCGTATCGACGATGGGAGACCCGGGGGCGCGCCACGGTCAGGGCCGTTGCTCACCCGTGTAATTACGACGGCTCACTGTCGCCGGACTCATAGATGGCTTGTTGGCGGCGCAATCGATTAGGCATCGATCCGGTCGGCTGGGCTCGCGTACAGATTGTCCCGCCGGCATAAGCGCCGATAGCGCGGGCTTCGGGGACGGTCTCGGGCGGGATTATGGACCGCTGATATCCGGCGTGCTTGACCGCACCTAAGTGGCATTCCGGACTTGTCCGGCTCAGCTGTTCTGGGTCCTATAGAGGTCGCGAAGAAGGGCGATCTCCGCACCGTGGTGGATGAGTTCGAACGTCGAGTCCTGAATGTTCATCGCGGGGGGGAAGCTGTTGTCGAGCCAGCCGTCGGGCATGTTCGGCTTGCGGTCAAGGTCGTCGTCGGCGAGATCGCTCACGCCCGCCCAGAGGCCAGCGAGCCCGCTGTCTGCCCAGCCGACGGCCGCGGCGGCTGTGCCTGGCCAGGGGGCGTTGAAGGGGGTGAGGGTGCCGTCGCCGAAACGGTGGTTGGCGCGCATGTGGAGCCAGAAGCCGATGTGAGACAGCCGCCAGGCGATGTTGGTGAACGGCGCCGGATCGGGTTCGAGTGCCCAGTCCGCCATGAAGGTCCCGTCGTCTCGGCGGCGGACTGACCAGCAGTCGGGAACGGGTTCCCACAGGTACTCGGCGTCGGTAAGGCCGTCGAGGCGAGGGCGGAGTTGGTGCCAGGCACGGTCAAGCTGAGCGAGCAGCATCGCGTGGCGCGTCAGCGGCCTCGCGGCGTAGTCGAGTTGGCGGGCGAGCAACTCTTCGCGGGGGTTAGTGGTCACAGTTGGGAGGATACGGACAAAGCCCGACAAGGTTTGTCGCTCTCTCGAGGTGAGCGAGTCTGAGGCGCAGCTCCCTACCGCGGGGTTCACTGGGCGACGCTCGGCGCGGGCGGCTCCGTATCGGACGGCTCGTGAGCCGCGTACGGCGCGGCTTGCAGTGTGAACAGTTCGTGGTAAAGGCCACCTGCGGCGATCAAGTCGTCGTGGGTTCCTTGCTCGGCTACTCGGCCGTCGTCCAGGACATAGATGTAGTCCGACGTGCGCACGGTGGAGAACCGGTGGCTGATGAGCAAGACCGAACGCCCTGCACAGAGCATACGGATGTCTTCGAAGAGAGCATGCTCGGCTCGCGCGTCGAGGGCGGCCGTGGGCTCGTCGAGGATGACGAGGCCAGCTTCGCGGTAGAAGGCCCGGGCGAGCGCAACACGTTGCCACTGGCCGATCGAGATGTCGACGCCTCCGAACTGCCGGGACAAGACAGTGTCGAAGCCTTGAGGAAGCGCGTCGATCAAGGCATCGGCACGGGCACGTACGGCTGCCGTCTCGATCGCCCCGATCTCCAGCGGCCGATTTGGGTTGCCGACCTGGATGTTGTCGGAGGCACTGAGCTGATACTTCACGAAGTCCTGGAAGAGGACCGCGATGTGGTCTTGTGCGTGGCTCGCAGGGATGGGGTCGGTGCCGTCGCCTAGTTCGAACGACACGCTGCCGGTCGTCGGTTCGTACAAGCCGGCGATGATCTTCGCGAGGGTCGTCTTCCCCGCCCCGTTCACGCCCACGAGCGCGACGATCTTCCCCGCCGGAATGGTCACCGTCACCTCACTTAAGGCGGGACGGTCGGCCCCGGGATAGGTGAAGCCGACTCCGTCCACGTGGACGCTCCCCGGTGCCGCCTGTACTCCCGCGTCAGGCTTCGGTGGGCTCGACGCGCTCGATGACAGCTCGAGGAACGTCACGAAGTCGTCCAGGAACAGGACTTGTTCGTGGAGCGTTCCCGCAGCCGTCATGGCGCCGTCCAGGCGCCCGGCCAGCTGCACGAACGCTGCCGTCGCTACCGCGGCGTCGGCGGCGGCCAGCCGGCCGGTCGTGACGAGCCAGGCGATGACGCCCAACGCGCCGACCCTGGCGGTGGTTGAGCTGAGTGCGGCGAGCAGCGTGCGCCGTAGCTCGCGCCGGATCTGCACGCGGGCTCGACCGAGGCGTCTGCTCGCGAAGCCGTCGTATCGAGAGCGGAGGAAGGCCGGCAGGGCATATGCACGCACCTCCGCCGCGGCTTCTCGACTCGTGAGGACCGAGTCGATGTAGATCATCCCTCGGTCGTCGGGCGTGCTGCCATAGTTCATCGCGTAGAGCTCGTTGGCGTTGTGGCGAGCGGCAAGCACCATGGGAACGAAGCCCAGCAGGAGCAGCGGTACGACACCAGGCGTCAGCGCGAGCAGCACACCGCCGATCGCAAGGGTTCCGGTGAGGGCGGTTCCAAGCGTTGTGAGCGCCATCGTGATCGGGATCGGCGCAAGGCTGCGTTGCTTCGCTCGCTGGAGACGGTCGTAGAACGACGGATCCTCGAAGGACGCCAGGTCGACCCGGCCGGCGGCGTCGAACACGAGGTGTTGTGTTCGCAGTGTCGCGAGCTCGAGCTGGAGCCGGCCGACGGCTCGCTGACCGACGGCTGCCGCGAGGACAGTCGCGCTGGCGACGAATGCGATCAGGAGTGGGGCTACGAGTTGCGAGGCCGAAGTCGATCGGCTCTCAACGATGAAGCCGACAACGTGTCGCACGACCAGCAGTTGGGCGACCAGAGCAAGGCCCGGAGACGGCATGGAGCACGATCGCTGAGAGCATCAGCTTCGGACTCGTCGACCACATCAGTCGCAGTGCAGCGAACGCCAACTCCCGGAACGAGTGGCGCCGCTCGTCGCCGCCGTCAACAGCATGGCTGGTCATTGCGCGAATGTACGATCCGTTAGCCGACAAGCCTTTGACGGCTATCCAAAAGAAGGGGGCCAATCTCGTGGCCGGCGACGCCGAAGCAGACGTCTTCGGAGTGCGGAAGTACAGCGCGTTCCTCCTCATTCCTCAGGTCGAACGCCAGCATCGCCTGATCGAGGAGCTGCGCGCGTCGGCACCCCGCTCTCTGGCCGGACACCGACTCGCCGAGCAACTCGGGACCAGCCTTCGAACGATCGAGCGAGACATCGACGCGCTCCAGGCAGCGGGTGTGCCAATCCGCGTTCGTCGCGGCCCGGGCGGTGGCTACAGCATCGACGCGCGTTCGACGGTCCCAGACCCGGGACTGACGCCCGGCGAAGTGGCCGCGCTCATCGTGAGTCTCGCGTCGGTCGGGCCGTACTCCTCGGCAACGGCCAGAAGCGCGCTCGACAAGTTGATCGCCGCGCTAGTGCCGTCGGCCTAGCCTGGACTCGCAGCCCGCCGGCCGGTGACACCACCACGGGTCGAGGACGCTCGGGACGCGCCGATGGCCGGCGGTCGTGTCCACTCGCGAGCCGCGAATCGGTGCGGACGATATCCAGCGTCCCCGAACAGCGCCTCCGCCGATCCCCACAGCCGCGGACCGCGCGATTGGGGAAGGGACACAGCCCGCGACTGCACCGCCCTGGATCGTTCTGGTCGAACGGTCGCAGGCACCTGACGATGCCGTCCCCTGTTGCCGCTTGCGACAGTTCCGGCCAGAGTGCAAGTTCCTGGCCACGGCTACCCGAAGCAGCCGAGTTTGGGGATGGGCAGACTGGCGCCATGTGGGCGACGATCGTTCGTGACGTCATGGAGGACGGCGAGCAGCGGCTCATCACCGACGTTCTCGAGGAGGTCGCCTCACCACTCGACACCTACGGCTGGTCATCAGAGGGGATCTATACGTGGTGGGCGGTCGACACCCGAGAGATCTTGTACGTCGGGCTGGCCGTCGACCTTCCCCTTCGGATCAGCCAGCACGTCGGTCGGATCTCTTGCACTGCCAACGACTGCAAGCGCGAAGAGATCGGAGCGTTGCTCGACGAGCAGGGTCGCATTGGCCTCAGCGTCATGCTGCAAACAAGCAACACCCAGCCGACGTGCAAGCGCGTCGCCGAGGGTCTGAGCACCACGCTCGAAGAGCTAGAACGCAACCATCCCGGAGTCACCGACCACCCGCTCCCCGGCGAGCTGCAGCTCCTCGAAGGTCGACTCATCGAGGCCCACCGACTGCAGGTCGGGCATCGGCCCCGATGGAACAAGATCGGCGGGGCGAAACGCGGCGCGAAACAGGCCGGCCTGATCGGTGTAGAGGGCAGCTTCCACGTTCTCGCTGGCAGGTCGGACAGCCCCCTCGTCGCCAGGCCGTCGCTGCGTGAACTCGCTGGCGACCCGACAATGGTGACCTACGAGGAGTATTTACACACAGCGCGCATCTACATGGTGATGTTCGGTGAACAGGGTGGCGAGGTGACGCCAACAGCATTCGAGAGAGCCCTGAAGATTGCGGAACAGATGAACGAGCGCCACCTAGGACCTCTCGCCGCTCACCACGTCGAGACTGGACGGCGGATCCAACAGGACCAGTACCTGTCGCGACCGTCGGCGTGGCTCGTAAGGACCTGAGAAGCGCGCCGATCAGGCGGCCTACACGACATGAACGGAGGTTGCTCGTAGGCGCCCACAATCGCGGGATCGCAGCTACGTGTAAGCGCCGTTCTGCTGCCCCTCGATCAGCGGCATATCTGGTGATAGGTCGCGCGCGATCTGTGCCGCTTCAGCGGGCTGGAACCGTCGTTCCGTAGGCCGCAATCGAGTCGTGGACTGTACCGCGCGGCCGTGGCGACGCTACGCCGGGCGACGGCACGAGCAGACCTTGTGCTTCGCTCAGCGCTGTTGCTGGACGAACATCCCGACTTCGTTTCGGTGGGCGACGAGGTGGCAGGCATTGCCGTGAAACATGCGTAGGAGCGTCGCGGTCGGGCCGGTCCAACTACCAAGGGTCGACTGGCCATCGCCAATCTCGCGCGCTGCGTCGAGCAGCGAGTCGACGAGGCGCCGATTGTGCTCAAGGTAGGCACGGAGTTCGTCGCGTGATGGCGCATCTACCGGCACCCTTTGGCCCACGTTTGCGATGCCACCCATGTCGTGATCCGTGCGGGTCGGACTGAGCCACGACGCGGACGAGAACGTGGTCCGCCAGTTCGGCGGCCGCCAGTTCAGGTTCGACTCGTTGGCCGCCAACGCGTGCAACGTCACTCTCCACACGGCCGAGAGCACCCCGTTGCCGAGGGGATGGGGAGCACCGTCAGGGGTTAGTGCACGCGGTTGCTCCGGGTCCTTAGCGACGTCCCACATGCTCAGGCGCCATACCTCGTCGGAGCACTCTGCGATAGCGGCGTCGAGCGCATCAAGAGTCTCGAAGTACCAGACGTCGAATAGTTCACGGAACAAGGTCCCACCCCCATACGAGTTGATGGATCGTGACGCGATGACGGCCGCACGCTGTCGCGAATGGTGCCCGACCGAGTCGATCGGTACGGCCACGGCTCACGGCTCCGTCACTGGCTGGACTCACCTCTGGCCCGTGCGGGACCGGCTGTACGCCAACCAGGTTTCGCGGTCGATGTCGCCGCTGCGACGCCCGCGCACCATGCGCACGTACTCCTCGTCTTGCCAGAGCGATGTTCTGTCGTCGCCCGGGCTTCCGCCGACTCTCCCGTCGATCATCTCCCGCACGACGTCGGCGTGACCTGTGTGGCGGGTGGTGTCCATCAGGACGATGAGGCTCAGCGTTCGCAGTGACATTGGCACTCCGGTCCAGTGCCTCCCGTGGGTTTCGAGGTCAAGCTCCTCGATCGTCCTCATGCCCGCCTCGCACGCGCGTCGGTACATCTCGATGATCTCTTGGCAGGACTCCTCTGGTGTCGCCCACATCCCGATGCCGTGCCACAGCTCCTCGTCACCTTCCGAACGCAGCGCATCGGGTCGTGGGCGGCCAAAGCTGACGCACAGGTAGCCGCCCGTCACACCGGTCAGGTGCTTGACGATGCCGATCAAGTTCGTCTGCGTGAGCGTCATCGGCCGACGAAGGTCCTCGTCGCTAAGCCCTTCCACCTTCCACAGCAGAGCCTGTTGCACTCCGTGCAGATTCTTCTTCAGCAGCGACTTCTCATCGCCGAGCGCCAACCGTGGATCGAAGATCGGGGTGTTCTCGACGTCCACTGCTGGTCCCTTTGTCGTTTCGTTGTTTCGGCTGACCTTGTGCGCGGGATCGGGCCTTCGGTCGGTCCGTTCTTTCCCCGGCCCTCTCGTCCTCGCTGTCGGTGCCGGTCTAACGCGCCGAAGGGGACAGCTAGTGTCCTGTTTCCGCGGAATACTCGTGGCAATGCGAGCGGAGCGGCTCCTCGGGATCGTCACCACCCTCCAAGCCAGGGGCCGTTGCACCGCGCCCGAACTCGCTGCGGAGTTCGAGGTGTCGGCGAAGACGATCCAGCGCGACATGGAAGCGCTGAGCCGCGCTGGGGTGCCGGTGTTCGCGTTGCGGGGCGCGAATGGAGGATGGGAACTCCTGCCGGACTACCGCTCCACGCTCACAGGCCTCACCCCCGAAGAAGCGCTTGCCATCGTCGTCGGACGGCCGCAGAGCTTCCTCGGTGACCTCGGCATCGAGGACCGTGGCGATGGCGCAATCGCCAAGCTCATCGGCGCCCTCCCTGCGCACGATCGCAACCGCGCTGCCCGTGCGGGTGAACGACTCCTGGTCGACCCCGACCTATGGACCTTCGCCAGCGAAGAGGCGCCTTTCCTTCCCGACCTGTACCGCGCGGTTTGCGATGACCTCGTCGTGCGGTGGCGGTATGGCGACAGGGCTTCGCCGTATGAGGTCGCGCCGCTCGGCATCGTGTTCAAGCGCAGCGCTTGGTACGTCGTCGCCCGAGACCGCGACCAAAACCGCACCTACCGCTTCGCTCGTGTCCGAGCGCTGGATGTCACCGGCCATCACTTTGATCGTCCCGGCGACTTCGACCTCACCGCGTACTGGGCGACGAGCACTGCGGCCTATGCGGAGACGATCCCGGCCTATCCGGTGGAGCTCCGGCTGCGCGGCGACGCGCTTGAGCGCGCTCGCGACATCTGGGTGAGGCATCGAGCGATCCTTGAAGCTGACGACGATGGCTGGGCCGCGGTCGAGCTCGTGTTCCATAGCGAAGCCGATGCCGTTGCTGCCGTCCGCCGCCTCGGCGGCGAAGTGCGGATCGTCAGCCCTGACTCACTGCGCGACAGCGTGGTCGCTGAGGCAAAGGCGATTCTGCACGCCAACGTCGCTCCGTCAGCCAGAGGCGGCCGCCGCATCCCCGGGCCGGCGGGGTAACCGCATGTGTCGGTGCACGGCTGCAAAGGCTCAACAGGATCCTCGTCGACCCTGAGCCGACATCAAGGCCAGTCTGGTGACCTCGGACTCAAGTGTCGCGATCCGATTCGGCGTGCGGGTCCGCCGCGGCTGAGCCATAGGGCGCGCCAGAACCGCACGCGGACCTGTCGATCCGCCGCGCTCGCGGGCGGTGGCGCGGCCACGCGCCCGCAGGCCGGGTGGTGGCCAGCAGCCGTTCAGACCGCCCCGCGGGTTCTCTCCGAAACAAGACGTTCACTGTCCCGTTGGGCGACTACAACTCCAGGCATGAGTAATCCGTTCGTAGTGGCCCTGCACGGCCAGTACAACAAGGCGTTGTGGTTGATGGGCGGCGCGATCGGCGACTGCCCCAACGAGCTATGGGAGACGGACCTCTGGCCGGAGGAAGCACCGACCCGACGCATGCCCGAAGGATGGATCGGTGGTTCGGCGCCATGGCTCCTCGCTCACCAAGCGCTAACCATTGCCGACTATGACCTGACCGGCGGCTTCGAACCATGGGAGCCGCCGCAACCCTTCGACGAGCGGGTCGGCGGAGAAGCCGCGCGTCTCTTCACCAAACTCGAGCTCATGGGCTACGTCGACTGGTGTCGTGAACGGGCGCGAACGATTCTCGACGAGCTAACTGACGAGCGAGCCGCTAGGCCTCTCCCCGACAGCCACCGCTACCGGGGCAGCTTGTTCGCGGAACGCCTCGGAAGCATTCCCCTGCACATCGTCGAGCACGCATCCCAGATCCGTCAGTTCCTCACTGCGAACGGGGTCAGGCCCGCTGCATCCGGCTGAGAAGTGTCACCGAGTCGGCGATCCGGTCGGGTAGCCAGCTATACAGATTGTTCCGCCGGAGAAGCGCCTCACCGCGAGCTCGTCGACGCGTTCTTGAGCGCGCGTTCGGAGCGCATTTATTCGCCTCGGCGACGAGGCTCCAGTGGATTGGGGTTGCCGAGGAGGAGCGATGCGGCATGCTCGAAGTAGCTCGGCGGAACCGCGTCCGGGTCGGCTCGCCGCTGTTGCATCAGGCCGTGCATCGTGGCGCGAACGATCGTCGCGAGTTCCTCGGGTGGGAGCGGTGGGAGCGATTCGTTCTCGCGCTGGATGGCGCGTTCGATGAGGCTCGCCATACCGCGGCGGTTGAAGGCGTACGCCGTGGCGACCCATTGACGCGCCCGCTCGCTCGACATCGACAGCTGGGTCATCTCGAGCTCGAGCGGGGTGAGCGCCGCGTTCTCCTCAGACAGCGTGGCGTCGGCGACCGCGAGCCACAACGCGCGGAGCTGCTCTTCGAAGGTCAGCGAGTCGTCTGCGAGCACGCCCGTGTCGACGCTCGTCGACCGCGACAGGCACGTCTCGGCGAATAGCGCCTCCTTGTCCTCGAAATGGTCGTAGACCGCGCCTTTGGTGAGCCCGGCCCTTTCGGCGATCTCGTCGACCGACACATGCCGGAAGCCCCGGGCTGCGAACAGCTCCGCGGCTGCGTCGAGGAGCGCGGCACGGGTCCGCGCTCGCTTCTCGGCACGGGGAAGACCGCTCTTTGCCACGACCGCGAGACTACCCCGTTGACATACGCACAGTATGAGATACGGTGAGTATCTCATACTACAGTATGTGACCGGAGAGGAGTCGCCGTGCTGCTGGGGGGCGACCATCACACCCATCTGTTCAGTCCGGCGTCGGCTGACCGCATCAGCCGACATCCCGAGGCTGACCGCTTCGACCCGCGCAACGCTGACGACCTCGTGCGGGTCCTTGACCGCAACGACACGGGCGCGGCGCTCGTGTTGTCCTTGGCGTACTTCTTCGGGATGCCGGATCTCGGCGATCCCGACCCCGCCGCGCTGTCTCAAGAGAACGACTGGACGGCGCGTGAAGTTGCGGAGCATCCCGACCGGCTCGCAGCCTGCTGCAGCGTCAACCCGCTCCTCCCCGACGCGATCGCCGAGATCGAGCGATGCGCCGCGACCGGCTCATTCGTCGGGCTGAAGCTTCACCTCGCGAACTCCGACGTCGATCTCCGGGACCCCGCGCACCTCACCGCGCTGGGCGACGTCTTCGAATGCGCCAACACCAACGGCCTCGTCATCGTCGTTCACATGCGAACGAGGCGACCTGACTACGGCGAGCCCGACGTGACCAACTTCCTCGATCAGCTCGTCGACCGCGCACCTGATGTCGCGATCCAGGTTGCGCACGCCGCCGGATGGGGCGGCTACGACGAAGCAAACGACGCAGCCTTTGCCCACTTCGCCCATCGACTGGGCATGGAACCCGTCCGCCGACGCCACCTCTACTTCGACCTGGCCGTCGCACCGCTCGCGTTGACCTCACCGCCACCCACTGACCCGGAGCCCAAGTTCGTCGCACTGGTCGAACACGTGCGGACGATCGGCATCGACCACTTTCTCTTCGGCACCGACTGGCCCGTCGTCGAGCCCCAGCTCTACACGCTCGACCTCTGCCGGCGTGTGCCGTTGGACCCGAACGAGGTCGACCACCTGGCCAACACCATCGCACCTTGGCTCACCCGTTAGTCCTGTCGCGACAAGCCGATGGCGCCAACCCGAGTCGATCCAGGTGTCGCAGCGCACGGCGCCCGCGACGCGCCGTTACTTGGCGTTCTCCTCGCCTACCGGAGCGTTGCTCGGTGTGCGCATTATCCCGCGGCAAGTTGCACTCGGAGGGCAGAACCTAAGGCTCCCTAGACGGAGCACGAGAGCCAGGACTATGAGCTAGTACGCGACCAGGTGCACCTGTACGATCACGACGGGAGGGTCATTCGTGCCCGAGTACATCGACAGCCCCGGAGGCAAGGTCCGAATTCCTGACGCTCTCGTCGAGCCGACGTACGGCGAGCACGTCTTTGCCTTTCCCCGTGGCAGTGAGGTCGATGTCATGATTGTCCGCGGAGACTTTGTCGACGAGTCAGACGACGCACAGTTTGAGGTGGTAGCTCGCGTGTTCATGCCGCGCGAGAACTTCGAAAACATCGTCGGCGCCTTGGCTCACGCAGTCGGCTTCTGGCGACAGCAGGGAATCTGACCGAGCGCACCATGCCCGGCCTCCTCCGGTGCGCGCACATGCCGGAGAGCCACTTCGCAGATCGCGCGTCCACACTTGGCTGTCGCATGCGCCAAATCGCGCTCACATTGTGCGTTTCCTGGTGCCGTCCTGCCAAGACATGGTCAGGAGGCTCCAGGCTTCGGTCAACGACGCCGACCCCCGAACTCAGCTCGACATTGGCTACGGCGGATTCCGCTTACAGCACCGTGACACGATCGGCGACTGCATGCACTTCGAGTGGCAATGAATACACGACTCTCTCCAGCCGTCTCCACCCTTCGGCAAGACGGCTACCTCCTCGTTGGCCTCTTACTCAAGCCGCTCGGCCGAGCGAACGTACTCGTACCGCTTGGATTCGAACTTCTCGCCGGTTGCTAGCCGCGCGTAGAACCGGACGAATGCGGGGATGCCGAGTCGGCTTAAAGGTTCATCACGTCGCCGACGGCGTTCGAGGTGCTCGATACCTCCTTCGTTATAGGTGAAGGGATCGGTGCGGTCCTCGACAACGGTTAGAGACTCATCGCGCGCAAGCAGCTTCGGCACGCGTCCGGAATGCTCGCCGCTCGGCACGAGCGGCCGGCCCGCTACGCCTATCTCAACAACCTCTACCGGCCTGCGGCTCCTGTTGACCACCTTCGCGAGCACAATGTCTGAGTGCCCGACCCACTGTGACGGGCCACCGACCTGACCCGTAACGTGAACGCGGAGTCTGTGTTCTCGAGTCCAGACGAATACGTTCCAGACAAGTCCCGCGGTTGCTACAACGGCGGCGTACGCGGCTACCGCCTCACCCCAGCTCACGTCTCTCGCCACCTCCAATCCCATCTTCTCCTCTTGCCAGGCCTCCGCGGTTCCGAACGGCCGGCATCCCGACATCGAGAGCCGTAGTGTGCGGCTGAAGTGTCGCTTCCTTCGTCACGGCGATTGGCTGCTTCGATAAGTGAGTTTGCCTTGTTGCGCCATCGTGATCAGTGTGAGATACGCAAGGCCGAAGACTGCAGAGGTGAAGAGCCTGACCGCATCTTCGTGCGTCGGCGGCGAATGATCGTGCGCCGCGTTGTTTCGTGCGCGGCGCAGCTCGTCGAGACGACTCTCGAGGTGCGGGGGCAGCGGAGGCAGGTTCAGCCGATGTGCGATGAGCGGAGCGACGACGCTGATAGCCATCCGGGGCGAGGTCGCTCTGGCGAACTCACGCGCGAGGCCCTGTGACGCGACCCGCTCGGCCTCATCGCTGAGGACTGCCCGAGCCGCCATCTCGACGGCTATGTGGCACAGAACGGTCACGTGTGAGGGGTCGTCCGCGATCAGTCGTCTCGCCGCGTCGAGTAGTGGTCCGTAGGGTCCGAGGTCGTGGCTCGCAGGTACCCACACCACGTTTGCGCGAATGTCGTTGGTCTGGGCGGTACAACGCGAATCTGGATAGGCAAGTAGTTCATAGGCGAGGGAAGCAGGAGTTGTGCCGCCCAGCTTCGTGTTCTGTGTCAGTACTACCGGACGGTACCCTGGGCCTTCGGAGTGTCGCACAAGCAGCACCCTCGCGTCCGCGGGTAGGCCGAGTTGGACTAGGTCAACCGTGACCACCTCGTTTAGATCCAAGATGAGGCTGAATGACGTGGACAACGCGCCTCCGAGTTGGAGTGCAAGATAGTCAACCGGCCAGGACGCGACGCTGTGGGTCGCCTCCCATAGATCGATGTCTGCACCACAAGCGTCACACCGTCTGTTCTCTCCGCTGAAGTAGCGAAGAAAGTCGAGAAGTTCGAGATCAAACAGGCGTCCGCACCCCTGCTGTAGGCAGAACAGCTGAGGCGGTGTGGTCGGCCAATGATCACCCGTGCGCGGCGGGCCTACCCCGTCTGGCATGTCAACATGCTGACACCTTCAGCGGCATCGTTACGGGGCGTCGTCGGTCGCGAACCTGCAGAGGCGCGCAACGACGCACCGCTCGTTGGTTGAACATAACGGACGCGGACATGACCACCGCGGTCACGTGCCCAGGGTCGCCGACTCCGCGACGATTGGAGCGCGGCCGCCTACGTCAGGTCCGCCCGCCAGCGCCAGGTTGCGTACCTGCTCCGAGCAACCGAAGTGTCTCCGTGAGCTTTTGCAGACGCACGCGCATCAGAGGCCGCAACTCCGATTCGCGAGAGCGCGTACCTGAGGCACGGCTGACAGGTGGTGACGCGGACCGTACCTATTCGCACGCGAATCGCGCGAACACGCTACCGACGCCCCGCTCCTATCCGGCGTTCCTTGGTGGGTTGGCGGTGGACTCGTCGTCGTGGACCGGTTCGAGTTGTCCCGAGCGCGGCACCCCCAGAGTCTGCTCTCGGTCCTAATCATTGGTCGCGAGCGAGAATCGACGGATACCTCAACGCGACCTCAACAAGAAGCTGGGCTGGCCGGTCGGTGGGCAAATGTCCGCAACACCGCGGCCGACGGGGAGTGCATGCGGAGACTGCTCGGCGCCTGGCCGGCGAGGTGGCCCACGGCGAGAGGCGACACGCGAGAGACGTTGGAGTTCCGGACGCGGCCTTCGTAGTTGTAGGCACTGGCGATGACAAACGGAAGTGAAGACCATGACGGCCACCAGCGACGGGTCTGATGACGTTGCGAAGCTGCTGACGCCAGACGACGTGAGCCAGTATTTGGGCGTTCCGGCTTCGACGCTCGCCAACTGGCGCTACCAAGGGTGTGGGCCTGCGTTCATGCGGCTCGGGCGGCATGTCCGCTATCGCACCGAGGACGTCGCGGAGTGGATCAGTAGCCGAGTGCGAGACCGGACCGGCTGAACCCTCCGGAGCTCCGGTAACCCCTGCTCGACGCTAAGCTTGAGCCCGCGGCATCTATCGACGGTCGGGGATCGCCGCTCTGGCAGATTCGACCGTCCTCCTCCAAGACCATATCGAGTGATCACACGCGCGATCTGGTCAGTACCCGAGAGGGGGACGGCATGCCGTCCATCGATCGCACCCGCACCGGGTGGCGAGCGCGTTGGCGAACCCCAGAAGGCTTCAGCCGGAGCAAGACGTTCCGAAAGAAGGCCGACGCGGAGCGCTTTCTTACGACCGTCGAGTCCTCGAAGCTCCTGGGAAGCTACGTCGACCCTTCGGCAGGCCGGCAGAGCTTCGGCGACTTCAGCCGGCAGTGGCTCGAGTCGCAGACCTGCGACCCGTCCACCATGGAAGCCATGGAGAGTCGCTTCCGAGTGCACATCTGGCCGACCTTCGAGAGAGTCGAACTGCGCAGCATCCGACCGTCGACCATCCAGTCGTGGTTGAAGCGCCTCCAAGAGAACTGTGCGCCCCGGTACGCACGAGTCATGCTCGCAAACGTGTCAGCCGTGCTGGGTGCTGCCGTCGAGGACGGCCTGATCCCGCGGAACCCATGCGCGTCGCGATCGGTCCGCGCTCCCGCGGTCGAGTCGAAGAGAGTGACCCCTTGGAGTGCGGATCGTGTCACTGCGGTGATCGAAGCCCATCCCGACCGTTGGCGGGCCGTAGCAGTCACGGCCGCTGGCTGCGGCCTCCGCCAGGGCGAGGCCTTCGGACTCCGCGTGGAAGACGTCGACTTCCTCCGCCATAGGATCCTCGTCCGCCAGCAGGTGAAGCTGCTCAACGGACGGCCGATCATCGCACCGCCCAAGAACCGCAGGACGCGCGAGGTGCCCCTGCCCGACACGGTCGCAGCCGCTCTTGCCGAACACCTCCGCCGCTTCGCGCCCGTCGATGGCCGGATCGTCAGCACAAGAGAGCGCGGGCTGCCAAGCCGCAACTACTACAACCCGCACATCTGGAAGCCCGCCTTGCGCGCGGCAGGCGTGGAGCCAACGCGAGAGAACGGAATGCACGCACTCCGGCACTTCTATGCCAGCGTCCAGCTGGAGGCGGGCACGAGCATACGTGCGCTCGCCGACTACCTGGGACACTCCGACCCCGGGTTCACGCTGCGGACCTATACACATCTGATGCCCTCCAGCGAAGACCGCGCGCGGGAGGCCGTCGATGGCGTCTTCAGGCCGCGTGAGGCCGACGGAGCAGCCGAGGCAGACGACGGATCATGAGGCGAGACTGGCACCGAGGCCCGTCCATGCCACCTCGTGTGTCACCCTCGTGTCACGAGGCAGCCCGGGAGAGCAAACACCCCAGGTCAGCGCCCTGCTGGTCTAGATGTCGTAATAGAGCATGAACTCCCACGGGTGGGGGCGCAGGCGGACGGCGTCGATCTCGCGCT
>CAZWDB010000006.1:0-70404 GCA_964632885.1 uncultured Acidimicrobiales bacterium | reverse complement strand
CCGACGGCGAGATCGTCGAGTCCGGCACTCCCGAGCACTTCTTCACCAACCCTCGAGAAGACCGCACCAAGCTCTTCCTCTCCCAGATCCTCTGACCCCCCACCCCGCATCCGAACTTGAGGCAATAACGATCGGAATCCGATCGTTATTGCCTCAAGTTCACCAGGCGTGGGAGTGGGGGCGGTCGCCGGTGAGCTCGGCCAACCGGCGGCGTGTGCCCGGCGACGTCTCGGGCGGCGGTTCCGACGGGTCGAAGAAGCCGTGCTCGACGATCTCGGCGTCGCTGGTCGCCACCTGGTGCCAGTCGCGCACCGAGAAGACGACGATGTAGTCGCTCTTGCCTTCGAACAGGTTTGAGTAGGCGCCGAAGAGATCGATGCCCGCTTCGTCGGGCACGACGACGCCCGTCTCCTCGCGCAGTTCTCGAATAACCGCATCGCTGAGGTGCTCCCGCCGCTTAACGCCGCCGCCCGGGAGGTGCCACCCCATCGCCCCGTAGGAGTGCCGGACGAGCAACACCCGACCCTCAGCGTCGGTGACGAGGCCGCGGATGCCGACTGTTCGGGGTCCGAGGAGCCTCCAATAGCGCCGGCGCAGCCCGTGCAGCAATGACAAGCCCACGCTGCGGTCGGTCACTGGTGCGCCGCCACCGTGACAGGACTTTGTCGGTCGCCGGCGCGGATCACTTCAGAGAGGCGCTCGCCCGCCTCCACGACGGCGCCCGGCCACACCACGCACCTGACCGCCTCGCCATCGACGACAGCTCCCTCGCCTATCACCGTCTGCCCTCCCGACGCCGACAGGTTGGCTTCGAGGTAGTCGCGCGGCGTGTCGCAGGCGACGAAGCCGCCGTCGAGCGGCACCAGGTCGAGACGCCCAGCTGCTCGCTCCGCGCTCCACAACACCTCCCAGAGGCCCGCGGGCGCAGCGGGGATCGAAGCGACCATCGACCACGGCATTGCCGACACCCCAGCGAACCGCTGGCCATCGAAGTCGGCGCGATCGTCGTCGGACACGACGAGCAGCCGGGCGCGCTCGCCGTCCCAGCCCTCCAGCAGGTTCGGAACCGCGCCCGGGAACCATGTGTCCGAGTTGGTGACGACCACGTCGTCGCCGTCGAGCCACTCCCTCAACTGGCCCAGGGCCCCGGCCGTCCCGAGCGGCTCGGACGCCTCGACCGATAGGTGCACATCGCGCCCAGTGAGGTGATGCTCGAGGGCGACCCGATGGTGGTGGACGTTGACCGCCACGCGGTCGACGACGGGTGAGAGTCGGGTGATGGCGTGGTCGACCAAGGCGGTGTTGGCCACCGGGCACAGGGGCTTGGGCCGGAGCTCGGTTAGGGGACGGAGTCGTGTGCCGAACCCGGCCGCGAGGACGACTCCGGCGACCGCCATCAGCTCTTGAAGAGGAACGCGGCCTCTTCCGGCTCGACGAGCGCTCTGACCTCCTCGGCGAGGAGCGGGTGGTCCGACAGATGGCGGTCGGCGTCGACGATCGAGAACGCGACATCGCGGGCCTTTGCGACCAGATCCTTGTCGCGCCGCAGCGATGCCAGCTTCAAGTCGCTGTGACCCTTCTGCCTGGTTCCGAGGATCGTGCCCTCGCCCCGCAACTCGAGGTCGACCTCGGCGAGCTCGAAGCCATCGGTGGAGGCTTCCATCGCCTGGAGACGGGCCTCGCCCTCCGGAGTGGTCGGTTCGCCGAACAGGAAGCAGTACGAAACCGCTGCCCCCCGGCCAACCCGTCCCCTGAGCTGATGGAGTTGGGCTATGCCGAACCGATCGGCATCCTCGATGACCATCACGGTGGCGTTGGGCACATCGACGCCCACCTCGATCACCGTCGTGGCGACGAGTACGTCGATCTCGTTGCGCCGGAAGGCGCCCATGACCGACTCCTTCTCCTTGGCAGTCACGCGGCCGTGCAACAACCCGAGCCGCAGCCCAGTCAGTTCACCGGCGCGGAGCCGCTCGTACTCCTCTTCCGCCGCCCGTGCCTCAATCTTGTCGGACTCCTCGATCAGAGGGCACACCACATATACCTGGTGGCCGGCCGCCACCTCGTCGCGGACCTTGTCCCACGCGGCGACCTCGCCGAGGCCGCCTCGCGCCCACTTCGTCTCGACGGGGGTGCGCCCCGGCGGCATCTCGTCGAGCGTCGTCACATCGAGGTCGCCGTATACGGTCATCGCCGCCGTCCTGGGAATGGGTGTCGCCGTCATGACGAGAACGTCGGGGTCGTCGCCCTTTCCTCGCAGCGCGGCGCGCTGCTCCACGCCGAAGCGGTGCTGCTCGTCGATGACGACCATGCCGAGCCGCCCGAAGTCGACACCTTCGACGAGCAGCGCGTGGGTGCCGATGAGGATGTCGACCTCGCCCATCGCCAACCCGGCGTGAAGCCGGTTGCGCTCCGTGGGCGTCGTGCGGTGCGTGAGCAGCTCGACCCGAACGGGCCGCTCCCCGAACAGCGAGTCGCCGTGGTCGCCGATCGTCAGTCCTTCGAGCATCGACTTGACGCTCATGTAGTGCTGCTCGGCGAGCACCTCGGTGGGAGCCATGAGCGCGCCTTGGTAGCCACCCTGCACCGCCATCAGCAGCGCGCTTAGGGCGACCACCGTCTTGCCCGAACCGACGTCGCCCTGCAACAGGCGGTGCATCGGATGGGGACCGGCCATGTCGCTCGCGAGCTCGTCGATGGCGCGGCGTTGGGCGCCGGTCAGCGGGAACGGCAGTGCCGCGTGGAAGCGGCCGACGAGTTCGCCGTCGACGACGTGCTGGATCCCCTTGGCGGCGTGCTCAAGGGCGCGCTTCCGCATCACCAGGGTGAGCTGGAGGCGCAGGAGCTCGTCGAAGGCGAGCCGGGTGCGGGCGGTCTGGGCCTCCGCCATCGACTCGGGCGCGTGGATGCGGTGGACCGCCGCCGTGCGGTCGATCAGGCGAAGCTCGGCGCGGATGTGCGACGGGAGCGGGTCGAGCAGTTCGCCCGCACGGTCGAGCGCTTCGGCTATCCATCCCGCCAGGTCCCAGGTGGTTAGACCCAGCTTCTCTGACTGCGGATACACCGGCACGATGCGTCCGGTCTTGTCGCCCACGAGGTCGACCACAGGGTTCGTCATCTGACGGCGACCGCGGTAGACGTCGAGCTTGCCGAAGAAGACGGCCTCGGCGCCGACATGAAGCTGCTTGGCGCGCCACGGCTGGTTGAAGAACGTGCAGCGCAGGTAGCTCGAGCCGTCGAAGACGTCGACTTCGACGAGGGATCGCCCCTGCCTCGTCCGCCGGCCGTTGACCCGCTTGACGGTTGCGAGCACCATCGCCTCGTCACCGGGACTGAGGTCGCGGATCGCCGCCTGCTGCGTGCGGTCGAGGTAGCGGCGTGGGTAGTGCGTGACGAGGTCGAGCACCGTCTCGATTTCCACGGCCGCGAGCACGTCGGCCTTCTTGGCACCGATCCCAGCGATCTTGGTTACGGGCTGGTCGGCGAGCGAGATCAGCGTGCGAGCCACGACAACCTCAGCCTACGCCCATCGAACGTGCGTTTGGGAGATCTGGGCTGCAATCCGGTGATGCTAACGTTTACGGCTTATGGCATCGGTCTGTGAGGTCTGCGGCAAGCGGCCCGGCTTCGGCATGAGCATCAGCCACAGCCACCGTCGCACCAAGCGTCGCTGGAACCCGAACATCCAGCGGGTTCGGGCATTGGTGAACGGGGCGCCCCGCCGCGTCCACGTCTGCACGTCGTGCATCAAGGCCGGCAAGATCCAGAAGCTCGCCCACTGAAGCGCCGAACTTGAGGCAATAACGAACGGAATCCGTTCGTTATTGCCTCAAGTTCGGCGTTCCCAGCCGGGGTCCACCGGGCCCACGCCACCACCGAGGTCGACGCCGGCGGCGATCGCACGCTCCACGAAGCGTTTCCCTGCGAGACAGGCGTCGGCGGCCTCCATCCCCCGAGCCAGCTCAGCGGTGATCGCGGCCGACAGAACGCAGCCCGTGCCATGGGTGTGGTCGCCGGCGACGCGGCCACCCTCCAGCCACCGGGGGGCACTGTCTCCCTGCCGCATGAGGCAGTCGGGAGACGAACCGCTGTCGGCGAGATGACCGCCCTTCACTACCGCGACGGCGGCTCCGAGGTCGAGCAGCGAGCGTGCCGCCGCCTCCATGGCCTCACGGCTATCGACCTCGAAGCCCACGAGCCTGGACGCCTCGGGCAGGTTCGGCGTAACGACGGTCGCGAGCGGCACAAGCTCTTCCCGGAGAGCGCCGACCGCGTCACCGGCAAGCAGGTCGTCGCCGTGCTTGGAGATGAACACCGGGTCGACAACGAGCGGCCGCACTCCGAAGTCGGCGACCGCCGACGCGACCGTCGACACGAGCTCCGCCGTGGCGAGCATGCCCGTCTTGGCGGCGTCGACTCCGATGTCGGACACGACGCTCTCGATCTGACGCCGTACGAGGCCGGGGGCGATCGTCTCGAAAGCTTGCACCCCGAGTGTGTTCTGGGCGGTCACGGCGACGAGCGCCGCGGTGCCCCAGACACCGTGGGCTTCGAACGTCTTGAGGTCGGCGACAACACCAGCGCCGCCGCCGGAGTCAGACCCGGCGATCGTCAGGGCGCGCGGTCGTCTCATGTCGCCTTCGACTCTCCCCACTGGTGTTCCCAGCCAACGACTGGCAAAGGAGCATCGCCCAGCGAACGTTGGCCGGGATCTCGCGTGCAGGTGCCGATTCGGATCGCGTTGTCGATGCCGACGTCGGCGGCCGCCGAGGGCGGCGCGGTGAAGGCGAGCTCGAAATCCTCGCCACCGCCAAGGGCATCCTCGAGCGTTGCCCCTGCGGCCACGGGCACGTCGTCGAGCGCGATGCCGACCCCGGAGGCATCGGCGAGGTGGCCCAGATCGGCCACGAGGCCGTCGGACACGTCGATCATCGCCGTGACTACACCGCTTCGCCCCAGCGCGACACCCTCGGTCGCACGGGCACGCGGCCGCCGGTAAGCACTGACCGCCCCACCGTCAGCGTCGGCGTCGGCGTTTGGGCCGGCGCGCAGTGCCCGCAACGCCGCCGTCGAGGCACCGAGCGGGCCGGTCACATAAATGGCATCCCCAGGGCGGGCACCCGACCGCAGCACTGGTTGGCCGTCGATCGCGCCCGTCAGCGCCACGGTGATCACGAGTAGCGTCGAGTTCACCAGGTCGCCGCCGACCACGCGGCATCCGTAGTGCTCGGCCGCCTGCGCGATACCCGCATACAAACTGTCGAGATCGGTGGACGCCGGGCCCGCGACGGTCACGAGGGCGTGAAGAGGAGTGCCCCCCATCGCGGCTATGTCGCTCACGTTGACCACGACACTCTTCCAACCGACGTCGTCGAACCCGACGAGGGCAAGGTCGAAGTGCACCCCTTCCACGATCGCGTCGGTAGCCAGGAGGAGGTGGCCCGACGGCGGGCTGACAACCGCGGCGTCGTCACCGATACCCACCTCTCCTGGAGGCGACGGCCCGAACAGACGCTCGAACCGCGCGATGGCAGCAAACTCGCCCGCGGGCACAGCCCGAGCCTATGGTGACCGCGTGCAGGGCGTGATCAGTTCGTACGATCCTTCCACGGGTGACGGCGTAGTCGTCCGCGACACCGACCGCGAGTACTTCGAGCTGGCCAGCGACGCCCTTGAGGGGTCGATCTTCCGGATGCTCCGCCAAGGCCAGCGGGTCGTCTTCGACCTCGACGACAATGGGCGCGCCACGCGACTCCGCCTCGGGTCGGAGATCGACATGGGCACTCCCGGTGAACCTCCGCCACCTCGGGCATAACTGCCCGGGTCACGTCCCGCCCCACGCATGGGGGCTGACTTCAAGACCTGCGCCACGGTTGGGCTCGGTGGTCGAGTGGGCATACCATCTGCCACACAGTGACTTCTGCCACCCGAAGGAGAGCTGAAAGGTGAAATCGCCCGCACCCACGAAGAACGCCGAGCTTCTGAGATGGGTGGAGGAGGTAGCCGCGCTCACCACGCCCGACGAGATCGAGTGGTGTGACGGTTCCGCCGACGAGTACGACCGGCTCGCCCAGCTGCTCGTCGACAATGGGACGTTCGAGCGTCTGTCAGATGCCAAGCGGCCCAACAGCTACCTCGCATGGTCGGATCCCGCCGACGTGGCGCGGGTCGAGGGACGCACCTTCATCTGCTCCGACACCGCGGAGGCCGCGGGCCCCACCAACAACTGGGCGGATCCCAAGGAGATGAAGGGCACTCTCACCAACCTCTTCGAGGGCTCGATGAAGGGTCGCACCATGTATGTGGTCCCTTTCTCCATGGGCCCACTCGGCTCGCCGATCGCGCACATTGGCGTGCAGCTCACCGATTCGCCCTATGTCGTGGTGAACATGAGGATCATGACGCGCATGGGCAAAGGTGCCCTCGACGTCCTCGGCGACGACGGCGAGTTCGTGCCGTGCCTCCACTCGGTGGGCGCGCCCCTCGAGGCGGGCCAGGCCGATGTGCCTTGGCCATGCAACCCCGAGAACACATACATCGTGCACTTTCCCGAGACGCGCGAGATCTGGTCTTTCGGGTCGGGCTACGGCGGCAACGCCCTGTTGGGCAAGAAGTGCTTTGCGCTCCGCATCGCCTCGGCGATGGCGCGCGACGACGGCTGGCTGGCCGAGCACATGCTGATCCTGAAGCTGACCTCGCCGGAAGGAGTCACTCGCTACATCACCGGCGCCTTCCCCTCTGCGTGCGGAAAGACGAATCTCGCCATGCTCGTGCCGACGCTCGAGCACTGGAAGGTCGAGACCGTCGGCGACGACATCTGTTGGATGAAGTTCGGTTCCGACGGCCGGCTGTACGCGATCAATCCCGAAGCGGGGTTCTTCGGCGTCGCCCCCGGCACGAGCATGAAGACGAATCCCAACGCCATGCTCACCCTCGACGGGAATTGCATCTTCACCAACTGCGCCCGCACCGATGACGGCGACGTGTGGTGGGAGGACATGACCGACGAGGCACCGGCGCACCTCACCGACTGGCGCGGGGAGGACTGGACACCCGATGCGGGGCGGCCGGCCGCTCACCCCAACGCGCGCTTCACGGCTCCCGCGGCCCAGGACCCCGCCATCGCCTCAGAGTGGGAGGATCCCAAGGGGGTGCCCATCTCGGCGATCATGTTCGGAGGCCGCCGCTCGTCGGTGGTGCCGTTGATCCACGAGGCGTTCAACTGGCAGCACGGCGTGTTCATGGGTTCGATCATGGCTTCAGAAACCACCGCGGCAGCCGAAGGCCCCACCCGCCTCCGCCGCGACCCGTTCGCGATGCTGCCTTTCTGCGGCTACAACATGGCCGACTACTTCGCCCACTGGCTGCGCATCGGCACCGCGACCGACCCCGAAAAGCTTCCCAAGATCTTCTACGTGAACTGGTTCCGAAAGAGCCCCGACGGCAAGTGGCTCTGGCCGGGCTTCGGGGAGAACAGCCGGGTGCTCGAGTGGGTCTTCCGGCGTTGTGCGGGCGAGGGCGAGGCGGAAGAGACCGCGATCGGCTACGTGCCCTCCCCGAACGCCATCGACACGAGCGGGCTCGACGTGTCAGAGGACGACCTCGCGGAACTGCTGCGCGTCGATCACCAGGAATGGCGCGACGAGCTCCCTGACATCGAGGAGCATTACGCCCGCTTCGGCGACCGTGTCCCGCTCGAGCTGCGTGCGGAGCTCAACGACCTCGCCCAACGCCTCTCCTGACCAGACCGCACGGCGAACTTGAGGCAATAACGCGCGAATTCCGATCGTTATTGCCTCAAGTTCGGGTCGGTTAGGCTCCGCCGCGACCCTCGAAGCCGAATTTCCATGGAGGACCCCAGGTGGCCGTCAGCGCATACGTGCTCATCCAGACCGAGGTCGGCAAGGCCGCGCAGGTTGCCGAGGAAGTAGCGAAGATCGACGGCGTGGTGTCCGCCGAGGACGTCACCGGCCCCTACGACGTGATCGTCCGAGCCGAGTCGGGGTCAGTCGACGAGCTCGGCAAGATGGTCGTCAGCCGCGTCCAGCTGATCGACGGCATCACGCGCACTCTCACCTGCCCGGTCGTCCACCTCTGACCCTGCGAACTTGAGGCAATAACGCACGAATTCCGATCGTTATTGCCTCAAGTTCGTGGCGCGGTCAGGTCAGGAGCATCGCCCGAATGCCGAGGCCCATGACGAAAAGGCCACCGACGCCGTAGAGCAGGTACAGGCGGTGCCGCATCTGGACGCGGTACGAGTAGAAGATCGCAACCGCGATGATCGCCACGAAGCCGTAGAACATGTGGAACGCGGGCGGCTGCATCCCACCGCTGTAGAGGCTCACTCCCAGGCCGACCTGGACGAACACGGCGACTTCGGCAAGGGCAGTGAACCACCAAAGGGCGCGCGTCCGTATCGCGGGCAGTCGGGCGGCCGCGAGCGCCCAGACGCCTGCCACGCCGTTGCCGATGATCATCACCCAGGCCCACGCGACGTGGACGCCGCGCAGGGTGAGCAACCGTCAGGCGCCCGCAGCCTCGGCTGGGCCGCTCTGGTTCGCGGCGGCCCGCGTCGCCTCCGCCTCGGCCTGAGCCTGGGCGGAGATGTCGACGAGCTCGGTGATCTCGTCGTCGCTGAACCCGGCCATGGTGCGGAACTTCCGCGCCAGGTGGACAGGGCTCTCCTCATCCTCGCCGCGGAAGCCCCCGAAGCTGAACAACTTGTCGACGGTCCGCTGGAACTCGAGCGCCTGAGCGCGCCGGTCGGGATCGTCCTCGGTGATACGGCGTAGCCAGTCGGACCCCATCTTCACGTGGGTTACCTCATCCGCGAGCATCCAGTCCTCACAGAAGTAGAGGACCGGGTCTCCGATGGCCTCGCCGAGGTCGCGCATGGTGTTGAACACGTCGATGGCCAGACCCTCGAGCGCGCGGTTCACGCCGGTGAGGCGAAGAACCGGATCGGGGTTGCAGGCCGCCTCGAACAGCAGGACTTGCTCGGCGAACTCGCCGATCTCGGATCCCATGTGCTCAGTGAGCTTCACCGAAATCTCGCAGTGGCGGGCTTCGTCCCAGGACTGGCGAGCCATGTCGAGCTTCATGGCGAACGGGATCTCCTCCCGGCCCGGCCCGGTGTCGAAGTCGTAACAGGTGCGGCCGGCCCCTTCGAGGGCCTGGATCTCCCCGACGAAGATGCCGTGCATCAGCTGACGCGCGGCGTCGGGCGTCTCGGAATCGTCGGGCGCGAAGGCCCGCCTGCCGCGGCCTCTCTCCTCCTGAGCGTTCCGGGGGTCGAAAATCACGTCTTCGATCCGGATCCGCTTGAACCGCGCATCACGAGCCAGATCCTGGACGGTGAGCATCCGCTTCATGGCTGTCCTTCCGTGGGGGGTGCCGCCTAAACGAACACCAGTTTAGGTGACGGCGGCGGTTTGTTCGACGGTGAATGTCCAGAGCTCGCTGTGCGCGGCAACCGGACCCCCAGGTCCGGACGACTGGGCGTGGCCGTGCTGGAAGGCCGGCGAGTTCACCCAGCCCTGGAAAGCGGCTTCGTCGCGCCACTCGGTCATGACGAGCCAGCGTTCGTTCCCATCAGTGGGTCGCAGTAGCCGGAAGCCGAGGAATCCGTCGGCCTGGTCGACCTCCCCGGCCCGAGCCGCGAACCGCTTCGCGAGCTCGTCTCCTTTCCCTTCGGGGACCGTGATGGCGTTCACCGCGACAAATGACATGGCCCCAACCCTACTTCGGCCCGAACTTGAGGCAATAACGAACGAATTCCGTTCGTTATTGCCTCAAGTTCGGGTATCAGAAGGCGGCTTCGATGACCTGACGGACCTCGTCGGCGCCGGCTTCGCGTGGATTGGCGGCTACATCGGCGTTGCCTTCTGCCATACGACAGACAGCGTCGATGATCTCGTCATCGACGCCGAGGGCCGAGAGCTGGCCGGTAAGGCCAATCTGCTCCCGCAGCCGATCGATCGCCTCAGCCGGATCGTCGGGGTCGCCGATGGCCGCGCCGAGCCGCAGCACCTGGTCGGGCACCTCGTGGGAGTTGAATGCCAGCACCGAGCTCAGGGTGGCCGCCGCCAGCGCTCCGTGAAGCTGGCCGGTGCGGGCCGCCAGCAGCTGCACGAGCGCGTGGTGGAGCCCCCGACCCGCGTTCTGCAGCGCCCGTCCCGCCAGCAGCGCGCCCGACAGCGCGGCGGTGCGCGCGTCGAGATCGGCGGGCTCGTCCGTCACCGACGGCAAGCTGAGGGCGAGACGGGTCGCGGCGGCGAGCGCCACTGCCTCGGCCTCCGGAGTGCGCGTCGGAGAACAAACTGCCTCGACGGCATGGCCGAGTGCCGTCATCCCGCTCGCGGCGCTCAGCTCGACGGGCGTGTCGATGGTGATCTCGGGGTCATAGAGGGCAGCGAGGGGCGCCACAGTGGGCCCGCCCGCGGTGGTGATCCGCCCCATCGTCTCGTCGGTCATCGAGAACGACCCGGTCACCGCCGCGCCGACGTAGGTCGTGGGGATGGTGATGTGGGGTAGTTCGGGCCGGTCTACGTAGGACGCGCCGGGCATGCCGGCCTCGTGCTCCACGAAGAAGCCCACCGCCTTGCCGAGGTCGATGCAGGATCCACCACCGAAGGAGACGAGCGTGTCGATGTCGCGGTCCCTCGCGATACCGAGGGCGGCTTGGACGCAGTCGGTCGGCACGAGTGGGCGCGCGCCGTCGTAAGTCGCGGCGAGCGACCGCCCGAGCTGTTTGACGAGTGCCTCGCCCGCCTCCGACGCGAGCCGCTCCTGCGTCGACACGAGCAGCACGCGCCGGCCGCCGAGCTCGCGCAGGACCTCCGTGATCTTGGCGGCCGCACCCGAGCCGAACTCGATTCGCTGGGCGTAGCCGGTATGCGTCCAGGTCACAGTGCGGTCCTCCGGAGGTCGGCCTTCAGGATCTTGCCCGATCCGCCCTTGGGCAGTTCGGCCAGGAAGTCAAAGCGCTTCGGCACCTTGAACCCTGCGAGCCTGGCACGCACCCAGCCGGTCAGCACATCGGCGTCGACGCCCTCCGCTCCCGGCTTGAGGGCCACGAAGGCACGAGGTACCTCACCCCAACGGTCGTGCGCCATAGCGACGACCGCGACCTCCAACACCGCAGGGTGGGCCGCGATCGCCTTCTCGACCTCGACCGAGCTGATGTCTCACCCCCGCTGATGATGAGGTCCTTCTTACGATCGACGATCGTGATGTAGCCCTCACGGTCGACGGTGGCGATGTCGCCCGTCCGCAGCCATCCAGCGCGTAGCGCGTCGGCGGTCTCCTCGGGGCGCTCCCAGTAGCCGGCCATCACGTGGTTCGAGCGGACACAGATCTCGCCCTGGGTAGCGCCGTCCCACGGAACCTCGGTGTCGTCGCCGTCGAGCACGCGGGCATCGACCCCCACGTTGGGCAGCCCGGTCGTGGCACGCACGCGGCGCTGCTCGGCGAGAGACAGGTCGTCGTGCAAGCGGAGCGTGGTTGCCTTCGTGAGTTGGGGCGCCGCTTCGGTGAGCCCGTAGCCGCAGATCACCTCGCACCCGAATGCCTCCTCGAGCTCCGCCATCAACTCGGGACCGGGCGGCGCGCCACCGACGGTCACCTGCACGAGGGACGATACGTCGCGCTGGTCGAGGTCCGGTGACAGGAGGAGGGCGCTCGCCATCGTCGGCACGATGGAGAGCCGGCTGACTCGTTCGGCCTCGATCAACTCGAGCACCCGGTCGGCGTCGAACCGTTCGAGGAGCACGTGCACCGCGCCCAGGGCGGTGACGTAGTGCGGAGTTCCCCACCCATTGACGTGAAAGAGCGGGATGGTGTGCAGCACCACGTCGCGATGAACCAGCCCGAGGGTGAGGGCACTGTCGGTGGCATGCGTCGCCAGGTTCCGATGGGTCAGCATCACTCCCTTCGGCGTGCCGGTGGTGCCTGAGGTGTAGAACAGCTCACACACCGAGTCCTCGTCCACGGGTTCCAGGTCGACGGGTTCCAGGTCGACTTCAGCGGAGGGCTGCCGGAGCAACGCGTCCTCGTAGGTGGCGTCGAGGTGGAGCGTGGCCGGACCTTTCAACTCCGTCGCGACATCGCGGAAGGAGGGATGGACGGCAAGCACGCGCGGCGAACAGTCGTCGAGGATGAACTGGAACTCCGCCGGCGCGAGACGGATGTTGAGGGGCGTCAGGATGGCTCCGGCGAGTAGCACGCCGTAGTAGGCCTCCAGCAGTTCGACGGTGTTGCCGCATAGGTAGGCGACACGGTCACCGGGCTCGACTCCGAAGTCGCGTCGCAGGAGATGGGCGAGGCGGCACGCCCGGCCGGCGAATTCGGCGTAGGTGAAACGGCGGGGCCCGTCGACGATCGAGGTGAGTGGTCCGTAGATGCGCTCGGCCCGGGTCAGGAAGTCGAGCGGTGTGAGCGGAACCTTCATCGCACTACGGTCGACGCCTCGCCACCCAGGGACACGATGTGCAGGGACGAGTCGCGCACCTCGAGCACCGTGCGGGAGCAGTTGTCGGGCCGGAAGCACACCACCCGACGGTCTCCGGTCGCCTCACCGACCGCGGCGTTGATCGCGATGAAATGACTGACAACGACTGTGTCACGGTCGATCTTCAGGAGGCGGTCGACAACCGATCCGCGCCACGCCACGAGCTCGGCGTCGCAGTCATCCCAGCTCGACTGCATGAACCCGCGGAGCCACGCGCCGCGGGCGGCGAGATCGGGTGTGGGGGACTCCACTTCGCCGACCGCAGCGTCGACGGACGCGGTGAGCCCCCACCGTCGCTCGAGAGGTTCGGCGGTCTCGCGGCAACGACGCAGCGGGCTGACGAGGACCGGAACCGGTCCCGTCTCCGCCGCCATCGCCTCGGCCATCGCCTCGGCCTGCTGGCGGCCGGCCTCGGACAGGCCAGGGTCGGCGTCGGCCGCGAACCCGGCGGCGGCCTCGCCGTGGCGGACGAGCACGATCCGCGTCATTCGGCGGCACCGTCGTCGAAGAGCCATGTGCTCCGGAAGCCGGGGTCGACGCCGCGCCGGATGAACCACTCGGTGCCCCACAGCGCCGCGAAGCGGTCAGGCGGTTGGGCGAGGAAGAACGAGGTGTCGGCAACCTGGCTGGCGTGGGCCGCCATGGCCTTGCGCTTGAGGTCGAGGAAGGGACGAACGTCGACCCGGGTGGTGATCACCGCGTCGGGGACCCCGAAGGCGTCTTCGCTCACTGCATCGGGCGGCGACTCGCCCCACTCGCCCAGCAGATCGACGTAGTAGTCCTTGTTGATCGTCGACTCGTAGACAACTGGCGTCCGCGCCAAGGCCACGGCCCGAACCCCGACGCGGTGGACCTGGATGTGGTCGGGGTGTCCGTAGCCGCCGATCTCGTCGTACACGGTGACGACGTCCGCCTGCTCGTCTGTGAGGATGGAAGCGAGGCGCGCGGCCGCTTCCTCGATGTCGGCCTGCCAGAAGCACTCGGGATCGTCGTTGGTGGCTTCCCCCATCATCCCTGAGTCGGTGTAGCCGAGGAACTCGACGCGGTGGGCGCCGACGACGCGCGCCGCCTCGTGGCATTCCTGGACGCGCCGTTGCCAGAGCGGCTCATCCGCGCGCAGAAACCCTTCGACCACTTCGCCGCGCTCGCCACGCGTTCCGAAGACGATGACCACGCGGTGGCCCTCGGCCGCGGCCCGGGCCAGTGTTCCGCCACAGGCGATGGCCTCGTCGTCGGGATGGGCATGGAAGCTCACGAGGGTCGCCATCGCCCCGCATCCTCGCGCTCGAACGCGAACTCGAGGCAACAAGTCACCGGATCGGCGCCTCGTTGCCTCGAGCTCAGGTACTACGTGCTAGGTGCTACGTGCAGTCAGGCTGACGCTGATGCTGATCAGCGAGCGATGACCTGGGCCGGCTTCGGCGCCCGGCTCAAGCGCAGGGCGCCTACGCCCATTGCGATGAGGAAGACACCAAAGGGCGCCAGCCAGTCGCTCATGCCCGTACGGGCCAGCTGACCCGACTCCACCTGCGGCGCCGGCGGCTGGGTGACCTGCACACCAGCGACCTCGGTCTCCCGCTCGGCCACCGTGGACTGCACCTCACCGGCGGTAGTCGGGGTTTCCCCCACGGTGGTGGTGGTCTCCTCGACCGTCGTCGTGGTCTCCTCCACGGTGGTGGTGGTCTCCTCGACCGTCGTCGTGGTCTCTTCCGTGGTGGTGGTCGTGGGACCGCCACCTTCGTCGTAGCAGAAGGAGATGTGGCTGATGGCGTTACCGCTGTCGCCCGGCGAGGTCAGGCCATCGTCGGCCAGTGTCTCGCCAAAGTTCGGATCCGCCTCGGGATCGTCGTAGCGGTAAAGGTTGCTGCCGCCGGCGCCCGCCTTGACGAACACGGCGTCGATGCCGCCGACAATGTCCTCACCGTCGACCAATGCCCAGTCGAAGGTCTTGTCGTTCGTGGTGTGCGCAACCTCGACCGCTACCCGGTCAGCAGGGTCGGCGGGATCATTGTCGTACACGCCGTCCCCGTTGGGATCGACCTTGATCTGGAGCCAGGTCTGCCCGTCACGGGAGAGGTCTTTGCATTCGATGTTGGCCGTCTCGGCCCGGAACTCCGGCGTCACATCCGGTCCGACCTTGTTCCCAGTGCCCAGGTGCGAGGCATTGGCGCCGGTGGCGGCGAGTGACAGTGCGCCCACCGCAAAAAGGACCGCCGCGAACACCCGGAGGATGTAGCGACCGGTCGTAGAAAGGTTCTTCATGGCCCACTCCCGCCTTCTCATTGGAGCGGGGCCGGTTTCACTCTGGCTCCCCCCGAGGCTGGAGTGACCAACTATGCCTCGGGGCTCAACGCCTCCCCACCGTCTGTTTCTTTTCTCTGACTGCTTCTTTTTCTCTGACTGCTTGTGCCGTTTCGTTATCACGAGGGATGAGCCTTGCTCACCCCTCGTGAGACACCGTACACCATCCGTCACCCTCTGTGAAAGTTCCCTGCCGCGAGTCAGCGGATAGCTTCGGCGTCGCGGAGCTTGGCGATCTCGTCAGCCGAGAAGCCCCAGTCGGCCAGCGCCTCGTCGGTGTGCTGGCCAGGGTGGGCCGACGGTCGGTCCACCGAGGAGGCGGTGCGGGAGAAGCGGGGCGCCGGCGCGGGCTGCACGACGCCCCCCATCTCGAGGAACGTACCGCGGTGGACGTTGTGGGGGTGTGTGGGTGCCTCCCGCAGCGACAGGACCGGCGCGAAGCAGACATCGGTGCCTTCCATGACCGAGCACCACTCGTCGCGGGTCTTGGTCTTGAAGATCGCCGCCAGCCGCTCCTTGGTGGCGGGCCAGTGGGCGCGGTCGTGCTGGTGCGGGAGGTCGTCTTGGTCGCCGAGCCCGGACAGCCGCAGCAACTCGGAATAGAACTGCGGCTCGATCGAGCCGATCGAGACGTATTTGCCGTCGCTCGTCTCATACACCTCATAGAACGGTGCACCGGTGTCGAGCAGGTTGGTTCCCCGCTCCTCGTTCCACATCCCGGTGGCGCTGAAGCCGTGGAACATCGCAGTGAGCACGGCAGCACCGTCGACCATGGCGGCATCGACGACCTGGCCCTCACCGGATCGCTGCGCCTCCAACAGAGCGCACACCACACCGAAGGCAAGCAGCATCCCGCCTCCGCCGAAGTCGCCCACGAGATTCAGCGGCGGCACGGGCGCATCTCCGGCCCGACCGATCGGATGGAGGGCGCCGGCTAGCGCGATGTAGTTGATGTCGTGGCCCGCCGCGTCCGCGTAGGGACCTTCCTGGCCCCAACCGGTCATCCGCCCGTACACAAGCCGCGCGTTACGGCCCATGCAGTCGTCCGGGCCGATGCCGAGCCGTTCGGCGACACCGGGTCGGAACCCCTCGATGAGCCCGTCGGCGGAGGAGACGAGCCGAAGGACGGTCTCGACGCCGTCAGGGCTCTTGAGATCGACTCCGATCGAGCGCCGGCCACGGTTGAGCACGTCAGCGGGTGGTCTGTCGGGGTCGCCTCCCCGCACCGCGGCCGCCCGGTCCACACGCAGTACCTCGGCGCCCATGTCCGACAGCATCATCGCCGCGAACGGCCCTGGGCCGATGCCGGCGATTTCGATGATCCTCGTACCCGACAGTGGTCCTGACATGACCGGAGACTAGGTCGCACCCGGGTTACGGTGCCTCCCATGTCCGAGGCTCGGCGCCGGGTGCTTGGCCTGTTCGCGCTGTTCACCGGCGCCAACACCGCCGGCGCCGCACTCGTCTTTCTCTACCTCAATGTGGTGCTTCCGGGCACCGACGAGGACACCTCGTTTGCCTTCTTCAGCCTTGTGGCCTTCGTGACGGCGATCTCGCCTGCAGCCACCTGGCGGGTGATCACGGTGCTTCGACCGATCGCGCTCTGGCTCGCCGAGGAACGGCCGCCGAGTGTCAGCGAGCGGAAGGCGGTGTTGCTCGCCCCCGCGCGGCTCGCGCTCACGGGGATGGTGTTCTGGGCGCTTGCCGTAGTCGTTTTCACGGTCCTCAATGCCATGCGGGCCACGTCAGGGCTCGAGACAGCGCGCGAAGCAGGCGGGATCCTGCTCGGCGGGCTCACCACATGCGTCCTCGTCCTGCTGTTCGTCGAGAGGGCGATGCGTCCGCTGTTTGCCCGCGTCCTCACCCACGCCCCCCACTCGCGGGCGGCCACCCTCGGGATCCGCCCAAGGCTGTTCACGGCGTGGGCCCTGGGCTCCGGTGTGCCCCTCCTCGCGATCCTCGGTGCCCAACTCCGTCCCGGAGACCTGACCACAGGCGACCTCCAAGGGGCGGTCATCTTCCTGGCCGTCATCGGACTGGCAGTCGGCGCCCTCGCGCTCGGCCTGGCGGCGCGCTCGGTCGCGGACCCGCTGGGGAACGTGCGCGCCGCCCTGCGGCAGGTGCAAGCGGGCGACTTCGCAGCCCGGGTCGCGGTCGATGACGGAGGCGACATCGGTCTGTTGCAGGCCGGCTTCAACCAAATGGTGGAGGGACTGCAGGAGCGCCAGCAGGTGAAGGACCTCTTCGGCCGCCACGTTGGCGAGGAGGTGGCCCGCCAGGCTCTCGCACGGGGAACCCAACTCGGCGGTGAAGTGCGGGACGTGTCGGCTCTCTTCGTCGACCTCACCGCGTCCACCACGCTGACCGAGCAACTCGGTCCCGACAAGGTGGTCTCCCTGCTAAACGCGTTCTTCCACGCCGTCGTCGACGCGGTCGGAGCCGAGGACGGGTGGGTCGACAAGTTCGAAGGCGACGGCGCGCTCTGTGTCTTCGGGGCGCCCCTCGATCAGCCCGACCATGCCGCTCGAGCGCTCCGCGCCGCGCGGACGCTGCGGCACCGCCTGGCCGACCTTCAGTCCCGTCACCCGGCCCTCGACGCCGGCATCGGAGTGGCCTCCGGTCGGGCGGTGGCAGGCAACATCGGTAGCCAGGCGCGCTTCGAGTACACCGTGATCGGCGATCCGGTCCATCACGCCGCCCGCCTCACCGACGCCGCCAAGACCTCGACCGGTCGGGTGCTGGCTGCAGCGTGCACCATCGAGGCCGCCGGAGACGAAGCGACGTGGTGGCGTCCGGCGGGCGACTTCGACCTGCGCGGCCGGTCCGCGCCTACCCATGCCTTCGAGCCCGCGAACTCAGGGCAATAGCCGCTCGAACCGGTTGCGGCGTCGCCTCAGGTTCGGCCGAGGATGGCGAGGATCTCCGCGGTCACCTCGTCGACCGGACGGTCACCGTCGACGGTGTGCAACACGCCCCGGCGGTCGTAGTAGTCGAGGAGCGGTCGGGTCTTCTCCATGTAGACGTCGATGCGGTGCCGGGCGGTCTCGATCGTGTCGTCGGGTCTGCCTTCCGCCGCGGCGCGACCCTCGAGGCGGGCAATCAGCTCGGCCTCGTCGACGTCGAGGTAGATCACTGCTTGCACCGTCACTCCAAGTTCGTCGGCGACACGGTAGGCCGCCTCCGCCTGTTGCAAGGTGCGGGGATAGCCGTCGAGCACGTAACCGCCTGCGGCGCTGGCTTCGATCACCTCACCACCCACCATCGACAGGACCAGGTCGTCCGGCACAAGGTCTCCCCCTTCGATGTAGCCGGCCACTGCTCGCCCCTGCGCGGTCTGGTCCGCGACGTGACGCCGGAAGATCTCCCCGCTGGATACATGCCGCACGCCGAAGTTCTCGGCGATCCGGCGGGCCTGGGTTCCCTTACCCGCGCCGGGAGGGCCGATCAGAAGCACGCGCATGGCTCGCCATCCTGACATGCTCTGACGGATGGCCGACTTTGGTGAGCCGGTCGCGATCGAGGTCGACGGCGAACGGGTGCCGTTCGCCGAGGGTCCCTTGCGCGTCGGCGACGTTGAACTGCACGTGGCGACGACGCCCGTCGGCAGCGGAACCGCCATCGCCCTCACGGTCGTCAACCCGACCTCCGCGCCGATTCACGTCGACCGCGTCGCCGTCGTTGCCCACGGGACTCCGTCCCAGGTGCTCGAACACGGCTACCAGAGCTGGTCGGTCGTACGCCGAGCTCGCCCCGACGACGTTCGCGCCGAACGGGGAGCGGTCCCCGACTGGGCACGCGGCATGCACGAGGCCGACCCGGACTCCGCGGGCACCGTGGTGTCGGGCGACCAGTTTCTCGTGACCTCCCTCGGCGTGGCCGGGTTCCTCGACGGACGCAGCAACCTGAGCACGGTGGAAGCTCGGCCCGGGGAGGTCGCGGCGGTCGCTCTCCTCGACGGCGTGCAGGTCGACGCGGGGAAGGCACGATCCCTCGATCCGGCGTGGTTCAGCGCCGGCTCGCCTGGCGCGCGGTACTCGGAGTTCGCCGACCTCTGGGGACAGACGGCCAACGCTCGTATCCACGCGGCTGCACCCGTGGGCTGGTGCTCCTGGTATCAGTACTTCGGAGATGTGACCCCCGATCACATACGTTCCAACCTGCAGGTGGCCGCGGCTCGGCATCTGGAGTTCGTGCAGATCGATGACGGTTACCAACGCGCCATCGGTGACTGGCTGCAGACCGGCGAAGGCTGGAATGACGGCACGGCGGCGCTCGCCGGCGAGATCCGCGCGGCCGGCCTCACCGCGGGCATCTGGACCGCTCCCTTCATCGCGAGCGAGAAGAGCACTCTCGCGGTCGATCACCCCGACTGGTTCACGCTTCACCACTCTGGGCACCCGTCGAAGGCCCAATACAACCCAGGCCACTGGGGTGGGTGGGCCCTGGCGCTCGACACCACGAGGCCCGAAGTTCTCGACCACATTCGCACGACGTTCGCGGCGCTGCGAGAACAAGGGTTCGACTACCACAAGATCGACTTCTGCTATGCCGCGGCCCTCCCGGGCAAGCGGCACGACCGCACTCTGACGCGCGCCGAGTCGCTGCGCCGCGGCCTGGAGGCGGTCCGCGAGGGAATCGGCGACGACGCGTTCCTCCTGGGATGCGGTTGTCCGTTCGGCCCGGCGGTCGGTGTCGTCGACGCCATGCGGGTGTCACCTGATGTCGCGCCCTTCTGGGCGCCGGAGCGCAGCTGGGATGGCTATGCCGAGTCGGCGCCGGCCACGCGCAACGCGGTCGCCGCGAGCGTGCTGCGAGCGCCGCTGCACCGGCGCCTCTTCGTGAACGACCCCGACTGCCTGCTGCTGCGACCCGACGACACCGGCCTCGACGCTGCACAGCGTGCGCTCCTCGCTTCGGTCATCACCGGCACCGGAGGATTCGTGGTGCTGTCCGACGACCTGTCTCTGTACACCGAAGCCGAATGGGAACTCGTGGGGCGCATCCGCGCCGTTCTGCCTGCCGTCGACAAGTGGCTCGACATCGACGACCCGTTCGCCGATCCTCTCGTGGTTCGCTCCCGCGCCGGCACCCGCCTCGAAGTCGACTGGCGCGACGGCATCGCCGGTGCGCCCCGCGCTGAGCTGGGAGCCAGCCCGTGACCGACTCGGAAACCCGCGTCGACCGCCTCACCGGGCGCACCGTCGTGATCTCGGGTGGCCGGCAGCGCCGGCCCAACCTGCCCCTCGATGACTGCCCGTTCTGCCCTGGCGGACTCGAGGCCCCCGAGCCCTACACCGTCAGGTGCTTCGACAACCGGTGGCCCTCGATGCCCGACGGCCGGTGCCAGATCGTCCTCTACTCCCCCGACCATGACGCATCGCTGGCGTCCCTAGGGGTGGATGGAGCCCTCGACGTCGTCACCATGTGGTCGGACCGCACTGCGGCGCTCGGTCGGAGGCCCGACATCGACTACGTCCTGGTGTTCGAGAACCGAGGCCCGGAGGTCGGTGCGACGATCGCCCATCCGCACGGTCAGATCTACGCGTACGACGCGGTCCCCGACAACCCCCGTCGCGAGCTCGAGCGCGGCGAGTGCGTCCTCTGCGATGAGGAACCCGGTAGCCGGCTCGTCACGGAGTGCGGAGTATGGCGCGCGTGGGTCCCAGCCGCCGCGGCCTGGCCGTATGAGCTTGTACTCGCCCCCACCGATCACCTTCCCGACCTCCCGGGAGCGGTGCCGACTCACCGTGAGCTGGCCGTCGTGCTCACCGACGCCCTCGGCCGGCTCGATGGCCTCTTCGACTCGCCGATGCCCTACATGATGTGGATCCACCAGCGGCCCACCGACGGTCGGGGCTGGCCCACTGCCCATGTGCACGTCCACGTAGCGGCCTTCTTCCGGGCACCGGGTCTGCCGCGCTACGTCGCCGCGGGCGAGCTCGGCAGCGGTACCTACTTCAACCCGGTCGCGCCCGAGCTGGCTGCCGAGCACCTCCGGACGTGCCAAACGTGAAGGTGCTCGCCACCGCGCCCGGGCGCGTCAACCTCATCGGCGACCACACCGACTACACGGGCGGCCTCGTGTTTCCGATGGCGATCGACCTAAGCACGCGCATCGAATTCGAGCGCGGAACGCCGTGGGTGGAGCTCGTCTCCGACGCAGATGAGGATCCTGCGTTCCTACCCCTCGAGGCCATCGACGAGATCGAACCGCGTCTCGTACAGCCCCCGTGGGCGCGCTACGTGGCGGGCGTGATGTGGGTGCTCCGACCGGAGCGGGGCGGAAGCGGATTGGTCACGTCGACGGTTCCTATCGGCGCCGGGCTGTCATCGAGCGCCTCGCTGGAAGTGGCCACCGCGCTCGCGCTCGGCTTCGAAGGCAGCCCGCTCGAACTGGCGCAGGCCTGCCAGCAAGCCGAGCAGGTCGCGTCGGGCGTTCCCTGCGGCATCATGGATCAGCTGGCTTTGGCTGCGGCGGTCGAGGGGTGCGCGCTCCGCATCGACTGCGGGTCCCTCGAAGTGCAGCCCGTTCCCGTGCCGGACGACATCGAGATCATCGTCGTCCACTCCGGCCAGAGCCGCGCGCTGACGGCATCGCCCTACGGGGTGCGCCGCGCCCAGTGCGATGAGGCCGAATTGCTGATCGGTCCGCTGCGCGACGCCGATCTTCCCGCTACAGACGCGATCGAGCACCTCGACCTGCGGCGGCGCGCCCGCCATGTCGTCTCCGAGAACCAGCGGGTCGACGACTTCGGACGGGCGCTCGCGAGCGGAGACCTCGTGAGCGCAGGCCGGCTGATGATCGAAAGCCACCAAAGCCTGCGCGACGACTTCGAGGTGTCGACACGCCAGATCGATCTACTCGTCGACCACCTCCTCGACCGGGCGGGCGTGTACGGAGCCCGACTCACCGGCGCGGGCTTCGGCGGCTGCGTCGTGGCGCTCGCCGATCCGGGCACCGACATCGGGGTCGAGGGACGGCGGGTCCGGCCGGCCGGTCCCGCGACCGTTGTGGACTGGGACCACTAGCGCGCCAAGTACCACCGCCGCCGTCGCGGCTAGGGCTCAGGTCTGGATGATCGAGTTCGTCTCGCCGTACTCGTTCACCTCGTGACCGTCCGCTGACGGATCCGGGAACCACGTGCCGCCTTCGGCGAGGTACTTGAAGGCGTAGCGGCGGCCGGGCTCGAGCTCCACCGTGGCGCTCCGCGTTCCGTTGGCCCGCTTCTTCAACGGATGGGCGAGCGGATCCCAGAAGTTGAAGTCGCCAAGCACTGAGATCGGATTGGGTGTCTCTGACAGCGGCAGGACGAATGTCGCCTTGATCGGCTTGCCCTTCCCTCGGCTCACCTTGATCACGTTCAGAGGCCTCCTGGTCGACTCCTGTTCAACTACCCCCGTTCATGCTCAGCTATCCCGCCCTCCGCTCAGGCCAGACAGCGCAGAGGATGGCCACCGTTGAAGGCCACCATGTCGGCGAACGCGGCCCGCAGGTCGATAGGGGCACCGGGTGGCGTCCCGTCGAGCTCCGCATACGCGCGGTAAAGGTTGCCGACGAGGCGCTCCTGGTCGGGCCACTCCGCAAAGCGTCCGAGGTCGGCCTGGCGCGCCGCATCGAGAGGGCTGGCTCCTGCCGACCTCCCCGCCTCGGCGACCTCGGACACGAACCGCACGTACGCCTCGACCTCGTCGATCACCTCAGGGCCGCCGACGGGGCCGTGCCCCGGCACGACCACGGCCGGTCCCAGAGATCGCAGCTCTTCCAACGTGACGAGCGCGCCGGAGATGGATCCCATCGCCAGGAGCGGCGTGACGCCGTTGAACAGCAAGTCACCCGAGAAGAGCAGGCGCCGCTCGCCGATCCATGCATACACGTCGTTGTCGGTGTGGGCAGGCCCGGTGTGGGCAAGCTCGACTCGGAGATCGTCGACGTGGATCGTGAGCCGCTCGCTGAAGGTCACGAACGGCGGCGCGACGCGGAGATCACCCCAGTCGACGTCGGGGAAGAGGGCCTGGCCGCTCACGCCGGCGGCCATCACCTCCTGCCGGCAACGCTCGTGACCGATGATCGCGGCCGCGGGGAACAGGAAGTTGCCGTGGGTGTGATCGCCGTGGTGGTGGGTGTTGACGAGGACACGGGTCGGAAGCGTCGAGATCGACTCGATCGCGGCCACCAGTGCTCGACCGCGACTCTCCGTGGAGGTGCTGTCGATGACCGTCACGCCGTCGCGACCGAGGAGGAAGCCGGCGTTGTTCAGATACCAGCTGCCATCGAGCTGGATATAGGCGAAGATGCCGTCATCGACCTCCTCCACCGTCGGCGGCGGCAGAGCGTGGCCGGAGGCACGCGGTGTGCTCACAAACTGCTCCTGACGTCAGATTCCCTGGTTAGCGGAGACACGGGCCCGCCCCCGCCGGACCCCTAGGAGCCCGCAGCGCGGCGTTCAGCTCAGCCTCGGTGAGCGCGTAGGCCGTCGACGGGCGGTCGGGGGCGATGGCGAAGGCCACACCCACCACGACGCCGTCAACGTCGACCAAGGCCCCGCCCGAGTCGCCCGGCTGCAACCGGGCTGCGAGGAAGAAGATCTCCCTCCTGGTGCGTTCGTCATCGTAGAGGTCGCGGCCGACTGCGATCTGCCGGTCGCTGATGGTCGCGGGCGCAACCCGCAAGGCGACCTGTCCTCCGGGGTGACCGAACACCGCAGCCGCCTCCCCGACCTCGGCCACCCCGACGGCGAGCGGCGACTGGTCCAGACCCGGTACGCGCAGCAACGCGAGGTCGCGGTTGTCGTCGAAGTGCACGAGCTCACCGTTGAATCGGCGGCCGTCGGGTCGCTCGACGGTCGGCGACGTTACGCCCGCGACCACGTGAGCGTTGGTCACTACGAGATCGGGTTCAGCAACGAAACCACTGCCGTTCTGGATGCGACCGCAGGCCTCGCCTTGCACGCGTACCGTCGAGCGGGCGACCCGCTCGACCGTTTCGGCGCTCAGTTCGGTGGCCTCCGGCGGCAGGCCGGTGTCGGGGGCGGGACGGAGCGCCTCGAAGACCTGAGGGAAGTTCGAACCGCCGACGAGGCGCCGAAGGCTATCGAGGGCGTTGGGTGGTGGCGGCGCGTAGCTCGCCACCGCTTCAGCGACCGCAGACCCACGCGCGGCCCGCGCCACGGGACCGGGCACGTCGCCCATGGCAGGCAGGAGGAGCCAAACCGCAAGCAGAACACTCAGCAATCCGCTCGCGGCGCCAACCCCCCGGTCCATCGTACGGAGGCCGGACCCGACGGGCAGAAGGCTGCGCAATCGGTACCCGGCAACCTGCCCGATCGCACCGCCGAGGATGGCACCGACCATCAGCGCCGACAGCGAGAGGAAGAAGCGAATCGCGGGGTCAGTCCCCTGAACCCGTTCGAGCAACGTCGGTGTGAGCCGGATGGCGATCACCACTCCGACGGCGAGACCTGCCCAGGACGCCACGCGCGCCACGAAGCCAAGCCGGTAGCCACCGACCGCGGCTGCGACGCCCACAAGTCCCAAGACAACGTCGAGCAGGTTCACGGGGCGTGCTTAGCAGTCCGGTTGTCGAATGGGGTGAACCACTACTGATTCTCTTCGCGTTCGTCGAGGTCGTCGGGGTCATAGGAGTCGTCGGTTTCCGCTCCTCGATCGCGCTCGTCAACGTCGGCCCCGCCTCCGCACGCCGAGACGACGGATCCGAGGCCAACCATGACGGCGACGACCACTGCGCGCAGCCAGCGAGTCACGCAGACGAACCTACCCGTGTTTCCGGGGTCCCTCGCGAGGGAATCTCCTACACGCAGACAAGACGAGAGAAGGTGAGCTACCAATGGCTCTATGGAGACGGACGCGACCGGTGGAGTCCCCCAATGACCGCCTCGTGTTCGCCCGCGACGCGGGTCTCGGCCGCCTGTCCCTAATGGGCGTGTTGTCCGGAACGCTCGTCGCGTACGGGGCCTTTACCGTCCTCGCCGCAATAGCGGGAGGTCTCATAGCGGCCCTGGGCTTCGAAACCAAAAGCCTCAGCGCCAATGACTGGCGTCAGCTGGGAATCGGCGGAGGCGCCGTAGTAGGTCTGGTTCTGCTCTGCAGCTACCTCGTCGGCGGCTACACCGCTGGCCGGATGGCTCGACGGGCCGGCGCCACCAATGGCCTCGGCGTCTTCACCCTCGGCATCGTGATCGCCCTCGTCGTCGGAGTCGTCGTGTCGCTACAGGCCGACACCAACACGATTGTCTCGAATCTGCGGAGCATGGGCGTTCCCACGTCCGCGTCGGAGTATGCCGCGATCGGCACCTTCGCCGGCCTCGGGGCCATCGTGGCCATGGCGCTGGGAGCCGTCGTCGGCGGCACCCTCGGCGAACGCTGGCACGGCAAGATCGCCCAGCGCGCCGCGGTCGCACTCGCGGTGAGAGAGGGTCCGGCCGTACAGCCCGGGGACTACCCCGACGACCTCACCGAACGCGTGTATGAGCCCACCGCCGACGCGAGTGATCGGCCGGAAGAGACTGTTGACCTGCGCGAGCAGCACCAGCCGGACTTGAGGCAATAACGAACGGATTCCGTTCGTTATTGCCTCAAGGTCGAGAGGGAGACGGCGAAGTCGGAGGCCTCATCGGTCCACCAGTCGACCAACTGCATGCCTGCCGCCGCGAGTTCGGCCTCGACACCGAGCCGCCGGAACTTCGCGCTTACCTCGGTACGCATTTCCTCACCCGCAGCGAAGCCGACGTCGAGGTCGAGGGCACCGACGTGTACCTGCTGCACGTCGACCGATCGCAGTCGCATCTCGATCCACTCGTTGGAAGAGTCCCAGCGGGCGAGGTGTTCGAAGCGGTCGGCCACGAAGTCCGCGTCCAACTCGCGGTTGACCACTTCGAGGACGTTCCGGTTGAACTGCGCCGTCACACCTTGGCTGTCGTTATAGGCCGCCTCGAGCCGCGCGGGGTCCTTGACGAGGTCGGTACCGAGCAGGAACCAGTCGCCCTCGACCATCTCGTGGCTGATTTGACCGAGGAAGTGCTTGCGCTCCTCCGGCGGGAAGTTCCCGATCGTGCCGCCCATGAGGGCGATGAGGCGAGGACGGGTTCCGGCCAACAGCGATAGATGGTGTTCGAAATCGCCGACGACGCCGTGCACGGTCAGCTCGTGATACTCCTCCGCCAGACCGGACGCCACGGAGCGAAGGAAGTTCTCACTCACGTCGAAGGGCACATATTGCTCGAGTTCGCTCTCGGTGATGAGCGAGTCGAGCAGCCACCGGGTCTTCTCCGCGCTGCCGGCGCCGAGCTCGATGAACGTCTTCACCGGACGCCGGGCCATCTCGGGCGCGTGCCGCCGCAGGATGTCCCGCTCGCGGACAGTCGGGTAGTACTCGGGAAGGCGCATGATCTCCGCGAACAGCTCGCTACCGCGTTCGTCGTAGAACCACTTGGGCGGTAACTCCTTCGGCACCGCGGTGAGGCCGGCCCGGACGTCGGCCTTCAGCGCCATCTTGAGATCGGCGTCGGTCACATGCACATCGATTTGTGGCTCGGTCATGGCGCGTCCGTCAGCAGCCATCGAAGAGCGATTGGCACTCGACGCCGTGCGGACTCGCGTCCACGAGCGTGCCTTCGGGTACCTCCCACCAGCCGTCGTCGCTGTCGACAGGTTCCGACGCGACGGTGACAGCCGGCGCGCCACCACCGCCCGCGGTGCGCACAAACAGTGAGTCGCCGCAGCGGGTCGCGACGATTTTCGTTCCGTCCGTGGCAAGCAGGTTGAGCCGGCCCGGCGCCACGTCCCGCACGCAGTGCACGGTGGCAGCGATGGCCTCGGCGAGCGACATGCCGGCATCCAGCCGGTGGAGCGCGAGCGCGAACAGCAACTCGCTGTCACTGGTGCCCACGATTCCCGACGCCCGCTCATCGGTGAGGCCGCGGCGAAGGCGCGCCGCGGCGCCGCCTGCGAATCCCTCCACGGACCCGTTGTGCGAGAAGAGCCACTGAGCGGCGACGAAAGGCGGGGTGGAGCTCTCCTCGACCGGCGAAGGCGGCGTAGCGCCGCGAACTGTCGCGAGGACCGCTCCGGAGGCGACGACCCCGGCGAAGCTCGCGAAGTTGGAGTCGGCCCAGATCGGCCGGGCCGCGCGATAGCGCGCCGGTTCGGGCCGGCGGCTGTCGTACCAGCCGACCCCGAAGCCGTCTGCGTTGACTAGACCTGATGACTGCAAGCGGGGCTCCCACGACTGACGGAACAGAGAGTGGGGCGGGTCGACGACGACCTCGGCGAGGGTGGCCGGGGGACCAAGGTAGGCGAGGTGGCGACACATATCAGGCGTCGCGAGCACAGCGGAATCCCGCGAAGATCTGGCGGCGGATCGGGTAATCCCAGTTACGAAACGTCGAGCGGATGGCGAGAGGGTGGGTCGCCCAGGACCCGCCCCGCAACACCTTGTAGTCAGAGCCGTAGAAGACCTCGGAGTACTCGCGGTAGGGGAACGACCGGAAGCCGGGATACGCGAGAAAGTCAGATGCCGTCCACTCCCACACGTCACCGATCATCTGATGGCAACCCCACGGGCTGGCGCCGGCGGGATAGGCGCCTACGCCCGAAGGACCGGAGTGTCGCTGCCCCAGATTCGCGGTTGCCGGCGACGGGGGGCTTCCTCCCCAGGGGTACTTCAGCTTCTGACCGTCCGGCGTCCACGACGCGGCCAGCTCCCACTCCACCTCGGTCGGTAGACGTTTCCCGGCCCACCGCGCGAAAGCGTCGGCTTCGTACCAACACACGTGTTGCACCGGTTCGTTGGGCCGCACTCCCATGCGTTCACCGAAGCGAAGCACTTCCCATCCGCCTGCACCATCTCGCTCCCAGAACGCAGGACACCCGGCACCGGCGTCTTCCTTCCAACGCCAACCGGCTTCGCTCCACCAACGACGGTCGTCATAGCCTCCGGCCGCCACAAACGCGGCGTAGGCCGCGTTTGTCACCGGAGTGGCGTCGATCCAGAACGGGGCGACCTCCACCGTGTGGGCCGGGCGCTCGTTGTCGTATGCCCAGAGCTCCAAGTCCGTGCCCATGGGGAACGCGGTGCCGTTGACATACACCTCAGCCGGACCGGTGTAAGCGCCCGCCGGGGCCGGCGTCGTCTCGTCGAGCGGCAGGGCGCGCTCGTCCATCAGCTGGCGTGTCGCGAGCATGGTCTCGTCGTGCTGATGCTCGTGCTGCACGACCATGCCGTACACGAAGCCGCCGGTGAGGAGAGGGCGGGCCTGGTCGAATTCGATGTGCTCGAGCACGTCGAGCACTCGTCCCCGGACGTTCCCGATGTAGCGGCGCGCCTCCGCGGGTCCGAGCAACGCCAGCTGGGGACGCTCCACACGCGGGTGTTTGAAGGCGTCGTAGATCGAGTCGATGTCGTCACGCTCGGCCGGATGGTCGAGCGCGCGCAACAGCCAGAGCTCCTCGTAGTTGCCCACATGGGCGAGATCCCAGACCACAGGCGACATAAGAGGCGACTGCTGTCGCACCTGTTCCGCTTCGGGCAAGGGATCCGCGATGGCGAGGCTCCTCTGGCGCACCGCCCCGAGCTCCCGAGCGACGACCTCTCTCAGGTGGTCCCCCTGACCCGACTCGACCGCTCTCAACTCCATTCCGCCTCGCTCAACTCCATTCCGTCTCCCCTACCCGCACCGCGTCGCCTGGCACGCGTGACGGGGCCAGGTCGTCCGCAGGAACCCGCCCGCGGAGCGTGTATCGGTCGGCGAAGGCGGCGACCGCGTCCCAGGTCGAGGCGGCCGCGCCGTCTCGCTCGAGCGTGTCGAGCGCGATGGCCATACAGCGGCGAGCCGCACCTGCGAGGGCGGGTTCGGTGAGGCCACCTTCGGCCGCGTCGCGCCACATGTGTTCGGTGCCGGCGACGGCGTCGAGGGCGGCGCCGATGCTGTCGTTGTCTCGCAGCAGCGCGAATACGACGGCGACCGCGGGCTCCCACATCCCATGCGGCAGGGCGTCGAGCATTCTCAGCTCGAGCCATCCCCGGAGCCGCACCGGAGGAAACAGAGTCGTGAGGTGATGGGCGACGTCGTCATCGGTCGGGTAGCCGAGGGGATGGCCCGACTCGATCCAGTTGCGAAGAGTGAACGCGTGGTCGAGAACGAAGTAGTCATCCGCCCCGCCCTGCATGAACATCACGTTGGCGGCGAGCGCGTACTCCGCCCACGACACGAGCACATCAGTGGATCGCGGTACGGGCGCCGTGCGGCTGCTATCGATCGCACGCCACACGGCCATGCGCGTCGACCGGTACGTCGCGGGGCCGCACACACCAGGAGAGTTGGCGAAGGCGGCGACCAGGGTCGGCCCGATCGCATGCGCGAGCCGCCATCGACCCCATGCGACGTCACGGGGACCAAGATCGAGATTGACCTGTAGCGCGGCCGTCGACCGCATCATCGCCTGACCGGGCGGGCCCAGCCGCGTGAAGTAGGACTCCATGGCGCGGTAGCGCGGGGTGTCGACAAGCCGCCGCCGGTCGCCTGAAGGTCCCCCGACTGCCAGCAGCCCGATGTTGTAGTCCGCGAACACCTGCTCGAGATGGGCCGCGTCGGCCGCGGCCGCCGAGATGCACGCATCGACACCCGCGAGCGGAGGCGTGCTCAACTCGACCTGCCCGCCGGGCTCGAAGCTGAGCTTGCCGCCCGCCGGTAAGGAAGCCGCAGCCGTGCCGGCCGACTCCAGCAGGTCCCACGACGGTTGTGCGCCGTCCGGCCCGACCGTGATCCACTCCAATTCGAGGCCGACGTGCCGGTCGCCGTTGCCGTCACACCAGCCGCAAATCATCTCCACCGCGTCGTTGCAGGTGAGACTGCGCACCGGCTCCGGCATCCCTACGTGTCTAGCGCGCCGTGCCGGACTATGAGGCCATGCCGGACTATGGGGCCGGACTATGGGGCCGGACTATGGGGAAGGACTATGGGGAAGGACTATGGGGCCGGACTGTGACGCCTCGCCAGTCCCGCGCCCGCAGGTCGCGTCTCGGTGGCTCAGAGGTAAGGCAGCGGGTCGACCGGGTTCCCAGCCACTCTCACCTCGAAGTGAAGGTGAGGTCCGGTCGAGAATCCCGTGGATCCCACTGCGCCGATGACCTGACCACGCTTCACTTCGGTCCCGCTCGCCACGGCGGCGACGCTCAGGTGCGCGTACAACGTCGCCAGCGCGCCGCCGTGATCAACGATGACTGCGGTGCCATATCCTCCCCGATCGCCTGCGTGCAGGACCCGGCCGGCTGCGGCCGCTCGGACGGGCGTGCCAGTTGGGGCCGCCCAGTCGACCCCCGCATGAAGACGCTGGGTGCCGAAGATGGGATGGACACGCGGCCCGAAGCGCGAGCTCAGGCGCGCGCCGGTAATCGGCAGAGACAGCTGCCCGTTGCCCGAGATCGCGGCCGTCTGGCCCGCCTGGATGGACCGCAGGAAGCTGGCGATCGACTCGGACTCTCGCCGCAGCTCGGTCAGCCGAGTCTCGTACGCGCTGCTCTCACGGCGGACCTCTTCGAGGAGGACCTGCTCGTGGCGCTCGTGGGCGGCCACCGCGGCTCGGAGATCGCTGTGGGCCGCCCGGCGTTCCTCCAGTTCGACGCGCTGCAGGGCGATGTCGTCCCGCGCTTCGACCGCGCGCGCCAGCGCCGCCTCGTGCTCAGTTCGCGCCGTGGCCGCGTCGTCGCGCGCCACGCGCAATGTGTCGACGGTGCGGGCATGGGTGGCGACGACTGCGCTGGCGTAGGCGGTGCGTGCCCCGAACTCGCGCAGGTCGCGCGCTTCGAAGACGGCATCCGCGATCTCGCCGCCCGTGCTGTTCACATATGCCGATACGGCGCGATCCCGCATGTCGTCCCGCGCCTCCCGAAGCCGGGCACGCGATCGGGTGACCCGCCGGCGTGCGGCCGTAAGTTCGGACTCAGCCTCGACCAGCCGCTCCCCCGCGGCAGCGAGGTCAGCCTCGACCCCAGCGATGTCAGCATTGAGCCGTGCGAGCTGGCCGTCGAGCGCCAGTCGCTCGGCTCGCGTGTCGTCCAGGCGGTGGGCGAGGTCGTGTTCCTCGGCGCCCAGCTCACCGAGGGTGTCTTCCAGCTGGGCGATCTGGGAGTTGATCTGCTGCTGGCGGACTCGTTCGCTGTCCTCGCTGCGGTGAGCCCAAACCGGGGAGGGAGCGGCAACCATCGCGGCGACTATTGCCACGGCCAGACCTCTCCTCACATCCTTCACTTGTACCACATCGGCCCCATCAACCACAGACATGAGCGAACTTGAGGCAATAACGAACGGAAAACGTTCGTTATTGCCTCAAGTTCGGCAGGGGGCTAGACGTCGAGGAAGCGGCTGACCGCGATGGCGGAGCCGAGGGCTCCGACGATCGCGCCGACGCACATGATGAAGATGCCGGTGCCGAGCACCTCGCCGCCCGACACGACGAACTGCTGGAAGAACGTGTTGTTGTCCTCGATCAGGGTCTCGATCGCGGTGCGACCGAAGAACACGACGAGAAATGCGACCGCGGCACCGACCATCCCTTGGACGAGGCCCTCGAGCATGAACGGCACCCGGATGAACCAGTTGGTGGCACCAACCAGCTTCATCACTGCGACTTCGCGGCGCCGGGCGAAAATCGCCATCCGGATCGTGTTGAGGATGAGCAGTGATGCCGACACAAGGAGCACGCCCGCGATCGTCCAGATGATCCACTGCAAGACGTTGGTGACTTTGAGCAGCGTGTCGATCGTGTCCTTCGCGTAAGTGACGTCCTTGACCCCTTCGCGAGCTTCGAAGCGTTCGCCGATCGACTCGACCAACTCCGGCTCCCGGGGAACCACCCTGAACGACGGAGGCAGATCGTTGGCCGACACGCTCTCGATGAAGTCGGGTTGTCCTGAGAACATCGTCTGGAATTCTTCGTAGGCCGCCTCTTTGTCGACGAACGTGAAGCGACGGACCTCGGTGCCCCGGAGCCCCGCGAGCTCCGTCTCGATCGCTTCGATCTGGCTGGGCGCGACCTCGGGGTCGAGGAAGATCGACAGTTCGACATCGCCGCGCCACTGGATGGTTGCCTTCGAGACGGCCTGCTTGATCAGGAGCGCTCCGCCGACCAGTGAGAGCGAGACCGCGACGGTGAGCACCGCCGCAAACGTCATGAGGAGGTTTCGCCGCAGGTTGGTGGCGGTCTCCCGCACGACGTAGTCGAGCGAGACCGCCATCAGTCGTCCCTCCGGAAGGTGAGCGTGGCTACCCGGAGTCCGTGGACAACCGTGAACGCGAGCAGCACCACCGCAGCCAGGATGGCGGCCACTGCCGGCCAGAAGACGAAGCGGAACATCTCAGCGGCCGGCCTAGCCACCTGCACCGCGCCGTCGCGCTGCACACGCCATGCCGTCGCGGGGATCTCGCTCCATGCCGCAGCCGCGCCCAACAGGCCGAGTGCGATCAGCGCCAGGCTGGCCGCCAACAGCGTGAGCACGACCTGCATCCGCCAGTGCCGGCTAATGGCTCCGGCCGGATCCGCGGCGCTCACGTGTATGCGCCGTAGACGCCCCGAGCCTGGTCTCGCACGACGGTGCCGCGATCAAGCTCGATCACACGGCGCCGCATCGAGTCGACGATGCCCTGGTCGTGGGTTGCCATCACCACGGTCGTGCCGGTGCGGTTGATCCGGTCGAGGAGGCGCATGATGCCTTCCGACGTGTTCGGGTCGAGGTTTCCGGTGGGCTCGTCCGCGAGGAGGATCAAGGGCCGGTTCACGAACGCGCGGGCGATCGAGACCCGCTGCTGCTCACCGCCAGACAGCTCATGGGGCAGGCTCTCGAGCTTCTTGTTCAGCCCGACCAGGTCGAGGATCTGCGGCACCTGGGAGCGGATGACGTGCTTCGGCCGTCCGATCACCTCAAGGGCGAACGCGACGTTCTCATACACCGTCTTGTTGGGCAGGAGGCGGAAGTCCTGGAACACCGACCCGATGTTCTGGCGGAGGATCGGCACCTTCCACCGGCTCAGCTCGCCGATGTCCTTGCCTCCCACCCAGATGCGACCTTCATCGGCTTCCTCCTCCTTGGTGAGGAGGCGCAGAAAGGTCGACTTGCCGGAACCCGACGGTCCGACGAGGAAGACGAACTCGCCCTTCTGGATGTCGACGTTGCAACTGCGTAGGGCGACGGTGGTGCCCTTGTAGGCCTTGGTGACGTTCTCGAGTTTGATCATGGCGGGGGAAGCCAGCGGGAAGCGGAACCGCCCGCCGGCTCGGGCCAATGTACCAGCGCGCCCGCGGACAGGGTTCGATCCCCTCGCCGTCGAACACCTGACATGTGGACCACCCGGCCTCCAGAATCCGTGGATCTGGTGTGTTTCGGACGAAACTGCACAAGTGCGTCCTTCTGCTCGGCCTTCTGGTGGTGCTACTCCCGGTCGGCGCCGCCCAAGCGGCGAACAGCGTCGCCGATGAACAGCGCTTCGCCGAACTCGTGATGGAGGAGCGGCGTAGCGCGGGGATCGGTCCCCTGGCCGTGGCAGACGACCTCGTCGAGGTGGCCCGCCGCCATGCTGTGCGAATGGCCGACGAGGGCCGCATCTACCACAACTCGCAGCTCGGGCAGGAGGTCAGCGGCTGGGAGGCCTTGGGCGAAAATGTCGGAAGAGGCCGTGAGGTAGAGCCCATCCACACGGCATTCATGGACTCGGCCACCCATCGCGCCAACATCCTCGAGACCCGCTTCGCTCAGATCGGAGTCGGCGTGGCCGTTCGTGGCGGGGAGCTCTGGGTGGTGCAGGTCTTCCGGCAGCCCGAAGCCTCGCACCAACCGTCCGCCCCGCCGCCCCCGCCGTCGGATACCAGCACCGGCCCGATCGGTGCTGCCGCGGCCGCCCCGGCGCGTCCTGCGCCTCCGGCCGCGCCGCCGCTCGCTCCGAGCCCCGCGGTTCAAGACCACGCGCCGGCCCAGGACGACGCGCCGCCGCGCGCGGCCGAGCGGCGAGGACCAGTCACAGGGCTGCCCACCGGACCGTCTGAAGATGCGCGGGAAGGCACCGAGGTGCTGGGCGAGCAAGCTCTCGGTGTCAGCGCACCCGAGATTCCGGCCGCCGCCAAGGTGGCCGCCGCGCTCTTGGTGGCCGTCCTCGCCGTCCAGGTCGCCACCCTGCGTCGCCTCCGCCTCGTGTAACGCCGAACTTGAGGCAATAACGATCGGATTCCGATCGTCCGCCTCGAAAGCATGCTGATCGGGCCTGCGGCCCGAACCGCTCTCCGAGCGGGGCATGTTTCGAGGCTCGGTTATTGCCTCAAGTTCGGGTGGGGTTCGGGGTGGGCTCGCCGCTGGCACGGCGCCAGCGCAGCCAGGCCTCCATCAACTCGTCGAGGTCACCGTCGAGAACGGCCTGCACGTTGCCGGTCTCGTGCTTGGTCCGCTCATCCTTCACCTGCTGGTAGGGAGCCATCACGTAACCGCGGATGAAGTTGCCGCCGCGCGACACGTTGCCCTTCTCGCCCGAGATGGCCACGAGCTCTTCGCGGCGCCGCTCGCGCTCGAGCTCGGCGAGTTTGTTGGCCAGCATCTGCATCGCCTTGGCCTTGTTCTGGAACTGGCTGCGCTCGTTCTGGCACTGCACGACGATCCCGGTCGGCAGGTGGGTGAGGCGCACGGCCGAGTCCGTCACGTTCACGTGCTGGCCGCCCGCGCCTGAAGATCGGTAGGTGTCCACGCGCAGGTCCTTGTCGTCGATCGAGACCTCATCGTCCGCGTGCTCAAGAAACGGCACTACGTCGAGGGCGACATAGGAGGTCTGGCGGCGCGCCTGGGAGTCGAACGGCGAGATGCGGTACAGCCGGTGGACGCCGCGTTCGGCTTGCAGGAGGCCGTAGGCGTATCGACCCCGCACGATGAATGCGGCTGACAGGATCCCCGCTTCCTGTCCCTCGGTGACCTCATCGAGCTCGACCTCGAAGCCCCGGCGCCTGGCCCATTGGAGGTACATGCGCAGCATCATGTTGGCCCAGTCCTGGGCGTCCGTGCCGCCCTCGCCCGCGTGGAGCTCACAGAGAGCATCCCGTTCGTCGTGCTCACCGACGAAGAGCGAGCGCAGCTCGAGTGCGTCGAACGCGGTACCGAGGTCGCGGATCGCGTCGGCGATCTCGGCCTCCTGCGTCTCGTCGTCCTCTTCGAGAGCGAGTTGAAACAGGGTCGCGGTGTCCTCCAAGCGGACCCGCAGATCGTGCAGCGTGCGCACATCGTCGCTGAGGTTGCCGTACTCCTTCGTCAACGCTCGGGCCTCGTCGGCGTCGTCCCAGAGATCCGGCTTGGCGATCTCGGGCTCCAGCTGCGCTACCCGCTGGCGCTTTCGATCGAGATCGAGGTAGGTCTCGGCCTCCTGCAGCCGGCGCTCGAGCGCGGCGAGATCGTCGGTGAAGTCTTTCATCGCTCGACGTCAGCGGCCGTGGCAGAGCTTGTACTTCTTGCCGCTCCCACACCAACACGGCTGGTTACGACCGAGCTTCTCCTGGTCGGACTTGATGATCGGCGAGTGGGCCTGCTGCGGCTGCGGAGGCGGCTGCGGCGCTCCGGCGCCCTCCTGGCTCGCCGACGGTGCTGCAGCCGCGGGCACGGGGGCACTCCCTGCGCCGTTGCCGGCCGCGTCGGAGCCCATGCCGGGACTCTGCACCGGCCCTTCCGGAGCCTGATACTGCGCTTGGCTCAGATCGGGCTCCTCGGCTTGTTCGATGACGACATCGACGTGCATCACGTATTTGACGAAGTCGTCGTCAATGGAGCCCATCATCGACTCGAACATCTCGAATCCCTCGCGCTGCCACTCCACGAGCGGATCCTTCTGCCCCATGGCGCGCAGGTTGATGCCCTCGAGGAGATAGTCCATCTCGGAGAGGTGTTCGACCCAGTGCTGGTCGATGATCTGGAGCATGATCCGCCGCTCGAGCTCACGCATCGTGTCGGGCCCGAGCGCGCGCTCTCGCTCCTCGTAGTAGGCCACCGCCTCGGTCAACAGACTCTCTTCGATCTGTTCCGTGTTCGTCGCCTGCTGCAGATCGTCGACCGAGAACTTCGTGGGGTAGTAGGCAGCCATCTCCCGTAGCAGCCCTTCGATGTCCCACTCCTCGGGGAACTCGGCGGCACAGAAGCTGCCCACCGTCTCGGCTACGGCGTCCTCGATGAGCTCGACCGTGCGGTCATGGAGGTCTTCGCCGTCGACGATCTGGAGGCGTCGGGCGTAGATCACCTTGCGCTGCTGGTTCATGACCTCGTCGTACTTGAGCACGTTCTTGCGCTGCTCGGCGTTGCGCGCCTCCACCGTCGTCTGGGCCCGTTGCACCGCCTTGGTCACCATCTTCGACTCGATGGGGACGTCCTCGGGCAGCGCCCGGCCCATCACATAGTTCATCGCGCCGGTGGCGAACAGCCGCATGAGGTCGTCTTCGAGGGAGAGGTAGAAGCGGCTCTCGCCCGGATCGCCCTGACGCCCGGCACGACCCCGCAGCTGATTGTCGATCCGCCGGCTCTCGTGACGCTCACTCCCGAGCACGTAGAGGCCCCCGAGCTCACGGATCTTGTCGCCTTCCGCCTTGCACTCGGCCTCGAACTTCGACAGAAGGCTCGCGTAGAGGGATGCGCCTTCGTCGCTGTTGGGGTCGAGACCTTGGGCGCGGACCTCGTCGGCGGCGAGTCCTTCGGGGTTACCGCCGAGCAGGATGTCGACGCCGCGACCCGCCATGTTCGTCGCGACGGTGACGGCGTGCAGACGACCGGCCTGAGCGACGATGACGGCCTCACGCGCGTGTTGCTTGGCGTTGAGCACGCTGTGGCGAATGCCGCGCTTGTCGAGCAGGCGCGACAGCACCTCTGACTTCTCGACCGACGCCGTACCGATGAGGACGGGTTGGCCCCGCTCGTGACGCTCGGCCACATCGGCGACGACGGCCTCGAACTTCGCCATCTCGGTCTTGTAGATGAGGTCGGCCTCGTCCTTCCGGACCATGGGCCGGTTGGTCGGGATCGGCACGACCGGAAGGTTGTAGGTGTTGCCGAACTCGCCCGCTTCAGTGAGGGCGGTACCCGTCATCCCGGCGAGCTTCTCGTACATTCGGAAGTAGTTCTGCAACGTGACGGTCGCGAAGGTGTGGTTCTCCTCCTTGATCGGGACGCGCTCCTTCGCCTCAACCGCCTGGTGCAGGCCTTCCGACCACCTGCGCCCTTCGAGGATACGGCCGGTGAACTCGTCGACGATCTTCACCTCGCGGTCGAGAACGATGTAGTCGCGGTCACGCCGGTAGAGCTCCTTGGCGCGCAACGCCTGCTGCAGCTGATGCACATAGTTGGCCGACGGCAGGTCATAGAGGTTGTCGACCCCGAGGATGCGTTCGACCTTCTCGATGCCGTCCTCCGTGACCGACACCGCCCGCTTCTCCTCGTCGACCTCGTAGTCGGCATCACGCGCGAGCGAACGGGCGATGCCCGCGAACTGGTTGTAGAGCTTGGCGGTCTCTCGCGAGGGCATGCTGATGATGAGCGGCGTGCGAGCCTCGTCGATGAGGATGGAGTCGACCTCGTCGACGATCGCGAACGCGTGACCCCGCTGTCGCATGCGGTCTCGGGACACGACCATGTTGTCGCGTAGATAGTCGAACCCGAACTCGGTGTTGGTGCCATAGGTGATGTCCGCGGCATAGGCCTCCCGCACCAACTTGGGATCGTTGACGTCGGGGACAACGAGACCCACTGAGAGGCCGAGCCACTTGTAGATCCGGCCCATCCACTCCGCCTGGAAGCTCGCCAGGTAGTCGTTGACGGTCACCAAGTGGGCGCCTTCGCCGGTGAGGGCGTTCAGGTACAGGGGAAGCGTGGCGACGAGCGTCTTCCCCTCACCAGTCTTCATCTCGGCGATCCAGCCGAAGTGCAGGGCAGCGCCGCCCATCAGCTGAACATCGAACGGGCGTTGACCGATCACGCGCCACGCCGCTTCTCGGACGACCGCAAAGGCCTCGAGGAGGAGGTCGTTGGTGTCCTCGCCGTTGGAGAGCCGCTCCTTGAACTCGACGGTCTTGTGGCGCAGCGCGTCGTCAGAAAGGGCCTTGATCTCCGGCTCGAGCGCGTTGATGTCGGGCACGAGACTCTCGAGGGCGCGAAGCTTCCTACCTTCTCCGGCCCGCAGAATCCGGTCAAAGATGCCCATGCTGAGCGAGTCTACCGACCGGTCGTCGCCCGTCCTCCAACGTCCCGCCGCTCCGCAACGACGATGCCCTCAGAGTCCGAGACAACCCGGTAGTCATCCTCGATGAGGTGCTCGAAAAGCTCCTGATCTGCCACTTTGGCGGTGTCAAGCACGAGGTAGTCGGCGTTCTCGACGGGGTGTGGTCGCCCCCCATCGATCCCCCAGTTGGAGGACTGGAACGGGTTCGGCCACTCGTAGATGTGGCGGCGGTGCGTCAGGTGCGGTACAAGGTCGTAGGTTGCGACGACGCCGGCGTCCTCCGGCACAGAGTCGAGGGCGGTGTTGATCGCCTCGGCCTGGTGGGGAGCGGTCCGAACCCAGATGCCCGTGCGGAACTTGACGGAGGTCGGCGACGGCGACCACGCCACGTTGGTGGCGAGGGCGACTGCGATCATGAGGCCGGCAAGGAACCGCAAGGCGGGGAGGCGACCGGCGGCGAGCCGCGCGACGCCCTCGACCGAGGCGATGAACATCGCCGCGGTGGGCACGGCTGAGTAGTGGAAACGGATGTCGCGCAGCGGGTCGTGACTCGACAACGCATTCACCGCGAACTGGGGCAGCCCGACGAGCAACCCCGCCGGGCTTGCCAAGGCCAAGAAGGCCACCGGCGCGCCCATCTGGCGGTAGTAGTCGATCCGTGAGGGAGCGAACAACATCTGCACGACGTCGAGAGGGTGGGTCACCATCTCCCAGACGACGGCGGCCATCGAGCCCGAGCCGAAGTCGGAGAAGAAGTTGTTGTAGAACGGTCCCTCACCGTTCGTCAGGGCGGGAATGAGCAGCCACGTAGCTGCGACAAACCAGACCGCCGCGACCGACGCCGTGATCAGACCCCGCCGGCGGTCCCATCGGTAGGCGATGACGAGGCCGAGCATGAAGATCGCCATGGCGGCGTCCTCCTTGGCCGCCAGCGCGAGTGAGACCGCGATCCAGAAGCCCCCCCACCGCCCGCGAGACGCGAACCACCACGCGAACAGCAACGGCGTGACGATGAGGGCATCGGGATGAAAGTGCCACCAAGTGATCCACTCGGTGCTCGGGTACAACAGGAAGGCGGCCGGAGCCGTGAGCGCGAGCCAGGGGTGGTCCCAACGATCCCGCGCCAGCAACCAGAGGGGGATCGCGCCCAGCGCCAGCGCGACGGTCTCGACAAGGTAGAGAAAGATCGGTCCCGCGCCGAGCCAGTACGCCGGCACGAAGAGGAGGGTGCTGAGGTTGGCATGGTGTCCGAAGTAGTGAAGGCCCCGCACGGTGACGAAGGGGTCGTGACCGCGCGAGACGAGCCAGATCCCCTGGTCGTAGATCCCCATGTCGAACCCGAAGGTGCCGAAGTTGGCGTGCTGTGCCCACGTCAGCTGGCCGAACACGAACACGTAGACGGCGATCATGCCGCCGAGGACCACCCGCGGCAGAACGTCCTCGCTCCGGCGCACCCGAGATGGGCCCTCTACTTGTCCTTGTCCTTGTCGGTGTCGATGTCCTCGTTGATGTCGAGAAGGCGCTCTCGGACGGCGTAGATCACTGCTTCCATCCGCGAATGCAGGTGCAGCTTCTCGAGGATGTTCCTGACGTGGTTCTTGACGGTGTTCTCGGAGATGTAGAGCTCATCGGCGATCTCGCGGTTGCTCATCCCCTTGGCGACGAGCTTGAGAACTTCGAGCTCCCGACTGGTGAGCGTGGGGCTCGGGTATTGGTGCTTCTCGTTGACGCGCTTGTCGAGACTCACGAACTCGGTGAGCAGCTTCGAGGCCATCGAGGGCGAGATGAGGGTCTGGCCCTGCACGACAGCCCGGACGGAGTCGGCGACCTCCTCGACGGAGACCTCCTTCAGCAGGTAGCCATTGGCACCCGCCTTGATCGCTTCGAACAGGTCGGAGTCCTCGTCGCTCACGGTGAGCATGAGGATCTTCGTGCTCGGCACGAGGTCACGAACCTGGCGCGCCGCTTCGATTCCGTTGACTCGGGGCATTCGGACGTCCATGAGCACGACGTCGGGGGCGCACTCGGTCGCCTTGGCGACTGCCTCCTCGCCGTCCTCGGCCTCGGCTACGACCTCGATCCGGTCTTCCGTATGGAGAACCACATTCAGGCCCCGGCGGAAGAGGGGTTGGTCGTCGGCGATGAGCACTCGGATGACTCCGTCGCTCTCCGCTGCTGTCCTGTGTTCGTCTGCCACCGGTCCTCCGGTCTTGGTGTCTGGGCAGGCCCCAGTCTGGTGTGACGAGGCTGCCCTAACTAGTCGGCTGGATCGGACAGTTCTTTATGATCTGACCCGTTCGGACTCGCCTGGTCAGAAGAAGTGTACTGACCCGTTACCCAACGGCGTTCGATGCACATGGCTCGATCCGAGCATGTCGTTTGGCGACGGACGACACGCTGGGTGTCAACGCCGCGAGAGGCCCTCGGCGAGCATCGCGGCTGCGACCACTGCGAGCACCTCGGACGGGTAGACACCGCCCGCGGCCAGGAAGGTCCGCACTCTCGTGACGACGTCCCGCCGCACGTATCGGTCGCTGGGACGCAGGGGCGAGCGGGACACGGAGAGGCTGTCACTAGAACCACGCATGTCGCCTTAGGCGTCGGTCAAGACTCCCGAAACCTTGAGCGGGGTTCGGGCGGCAGCCAACCCCGACACGTCGGTCGCGCCCACGCGATACAAGGCCCGGGCCGCAGCCGCCAGAGTGGCGCCGGTTGTGACTACGTCATCGACGACGAGGACGGCGCGCCCCCGGGCGTCCGCGCTCGCGGTGAAGCTCGGACCGGCCCGCCGGCTGGACGCGTCCTGGCCCGTCTGGGCTGGTCCGGGGCGGCGACGCAGGAGACGTTGACAGGGCAACCCGAGACTGGTGGCAACCCCGCGGGCGAGGAGCTCGGCCTGATCGAAGCCGCGGCGGGCGACGCGACGATCCGTCGTCGGCGCCCAAGTCACCACGTCGACCGGCTCACCAGCGTCGTGAGGTACCAGAGCGGCCATCGCCGCGGCGAGCCAGCCGAGCACACTCCGCCCGTTGCGGTACTTCAGCCGGGCGACCAGCTCGCGACCGGTGCCCGCGTAGAGCAACAGCGCCCGGCACCGCCGGACCCCTTCGGGCGACGGCAAGAGCGGCGCGGGCCTCAGCTCGCGCCAGCAGTCGCCGCACGGGGCGGGACCGTGGCGCCCGCACGCAGGACACGCGGTCGGCAGCAACACGGTCCGGACGCTACCGACCGCCTGCGACACCCGAACTTGAGGCAATAACGCACGGAATTCGAGCGTTATTGCCTCAAGTTCCGAGGAGGAGGGGGACGACGACCACGCCGTTGAAGACGGCGTGACCGATGATGGCCGGGCCGAGCCGACGGGCGCGCACGGCCGCGACCGCAAAGACCGCGCCGATCGCGCCCGTGGCGACGATGACCGACAACGTGCCGACGCCCTGGGTCGGCTGCACGTGAACGAGCCCGAAGAACAGAGACTGCACGGCCACGGCAGGCACGACGTGCAACCGGCTCCGCAGCGACCGCAGCACCAGCCCACGGAAGAAGATCTCTTCGAAGATGGGCGCGCCGACCATGGTGGCTCCGACCACGAGAACCACGCCCAGAGGCGACTCGGCATGGCGGGTGACGAACTCGGTGTTGGTGCCTTCCAGCTCTGGAAACGGCGACACCGCGATGGCAATCGCGATCGAGGCGACCAGCGCCCCGAAGCCCGCCAACGGACCCCATCCCAGATCGGCGCGCGTGAACCGGATGCCGAGATCCTGCAGAGGGCGGCCCGTGCCCCACTGCTTCGACGCCGCCCATGCCGACCCCGCGAATCCGACGTAGAGCCCCATCATCGCCAGCGCGCCCGCAAGGACCTCGGCCTCCTGCCGGAGCAGTACCACCGGCAGGGTCAGGAACGTCGCCACGACGAGGCCGCCCACCAGGCCCGCCAAGGCGAGCCAGAGCGCGCCCAGCGGGAACACGAACTCGGACTCCTCGCTCGCAGGCGGAGCAGAGGCCGATGGCGGAGGCGGCCACGGATGGTGCTCCGCCCCAGTCGAGCGACCGTCTGACACGTGCTCAGTCCAGCCGTGGCCGTTCCACCAGCGCAGAGCGGACCGCCCCGCCGGGTCGGGGTACCACCCCTCCGACGGCGCGACACTCGGCGGGGTCACGCCCCTAGCCTAACTTGAGGCGCCCACGAGGCGATCCGCGCGCTATTGAGTGGTGGGGAACGACGTCGGCGTGGGTGGACGTTCCTGGAGGATGTCGTCGAAGCGGGTCTGGATCATCGGCTTCCAGTCGGGGTGGGTGAGGATGTAGAAGCGCTCATCGCGTATGGCTCCCACGACCTGTGCAGCCACCTCGCTCGGAGGCATCCCAGCTTCGATCACTTCCTTGATGGCGCCCGAGCCGAGATCGCCCATGCCTTTGTCTCTCTCGTTACGCAGTTCGGCGGGGCGGTTCCGGGCGGACTCACCGATGCCGGTGCTGACCCACCCGGGACACAGCACCGAGACGCCTAGCCGGCTCTGGGTCATGGCCAGCTCCTTGGCGAGCGTCTCCGCCAGGGTGACGGCGCCGTGCTTGCTCACGTTGTACGGGCCGAGGAACGCCAGCGACGTCAACCCCGCCATCGAACCGGTTATCACGATGTGGCCCTCGTCACCGCGCTCGAGCATGACGGGGACGAAGGCGCGCACCCCGTGGATGACCCCCCAGAGGTTGACACCGAGCACCCACTGCCAGTCGAGCTCGGACAACTGCCAGCTGAGACCGCCACCGGCTACACCGGCGTTCAGGTGAACCACGTGGATACCCCCGAACTCCTCGAGGGCACGCTCGGCCAGGTGCTCCATCGACTCGCCCTTGGCAACATCGGTTGGAACGGCGAGCACGGTGGCACCGTTGTCGGCGAGCTCGGCTCGCACCGCGTTGAGCATGTCCTCCTGGATGTCGGCCAAGACGACCTTCATGCCTTCGGCCGCGAACTGCGTGGCGGTTCCCCTGCCGATACCGCTCGCGGCACCAGTTACAACCGCGACCTTTCCCGCCAGATCTTTCATCGGTCTGGGTTCCCGAGTGCCGTCTTGACGTGCACCAGAGCGGGGACCGGTCCGGGGTCGAGTCCCTCCCGGGCGGCCATATGAAGCGACACGAAGTCGCCGAACAGAATCAGATCGAGCAACTGGGCCAGTTCTCCTTCACCCTCGGCCCGCACCTCCTCGATGCCGGCGACGACCTCACGCACCAGGTCGTCGACGAGCTCGAACCTGCGAATCACCTGCGGGTGTTCGGCGTCGTGCCGGAGGTTGACGACGGTGAAGACCTGGCGGGTGACGTCGCCGTGCTGGCCCCATCCCTGGATCTCGTTGTGGCATAGCTCGGGCTGGCTGTTCCAGAACGCGGGCGCGTTGGCGTTTTCGTTGACCTGGGTCTTCCACCGCTGGGCGGCAGTGGCACCTACGTGTCCCCCGCCATATATCAGCGGCACGGTGCGCCCGATTCGCCGCGCCAGTTCCTCGGCGTCGTTGCCCGGACGAACGAGCCGGTCGCGCCGCCGCTGGAGCTGGCTGACCGCGAGGTCGATCCACTGGTAGGCACCCTTGAAGAGGCCGACCTGCTCAAGCACTACGAGCGGAGGAATCGCCATCGCGCCGATCGCGGCGCGGGGCTGGGGAATCTCGGTAGGAACCGGGATCACGGGAGCGCCCCAACCTCCGGCGAGTCGGGCCAGCTCCCCTCCGCCGGTGACAGCAACCACGCGAGCGCCCTGGACCGCGGCGAGCGAAGCTGCCTCGACGGTCTCTTCGGTGTCACCGGAGAAGGAGATCGCGAAGACGAGAGATCCGTCGCCGACGAAGGTCGGCAACTCGTAGGACTTCACGACCATGACCGGTACCGGCATGAACGGAGCCGCGGTGGCGGAAAGCACGTCGCCCGCGATGCCGCTGCCGCCCATCCCGAGCACGACGACGTGCTCGATGTCCTCGCGGTGTGGGAGGTTCTCGACGCCCTTGGCGACCCGCGCCCCTTCGGCGACCTGCTCGGGCAGGGAGGCGACGGCGTCGAACATGCTCTGCGTGTCGAGACGGTCAGCAGTGGCCACGGCTACTGGGTCGCGCCGGCTTCGAAGGTGGGCGTGATGCCGTCGGCATCGGCCTTGGCCATCAGCCGGCTGTGCTCGTCGTCGTTGACCGTCTCGGCCTCGTCAATCAGCATGATCGGGATGTCGTCACGGATCGCGTAGCGGCGCTTGAGACGCGGGTTGTACAGACTGTCCTCGTCCTCGAAGTACAACAGCGGGCCCTTGTCCTCCGGGCAGGCGAGGATCTCTAGCAGCTTCGGGTTGAGCGCCATGTCAGGCTTCCTTCCGGATGAGGTCGAGCACCTCTCGGGTGCGGCGATCGCAATCGTCGCCCGTGGGCGCCTCCAGGTTCAAGCGTAGGAGCGGCTCAGTGTTCGACGGCCGGAGGTTGAACCACCAATCTCCGTGATCGACCGTGAGCCCGTCGAGCCGGTCGACCTCGGCATCCCGATGTGAGGCCTCCACCGCCGCGATGACCGCGTCCTGATCGTGAACCTCGGTGTTGATCTCCCCTGAGGCCACGTAGCGCTCGAACGGAACCCGCAGCTGCGACAGCGGTTCGGCCGCGACCGACATCAGCTCGAGCACGATCAGGGCGGCGATCATCCCGGAGTCAGCCCGGTAATTGTCGAGGAAGTAGTAGTGGCCCGAGTGCTCACCGCCGAACACGGCGGCGGTACGTTCCATCTCCGCCTTGATGAACGAGTGTCCGACCTTGGTGCGAACCGGAGTGCCTCCGTTCTCCCTGATCACCTCGGGAACCGCCTTCGAGCAGATCAGGTTGTGCAGGACCGTGGCGCCGGGGTGCCGGCCCAACATGGCCTTGGCCACCATCGCCGTCGTGGTGGAGCCCGACACCGGCTTGGCTTTCTCGTCGACGAGGAAGACCCGGTCAGCATCGCCGTCGAATGCCAAGCCGACGTCGGCCCGGGCGTGCAAGACCAGGGCCTGGAGGTCCTTCAGGTTCTCGGGCTGGATCGGATCGGCCGGGTGATTGGGGAAACTCCCATCAAGCTCGGGATAGAGCAGTTCCACTTCGAACGGGAGCTCGGAGAGAACCGCCGGGGCGACCAGCCCGCCCATCCCATTGGCCGTGTCAGCCACGACGCGCAGAGGCCGAAGCTTCGACTCGTCGACGAAGGACCGTACGTGGGCGGCGAAGTCGCCCAACAGATCGACGGTAGAAAGCGAACCCGGCTCTCCCGGGCTGGCAACCGGCCCACCCGCCGCGGCCGCGGCCTTGATCTCAGCCAGACCGGTGTCCTCACCGACGGGGCGGGCACCCGCCAGGCACATCTTGATGCCGTTGTACTGGGCTGGGTTGTGTGAGGCCGTGAACATCGCGCCAGGCGCGTCCAACGTGCCTGCCGCGAAGTAGATCATGTCGGTCGAGGCCAGGCCGATGTCGACGACGTCGACTCCTTGGGCCATCGCCCCTTCCGCGAACGCCGCCGCGAGATCGACGCTCGACGGTCGCATGTCGCGCCCGACGATCAGCTTTGACGCGCCTGCGAACACCGCGAACGCCCCTCCGATAGCCCGAGCCGCGTCTGGGTCGAACTCGTCGGGCACGATGCCGCGGATGTCGTAGGCCTTGAAGATCGTGTCGAAGCTCGCCATGGGCGGCCCCGACACTACCGGGTGATTCCCTGCCTCAACGGCTGAGCAGGGAAGCCTCGTCGGCCGAAAGGTCATACACGCCGCGTCCTGCCCAGCGCCTCACTCGGAACAGGTCGCGCACCATCCGCCAGGCGTCGACAGCGACGCGAACCGAGGAACGGCTCGAGTGCGAGACGGTGACCGGGACCTCCACGAGCGAGAGCTGATAGCGCTCTGCCAAATGGAAGAGCTCGACGTCGAAGGCGAACCGATCGAGCCGCGCATGAGAGAACAGGACTTCGGCCACGTCATGACGGAACGCCTTGAGGCCGCACTGGGTGTCGCGATAGCGGCCGAGCAGCACCATGTAGGTCATCAGGTTGAACAAGCGGCCGGTGACCTCCCGGAGCCGCCCGGCGGCGACCAGCGTTCGCGTGTCGACGTGCGCCCGGCTGCCGGTGACCATGTCCCACCCCGACTCGACGTGCTCGAGCAGGTCGAGCAGTTGCTCGGGGGTGTACGACAAGTCGGCGTCGATGTACGCGACCGCCCGGCCGCGCGCCGCGGCCGCTCCGGCGCGGACTGCGGCACCCTTCCCCTGGTTGGCGGGCAACCTCACGACGACCGCGCCGGCTTCGCCGGCCTCCTCGGCCGTCGTGTCACGCGATCCGTCATCGACCACGATCACCTCGAATCCGCCCTCGTCGATGATCGCGAGCGCGTTCCGGATTCGGCGCACCGTGTCACCGATGAGGGCGCCTTCGTTGTACGCCGGTACAACGACCGTCAGCCGGACATCCCCGGGCGCCGGACCCCGCTCGACCTTGTCGGCCTGTGACACCCGCACCCGTTGGAAGAGGACGATCCGGTAGCCGAACAACCGGACGATGCCTCCTGCCGCGAGCCCGGCGGCTCGCGCCACCAGCAACTCTCCGATCGCAAACTCGCCACCGAGCACCGCCACGGCAGCCCTCAGTGTCGCGAGGTCAAGAATGCCGGCGGTCGCGGCGACAACGACGTAGCTGCCCGGCTGCTGCACCCACCGCACGTAGGGATCACGGCTGAAGGTGACCCGCCGGTTCAAGCCGTAGGAGGCCATCGCGGCCACAACCACCGCGACGAGCCCGGCCACCAACACCGGTAGTCGCGCGCCAATCCTGAGGACAAGGAAGAGCGCCAGATCAACTCCGGTGACAAGCGTCCCGACGGCGGCGAACCGCCGGAGGACACTGCTCATTCGACGGAGTCCGGCGGAGCCCGACCGGCCTGGCTGTGACCATCGTCGGGCCCCGACGCGCCTACGCTCGCCGGCTCCGACTCGGGGAGTTGGGGTCGAGCAAACGGGTCGATCCACTCCTCGGGTGGCGGCGGCGGCTTCGGGAAGTCGAGGGGCCGGGCTCGGGCCAGCTTCACAACCGCCCCAACAGCGAGAACGGTTAGGAGCCAGCCGGCTATGTCGACGGGCGTCCGGCCATAGCTGAGCTCGACGTGGGTGTCGGTCGGCACCACGACCATGAGGTTGGGCGTCACACGCCAGGGTCCGTCGGCCCCGGAGGCCTGCCAGTTGGGGAAGTAGGAGACTTTGACGAGCACGGGAGTGCCGGGCCGGTCGACGTCGAAGCGCACGCCGGAGGAGTCCTCCGTGATATTGGTGACCCGTGCCGGCCTCACCGGGTCGAGTGGTGGATTGGGGTCAGGCCCATCGACGCGGGCCCACTCCGCCGGCCCGCTGGCAGCCAAGGGGACATGCCATCGGGTCGGATCCTGATACCAGTCGACGGCGGCTTCCAGCCAGCCTTCCTTCCCGCGAGCGCCGGAGCTCATCACAACCGGCTCATAGGTGAGGGGCTCGACGAGGTCGGACTCCTCGACCAGGTAGATGTCCCAGCTCCGCTGCTCGACCTGCTCGCCGTAGGTCACGTCGGTCGGCGTTGTCGTCTCCAATAGCCGCAGGTCGGGGTGGACACGCGCCTCGGCTTTGGCCTCCTGGGAGATAGCCATGTAGTAACGGACGCCAAGCAGCTGGAGGTGCTCAACGCCGCGGGGGAGATCGAGGTCGCGGTAAGGGAGATCGCGCATGGCGCGAGAAGGAGCCTTGGAGAGCTCCGACTGGTTGAGGAAGTGATACGGGACCGTTGCCGACGACTCAAAGAAGAGCCCCTCCATCGACCCGATGCACCCGTCGGTCCAGTACGGCAGCAGCATCAACGCCATCGGCGTCCCGAACCGGTTGAGCTCCTGCTCGTACTCCCACATAGCTCGGCCACAACCCTGGTCCCGACCGATACCGGCCATCGTGGCCACCAGCTCCGAGTACTCGGGATAGGCGTCCTTGCGCTCGTAGCCCGAATAGTTCCAGCGGGCCCAGCCGGCGACGAAGTTCGAGTCTGAAGTCGACAGCGGCACCCACGACGGCACCGCTCCGAGCGGCAGGCCCACCGCGACGTAGAGAACGACTCCGGCGAGGACCGCCGCAGCCCATCCGGGACCCGGGTGTTCGATCTCGTGTTCGCGCGCCAGGAACTCGCCGAGCGCGATCGCCATCTCCGCCAGGGCCACGGCCGCGAGAAGGTACAGGGAGAGATACCAAAAAGGCAGGAAGCGGGCGTTCCAGATCGGACCTGCTGGTATCAGGAGGAAGGCGGCACCGCTCATGAGCGCGAGACCGGCAACAATTAGTGCGGGACGGCGACGGCGGATCACTGCGGCGGCGATGCCGACGACGGCCAGAGGCACGATGATCCGTAGGTGTGCAGTGGTCGCGCCACCCACGTCGTCGCGCAGGAACGGGAGCAGGTTCTCGAGGTACGCGTCGGTGCGTTCCCAGCCCATGTCGTTGCTGTAGGGAAGCCTCACGACGAAGGGCAGCAGCCAGAAGGCCGCTATGCCCGCGGCGACCGCGCCCGTGGTCACGACAAAGAGCACGCGTCGCCAGGCGGGCCGGAAGAAGGCGAGTACCACGAAGGTGCCTGCCGCGGCGAACGCGGCCGGGATCAGGTGACACAGTCCGGCCGCGCCGAGAAGCACGCCCGCCAGAGCTCGATGGCCTCCTGTGGTCAAGCCGCGCGCGACCACGCCTAGATAGACGAGCGCGAGACACAGGCTGATCGTGAACGAGAATTCCCCGGCAAGCGTCGCGGCTGCGTTCCCACCCCAGATTGTGTGGAAGCGGTCGAAGACGAACGGCACCGTCGCGAGCGCGAAGAGAGGTGGCGTTGGGAACGGCAGTCCCGCCAGCCGTCCAAACGCCCAGGCCGACACGGGCAACATGACCAGGCCGAGCGCGGTGACGAGCTTGAAGGCGACCGTGTACGGCAGAACGGTGTCGAGGAGGACGATGAGCAGACTGGGCAGCGGGAAGTAGAAGTGGTACGCCGGGAAACCCGCGTACCAGTCGGGCGTCCAGCCGGTTATCCGGAACCGGCCGAGCAGCTCATCGCGGAGGTAGGCCGGCCCCCACACGTGCGCGCCCATGTCGCCCCCACTCGCCAACGTGTCGGCGAAGAGCAGCGATGGCTGGAGCTGCCACAGGATGAACAGCGCCGAGCCAGCGACGGCGACCGCCGCTAAGGCACGCTCGATGATCCGGCGGCGACGCATTGGGGTACATGTTGCCCTCCCCGCGACCGCGGGTGGACTCGGTCAGTACCAGTCCGAGGCAGGCGCCGGGTGGCAGGTAGGCGGCTTCAGCGGCGGACGGTAGCCAGCTCGAGCACGTCGGTGAGCTCGATGACCTCACCGTTCTCTTCCCACCAGCGGCTCTCGCAGGTCGAGCAGCTGTGGAGAACGACGTTCTTCTCGGCCAGGTGGACGCCGATCGCGAGGACGCGACGCGTGTGACAGGTGGGGCAGTTCATTCGGGTTCCCTCCAGTTGACCCGCGGACCTTCTCCGCGGTGTATCGGCCCGACCAGGGCAGAACTTGAGCCCAGGTCGGTGGAGGGGTCAGACGGCGAGGGAACGCAGCTGAATGATCGGAGTGCGTCGCTCTTCGAGCGCCCAGCCGATGGGTACGGTGACCCGGTCAGCGTGCAGGGCACAGAGGTCCTGCTCGCCGGGCACCTGCTCCTCGTCGAGGCTGTCGAGCCACACGAGCCGGCTGGCGTAGTTGTAGCCCAAGGTCGCCGCCGCAGGAGCGCCGCAGCCAGCGCGGACACAGTGACGAGCGCGGTCCATAGCAGCAAGTTACGCCACCGTGATCTGCGAGAGGGGGATGGTCACGATGGGCCACTCAAGGTCTGGCCCGGTCGGGCCGAAGGTCTAGGTCGTTCGACCTATAGGTCGAACGATTCATTGTCATCCGCCGCACTAGCCACGCACCAGCGCTCGAACTCGCCGAAAGGACCCGCAACATGATCGAAACGACGATGATCAAGACGAAGGTCGCCGTAGTCGTCGCGGCCGGTGCCCTCTTCCTGAGCGCAGGTTTCGCGCTCGCCGAGGAGGGCTCCGACCTGCCTGTTGACGACACGACGACGACAACAACCCTCGTCGAAGAGGAGCCCGTAGTCGAAGACGAAGAGCCGGTCGTCGAAGACGAGCCGGTCGCCGAAGACGAGGAGCCCGTCGTCGACGAGGAACCGGTGGTCGAAGACGAGGAGCCCGTCGTCGACGAGGAACCCGTCGTCGAAGACGAGGGCGGCGAGGTCGGTGTCGCGGCCGAGCACCCCGAGAACCACGGCAGCGTCGTGTCCGCGGCCGCCAAGAACCATGACCACGACGAGGCGTGCGGCAACCACGGTCGCTACGTCTCCCACGTGGCGCGAACGGGAGAGGCGCCCGAGTGCGCCGGAGAGGCAGGCAGCGACGACTGACCTAGACCACGCGCCGATTGGCTGACCCGCCGGGGCGGGGGTGCCGAGCGGATCCGGAAGGGCCGGGCTCTACGATGGGACACATGAGCCGCCAGCCGCCGGAACCCCGCCCCGGCCGCCCCCGCCCCGGCCCGCGTGGCGGCCCGGGCCTCCCCGGCAGCCCCGATCAATCGTGGCGCTGGGTCCTCTACGTCCTCGGCGCCCTCGTGATCCTCGGGCTGCTGCTCTCGCCCGTGTTCGGGGGCACCAGCCGCGAGCAGGTCACCTACGACGAACTGATCACCGCGGTCCAGCGCGGACGGGTCCGCACAGCCATCGTCAACAACAACGACGGGCGCATCACCGGCGAAATCCGTCGCGGCGACACCACCGAGGAGTATGTGGCCGAAGGACCGATGCCACCCCTCGATGACGACCTCAAGCTCATGCGCGAACAGGGCGTCAAGCTCCGCTTCACGAGCCCAGAACCCAACCTGTTCGCCACCTTGTTTCCCTACCTGTTCTTCGGTTTGCTCATCTTCGGGCTCTACCTCTGGATGGCGAGGCGAGCCCAGGGTCAGATGAGCGGCATCATGTCGATCGGGAAGTCGAAGGCGAAGACGTTCTCCACCGAGAAGCCCGCCACGACGTTCGGCGACGTTGCGGGCTACAACGGTGTGAAGCAGGAGATCCAGGAGGTGGTCGACTTCCTGAAGCAGCCCGGGCGCTACAAGGACATCGGAGCAAACATCCCCAAAGGGGTCCTGCTCGTCGGCCCCCCCGGCACCGGCAAGACCTTGATCGCCCGAGCGGTCGCAGGCGAGGCCGGCGTCCCGTTCATGTCGGTGACCGGTTCCGACTTCATGGAGATGTTCGTCGGTGTGGGCGCCAGCCGGGTTCGCGACCTGTTCCAGAACGCCCGCAAGCAGGCGCCCGCGATCATCTTCATCGACGAGATCGACTCGATCGGCCGTAAGCGGGGCGCCGGTCTCGGCGGTGGCCACGATGAACGGGAGCAGACGCTGAACCAGCTCCTCTCGGAGATGGACGGCTTCGAGACGACGGAGGGCATCGTGATGATGGCGGCCACCAACCGGCCCGACATCCTCGACTCTGCACTGCTACGACCGGGACGGTTCGACCGCCAGGTGGTGGTACCGCTTCCCGACCTCGAGGAACGGCTGCCCATCATCCAGGTTCACTGCAAGGACAAGAAGATGGGTCCTGACGTCGACCTCGAAGTCGTAGCTCGGGGCACGCCCGGCATGAGCGGAGCCGAGCTCGCCAACCTCGTGAACGAAGCCGCCCTGCACGCCGTCCGCAAGGGCCGCGAAGCCGTGCACATGGAGGACTTCGAGGCCGCCCGAGACCGCGTGATCATGGGCCAGAAGCGAGAGTCGATGGCGCTCTCTGACTCGGAGAAGGAGCGGGTCGCCTACCACGAAGGCGGCCACGCGCTGCTCGCCTACGTGCTGCCCAACGCCGATCCGGTGCACAAGGTCACGATTCTCCCGACGGGTATGGCCCTCGGAGTCACCCAGCAGTTACCGCTGGAAGAACGCCACATCTACCCCCGCGACTACATCGAAGACTCCCTGGCCGTGCGGATGGGCGGACGCGTGGCGGAGATGGTGATCTACGGCGATCTCTCGACCGGCGCCAACAACGACCTGGTCGGAAACACCGAGCTCGCCCGCAAGATGGTTCGCGAATGGGGAATGAGCGATCGGGTCGGCCCCATGGCGTGGGGCTCCCAAGGAGCCGTCTTCCTCGGCGAGGACCTCATGCACACCCGCGACTACAGCGACGAGACCTCGCGGGTGATCGACGAAGAGGTAGGAAGGATCCTGCGCGAGCAGGAGCAGCGTGCCACCGAGTACATCGAGCGCCATCGCGGGGGACTCGAGGCGGTCGCGACTGCGTTGTTGGAGAAGGAGACGATCAATGGGGACGAAGTCGCCCGCCTCGTAGACGAGGCCTACGGCGCTCAAGTGCGCGACGTCTCGACACCGAAGCTGGTCTCGACCCGGCCCAGCGAAGGCACCGCCGAGTCCGACAGCGGCGAGCCTGAACCCCTCGAGGACGGCGCCGCAGAGACACGCCGCCGCGCCGGCGGCTAGCCCTTCAAGTCGTAAGCTCGCAACCGTGGAACGGGTGGTGATAGCGGCCACGCTGGTCGTCCTCGCGCTGGTGATCGCGGCCGTTCTCGCCCGGCGGCGTGTCGTCGACGCGCCCACCCAGCCGCGCTGGAGCGTGCCGACCCAGCTCGATCGAGGCGACTTCGCCGGCGAGGACCGGCCGTGGCTGCTGGTGGTGTTCACCTCCGCCACCTGCGAGTCGTGCGAGCGCGCCACCGCCAAGGCCCGCGTGATCGAGAGCCCCTCGGTCGCCTACACCGAGGTGTCCTATCAAGACCGCAAGGATCTCCATGAGCGCTACACCATCGAGGCAGTTCCCTGCATCCTTGTGGCTGACCACGACGGTGCGGTGCAGGCCTCCTTCATCGGAGTCCCCACCGCCACCGATCTGTGGGCCGCGGTCGCCGATGCCCGCGAGCCGGGCACCCAACCACCGAACTTGAGGCAATAACGCACGGATTCCGTGCGTTATTGCCTCAAGTTCGTGGGAGGGGGACGGGAATCGAGCGGGATAGGCCCTGGCTACCGACGAAGTAGATGCCCCGCTCGACGACAACCGGGCCCGAGGCCGTCACCAGCAACGGCAGGTCACCCCGGTTGCCGATGTGATCCGTCATACGGAACGACCGACGCCGGCCGGCGGGCACCTCGATGTCCTGCATGCCTTCGAGATCGTGCCTCCGGCCTCCGATCAGCGCCCGGGTCGACACCGTAACGTCGTCGGCGGTCGGGTTGAGCACCGTCAACCACTCGTCGATCCCTTCGGTGACGGCGCCGTCGGCGAGCAACCACTCTCTCGCCGCAGTGCGCGCGCCGGGCGTGTCGGCGATCCCTGAGCGGGGTGCAGGCGAGCGCGCGTCCGCCGTTCGCTCGACCACCACCGGCACGTCGTTCAAGGACCTCACCGTGACCGAGTAGCCCACGTCCCGCGGAACGCGCGACTCCTCTCCGAGGTTGAGCGTCGCCCGCTCACCCGCGGGTACCCGCAGCTCGAACGGCTCAACCTCCCCTTCATCCGCGTTCACCTCTACGTCGACGAGTGCCTCCTGCTCCATCGGGTTGTACACATGGAAACGTTCGACGACACCCTCGGAGACGACGCCGTCGGGGAAGAACCACTCGGTCCCCGGCGCGGTCGCGCCCAAAGCTATGGAGAGACCCCGCCGGTCACCGGTGCCACGAGCCTGGATGCGGTCGGCGACGATCCGGCCTCGCCGCGCCAGGATCGTTACCGCCACGGCGTCGCGTCGACGCAGGTGATCGGCGACGTTCACCAACCGCATTCCGCGTGCCGGCACGACGAGTCCCTGGAAGTCGCCCGGCGCGGCCCGACCCTGCTCGGTCCAGAACGACAGGTCGACGATGGCATCGTCGGGGAACGGGTTGAACAGCGTCAGAAGCATCAGGTCCTCCCGCGCCGTCGAACCCTCGGCGAAGTACCAGGTAGGCGAAGCCGCCGATGCGCACGGCGCCACGCCCAGCCCGTGCGGACCGAGAACGGAATGTTCCGCGGCCACCCCTCCGCCGTCGAGCTGAACCAAGGCGGCGACGAACGGAGCCTGAACGACGTTCTGGTATCGCAGCACGAACCGGCCGGAGGCGGGCACCGTGATCGGGATCTGCCGCGGCTCGTCGTTGATGGGGTAGACGGTCACGCGGCCTGACACGTCCCGGCGGTGTGGGTTGGCGAGGATCAGCCGTCCGTCGCTGGCACCGTCGGTGGCAGCGCTCGCGCCAGCGCAGTACCACGTCGACGAGATCGCAGAAAGGGGCGGGGCGACCGTTGGATCCTGCGTCGTCGCGACGAGCGCCTGTGGCCGAGCCGCGGATGGGAGGCGGGTGTCGAGCAGGAGCCCGGCCGCCACGAGCGCGACGAGGCCGGCGACAACCACGCGGCGGGGGCCGCCGCTGGAGGAGAGAGCGGGTGCGGTCATGACTCTGCGCCGGCCGTCTCGACGGCCACCGCGGTCTCGCCGAGGTCATCCTGGGCACCTCGCTCGCCTCGCCGCCAGTGCCGGATCGCCGCGATGGCTGCCAGCCACAGCCCGGCTTCCAGCGCGAGGGCGGCGTAGTGGCCGAACGACCCGTGGAGCCGAAGGATCGCCTCTCCCCCGTCGCCACCGAAATAGGCGTTGGCAAAGCCAAAGGACTTCTCGCGACGGACGCGGTCGCCTTCGATCGCCAGTCGCCACCGCGGCGATGCCGACTCTGCGGCGTGGACGACTGCGTTGTCGGGTAACCGTCCCGACCACGACACGACGTTGTTGCGACGACCCAATACCGCGCCGCCGGCGAGATCTGCCGACGGCGTGGCACTCAGGGGACGTTCGAGGGCTGCAGCCGACTCGGACGAGAGCGCCGCCAGGCCGGGGATCCACGCGGTGTTCTCGTAGACCACGATCCCATCGGTCGTGTCGAGCCGCTTGAGATCGATCTGGGCGGCGAGCCGGTCGAGGAGCCCGGGGGGTGGACGGTGAGTCGCGCCCTCATCGACGGCGACCCGCTCCGGAACCACCACGTAGCGGATCGCCATCGGCGCGAGGAGGCGGCCGAGCGACGTCGTCTCTCCGCGTTCAGTCACCTCGACGGCGTCCGCGATCAGCTCCGTGGCGCCCGCCGACGACCCCGGCCAGACCATGGTCGCGTCGGCAAGGCCGTCCCGGGACGTCGTGTAGGCCAGCCCCTCCCGGATCCCCCAACCTCCTCCGGGGATGACTCGGGGGTCACCAAGCCACAGCACGCGGAACATTCCTTCGGCTCGTTGCTCGGGGATCCACGACAGGACGTCTGCGTGACTCCGGACAGGCGCGCGCCACCGGCCACTGATGGCCTCGGTCAGCAATGGCAACGCACCGGCGACGAGGGCGAGGCCGCCGACCACGGCGGCGAGTTGCCGCCAGCCGAAGCGGTAGACGTGTAGCTCGCGTTCGAACGCAGAGACTCCGTTGGCAACGGCGAGGCTGAGCGCCGGAGCGGCGGCGGCGAGGAAGATATCGGGGTGACCGGCCGAACCTGGCAGCCAGCCGCGAGCGAGCGCCCACGCGAGGATCCAGCCGATCAATGCGATGAGCCACAATCGGATGGACCACTGGAGGCGGTCGCCCCGGGCGAGGAGAAGGGGTACGACCGCGGCGACGATCACACCCCACCCCAACGGCGCGGCGCCCATCGGCCCGGTCTTGAACCGCAACAGGTCGGCCAGCGGTGGCGCGTCGGATGCCGGCGACAACAGGCCCGCGAACGCCTCCAACTCGGCGCCGGGGAGGACGAACTCGAGAGTCCATGGGAAGAGGAGGGCCGCGGCGACGAGGATTGCCCCGACTGCCACTACTCCGGCGCGCGCCGCGGCCCTGGTGCCACCCGCAACGAGGGAGCCCACGATCAGACCAACGACGATGACGGCAAAGGTCCCGAGAACGCTCGGGGCAAGGGCAACCGCGACCGCGAGCAGCAACCCGAGCGGGACGGCATGTCGGGCGCGCGGCGAGCCGGCGCCGAGCAACCCCGCAAAGGGTGGGATTCCACCGGCCCGCGCAAGGCGCGCCAACAGCCACGGTGTGACCGCGTAGGCGATCAACGTCGACATGCGCCCGCCGGCCAGAGCGTTGTAGGGCAGAGGGATAGCGGCGTAGGCGACCACAGCAACGAGCGGCGCGCGGTCGGATTCGAGCGGTCGGGCAAGTCGGTGGATCCCCACGAGGCCGAACGGGATGCAACCGAGGATCACCAGCTTCTGGACCACTCCGATCGCGCCGAACAGGGCCGTGCCGGCGCCACCCAGGAGCGCAAAGGCGAGCGGTGCAGGTGACTCGGATCCGAGACCGGTCGTGCGCCACCCGGACGCGAACAGACGCAGTAGGTCGAACGGGCTGTCCGGGAAAGGCACGAACTGGCCGACATCCGGGAGGGGTCGGGTGAGCAGGTGCCGGCTGCCTGCGACGAGCACGACGACCAGAACGCTCCAAACCGTCAGGTGCAGCCGCCGCTCCCCCCGCCGCACCGAGTCGGCGAAGTCGCGGCTGGCGGCCGCGATCGCTTCCCCCGGATGGGTGGCAGTCAACTGGCCGCGGAGAAAGGCGGTGACTCGCGCGCTGCCTCTTACCTGCAGCCGGCGGATCTCGCGATCGGGCAGGGCGCGTTGTGACTGCACCGCCCGGCGAGGCGCGGCGAGGCGGCGAAGGCGGGACCAGCGCCAGTTCCAGCTCCAGGACGACCAGATCGACGCGGCAACGCTGCCGCGCCGGGCAAGGACCGCGAACATCGTTTCGCCCAGGGCGAGGATCGCCAGCTGGGGCAGAACCCGGGCCAGGTGGAAGCGCCCGTAGCACTTGAGGACCGTGCGCAGTCGGTGCCGCAGCTGGAGAGGACGCACCACGTCGACGAGCTGCCGGCCCGCTTCCGGTTCGGCCGTCATGCCGAGCACATGCCGCTTCCCGGCGCTAGCCGCCTCGAGATGACGCACCCGGGCCGCAGGTGCGACTACGACTCGCGCGCCCAGCACCTGCGCGCGCCAACAGAGGTCGAGGTCTTCACCGAACATGGTGATCTCTGGATCGAATCCGCCCAGGGTCGTGAACAGGTCGGCGCGCACAAGCGTGCAGCCCCCCGGGGCAACGAAGACGTCCCGCACCGCGTCGTACTGCTCTTGGTCGAGTTCGCCCCGTCCTACCTGCTCTTCCGGGACTCCGGCCTTGTCGATGTGAACACCGACCGCGAGCAATCGCATCGGATCATCCCAGGCCACCAGCTTCGGGGCCACGATCCCCGCGTTAGACCGATACGCCTCTTCGACCATGAGGCGAACGCTCTGAGGTTCGGGAGCGACGTCGTCGTGACAGAAGAGGTAGTGCGACGCCCCTTCGACCACTCGCAGGACCTCGTTGGCGGACGGTCCGAACCCCGCGTTCACCTCGAGCCGGCGGATGAACGCGGTCGGGAGAGCAGTCGCGACCCGTGGTGTCGGGTCCTCGCCGCTGCCGGCGTCGAGCACGAGAACAGATAGGTCGGGATAGTCCTGACGCCCGAGGGCCCCGAGGGTCTCCTCCAGCCAAGGGCCACTGTCACACGTGACCACAACGGCGACGACGGGAGGAATTCCTGTGGGCTCGTCCGGCTCTGCCTCCGAGCTCATAGAGGGAGCGAGACTACTTCCTCGCCTCCCGCATCGAGGCACGGGAGTGGGCCAGAATGTCGGTCAAGGTGTCATCGAGCGGGACCTCCGGCTGCCATCCGGTCACGGAGCGCAGGCGGGTCGAGTCGCCGAGCAGAACGGGTACGTCGACGGGTCGTACAAACTCCTGGTCGACGACCACCTCGAGGTCCGCGCCCGCAAGCCGTATCAGCCGGCGGGCGATGTCGCCGATGGCTATGGCCTCGCCGGAACACACGTTGTAGACCTCGCCCGGCTCACCGCGTTCGACGAGAAGCCGGTAGGCGCGGACGACGTCGCGGACGTCGGTGAAGTCTCGCTGGGGCTCGGGATTGCCGATCCTGAGCTGGCTTCCGCCGCTGCGCTGCACTTCCACGATGCGCTGGGCGAAACGCGCCACTGCGAAGGTCTCGCTTTGTCCGGGGCCGATGTGGTTGAAGCTGCGCGCCCGGATGACCGGTACCTGGGAGCCGAGGTAACCCTGCAACGCGACGAACTCGGCCGCGACCTTGCTGGCCGCGTAGGGCGAGACCGGCCGCAGCGGCGACGTTTCGATGAGCGGCAACTCGTCGGGTTGGACGGAGCCATACACCTCCGCCGAGCTCACGACCAGGACCCTGGCTGCTGGGTTCGTCTGACGGGCTGCTTCGACGACGTTGAGGGTGCCGAGGGCATTGACGGTGAAAGTCTCCTGCGGCGCGTCCCACGACGCGCCGACGTGCGGCCGGGCCGCGAGGTGGTAGATCGCTTCGGGCTGCACGTCCTCGACCGACTTGCGCACCGCTTCCGCGTCGGTGACGTCGACGTTCTCCCCCGTCCCGACCACCTCGTCGCCCTCGTCGCGGAGGTGTGCGCACAGCCAATGCCCGACGAAGCCGGTGGCACCGGTGACCAAGACCCTCACGCTCGCCAACCTAACCGGTCGACGTCCGTGCCAAGCCAGCATCCGGTTGCCGGTGCGAGCCCTGTCAGCGCGACGCCACGTCGGAGTAAGCCTCCTCGTGTGCCTTCGCGGTGGCATCCCAACTGAAGCGGGCGGCGGCCACCAAGCCCAGCCGGCGGCGGGCCTCGACCTCCGGGCCGCCGTCGAGGCAGGCGGCGAGGGAGCGGGTCAGACCGTCGACATCACCGGGTTCGAACAACCACGCCGCTTCGCCCACGAGCTCTTCCATGACAGTGCCCGCGGTCGTCACGAGGGGCGTCCCACAGGCGAGAGCTTCAACCGCAGGCAGGCCGAACCCTTCGGCCCGCGCCGGATAGGCGACCACATCGGCACGGCGGAAGAACGCCGGGACAGCGTCGTCCGGTATCCATCCGGGGCGCAGAATCCGGTCCCGGTGCGGGCTGGCGGCGACGGCGTTTTCCGCCGGTCCCTCACCCCACCCCTTCCCTCCTGCCAGGACCAGTTGGAGCTCGGGACGCTCAGCGGCAAGTCGGTCGAACGCCGTCACGAGCGCAGGGACGTCCTTCCTCGGCTGGATGGTCGACAGGAACGCGATGAACGGCCGGCGGGCTCCGATTGCGGCGAGGTGACCACTGTCTTGGCCGGTCGCGTCGTCAGGCGTAAAGCGCTCGTGGTCGACGCCATGTCGGATGACGTATACGTCCCCGGCGGGGGGATGGAGCGCGGCCAAGCGCTGGGCCGTCGCGTCGCTCACACATACCACGGCGTCGGCGTGCGCGGCCGCGGCACGTATCGCTCGCCTGAACACAGGCACCTTCAAGCGCTCGTGCCACTCCGGATGGTCGAAGAACGTCATGTCGTGCACGGTCACGATCTGACCGACCGCCCGGCGCCTTCTCGCCCGCGACCCCACGAGGGCCGCCCGCGGCATCGTGTAGTGCGGGCTGTGCAGCACATCGACGCCGAGAGATCGGACCCGACGCGCCATCAGGAGTTGCTCCCACGCGAGGCGGCGCCAGCGTGACCGAGGGACGACCGGCACGACCACGGCTCGGGAGGCGAGGGCGCTCCAGCGGTCAGCGTCGCCCCGCCTGCAGATCAGGGTCAGATCGACCCGCTCCCTACGGTCGAGGTGGCGCACCAACTCCGCTACGTAGCGACCTGCCCCAACCGGCTGGTCCGGGATGGCGCTGACATCGATCGCGACCCGCACCGTCATGTCCCGTTCACAGCCCCGCTCACAGCAAGCCCCGGTCGCAGCAAGCCCCGCTCACAGCAAGCTCTGCCAAAGTTCGACGTGGCTACGGGCGGCCGTCTCCCAAGTGAGCTGGGCCGCGCGCCGGGCTCCGGCCGCGACCAGGTCGGCACGCAAGCTGCCGTCGTTCACTACGGCCACGAGCGCAGCGGTGATCGACTGTTCGTCGAGCGGGTCGACTTCGAGCGCGGCGTCCGCAGTGCTGGGCATGGGCGAGGCGACGACCGGTGCCCCGGCGGCCATCGCCTCGACGGCGGGCAAGCCGAAGCCCTCACGGAGTGGGACGAACGCAACCGCCAGGGCGCGCTCCAGCAGGGAGGTGAGCACTGGGTCCGAAACCTCCCCCGCAACGACGACGCCGTCTCCCCGGGCGGCCGACGCCTCCTCCGGCCCCCAGCCTCTGAAACCCACCACCAAGAGCTGGGGCGGGTCATCGAGCTGGCGGCGCGCCTGCTGGTAGGCAGCGACCAGCCGCGGCAGGTTCTTTCTCGGTTCGAGTGTCGAGACGGTGAGCAGGAACGGTCCGTTGATGCCGAGCCGGGTCAACGCCTGGTCCGCGCCTTCATGGTCGGCAGGCGCGAGGTGGTCGCAGCCTTCGGGCACCACTTCGACCCGCATCCCGCTCGGCGCGTCGTTGGCGACCGCGGTGGCGACGCTCAGCGACGGCACCACGACCAGGCGGCAGGTGTCGAGGGCGCGGTGGTACGCGGCCTCGTGCCAGCGCCGCCCTCTCGGGGGAAACGCCTCAGGAATTTCCCGCCAGAAGAGGTCATGCACCGTAACTGCCCCGGTGCCCTTCCGCACCGGTGGCATCGCGAGCGAGGTCGAGTGCATGACGTCGAATCCTGGAGGTGGGCCCGCGAGCCCTTGGTCCCATGCACGGGTGAGGAGTGGTCCGGGAAGTGGTGAGGCCTCGACCCGGAACCCGTAGGAAGCGAGCGGGTCCGGCCGGGCGGCGGGACGGCTGGCGTGCAGCGTGATGTCCGGCGGATGATCCAGGGAGCGCAGTCCGTCGAGAAGCCCGCGGCTGTAGGTGCCGATGCCGGCGGCGACCGTGCGGCGGAGTTGCTGCACCACGAGCAGCACGCGGATGCTCACCGCCTGGCGTCCAGCGCGTCGGCGTAGAGCGCCGCCAGGCCACTCGCACATCGGCGCCAGGTGTACACGGCAGCCCGGTCGCGGCCCCGCGTCTGCAGCACCGAGAACACCTCCTCGCTCTCGAGCACCTCGCCTATCGCGGCGGCCAACCGGTCGATGTCGCCGACCGGCACCAACGAGGCGGCATCGCCCACGGTCTCGGGCACGGCTCCTGCCGCCGTCGCGACTACCGGTGTTCCGGCGGCCATGGCTTCGAGGGGTGGGAGGCCGAAGCCTTCGTACACCGACGGGTATACCAGCACGCGGGCCGTGGCGAGAAGGCGGGTGCGCGCTTCGTCATCCACCGCCCTCTGGCGAGCGATCCGGGATCGGTAGGGCGACGCGTCGATGGCCGCGGCAAGCTCAGCCGCGCCCCAGCCATCCTCACCCGCGATCACCAGGTGAGCGTCCGGGTGATCAGCCGCTACCCGGTCGAAGGCATGAACCAGCGCCGGGTAGTCCTTGCGGGGCTCGACCGTGCCGAGCGCGAGCACTAGCGACGCCTTCCGATCACCATGGCTTGGCGGCCGAATGTGGTCGACACCGTGGGGCACCACCCGCACCTGCTCCGGCGGTATATCCAAGAGGGCAGTGACCTCCGCTGCCACATACGAGGACGGCACGTGGACGAAGGCCCCCCGCTGGGCGGCCCTGCGCACGAGAACGGGATAGTTCCGGGTCGTGGGCGTGCAGAGTTCGGGATAGCGGACAGCGGTGAGGTCGTGCACCGTGACGACCGCGGCCGCCTGGCGGGTGGGGGGAACAACGAAGTTGGTGCCGTGCACCACGTCGACCGGGCCGGTCCACAGCTCGGCCCATGGCCAACGGCTGTACTGCCAGGCTCGTAGAAGGGCGCCCGCCGGCAAGCGGCGCGGGATCGGCCGCACTCCGTCCGGCAAGAGCTTTCCGATCCCGCCGCCGACTCGCCACGACAGCGCGTACCCGGCGAGGCGATGGCTGCGGCACGCCGACAGTCCTTCAAGCGCGCCGCGAACGAAGGTGCCGACCCCGCCGGTCTGACCGACGAGCGGGGTGCAGTCGAGAGCGACCGACGGATGCATCGGCCGCCATTCTTGAGCACGCGGCCGCCGTCCCCGGCATCGGGCCACCCCCGTCAACTCGCCAAGGGCCGACTTCGGGCTAGTGTGGCGGGCGCCCGTGCCCGACAGGCGACCGCCGCATCGATGCCGTCCGACCCTAACCCTGCCATGTCCGCGCCGCGCGCCGAAGTTCGTGTGACCCGGCGCGGGTCGATGCTGACACGCCTGCGGGAGATCGTCACCTACCGCGAGCTCCTCGCCAACCTCGTCCGCAAAGAGCTCAAGGTCAAGTACAAGGACAGCACTCTCGGCTTCCTCTGGTCGCTCCTCAACCCTGCCCTGTACCTCGTGGTGTTCTACGTCGTGTTCGACGTGATTCTGGGCAGCGGGATCCCCAACTTCGCGTTCTTCCTGCTTTCCGGCCTACTGGTGTGGAACCTCTTCGCCCAGTCGCTGTCGGGCGCCACGACATCGATCGTCGGCAACGGTGTCCTGATCAAGAAGGTCTGGTTTCCTCGCGAAGTCCTCCCCCTGGCCACGATCGGCGCCAACCTCGTGCACTTCTTCCTCCAGTCGATCGTCCTCGTGCTCGCGCTTGCGATCTTCAGGTACCCGGTCGGCTTCAGCTATCTGCCCCTGGTGCCCCTCGCTCTGCTGACGCTCCTCCTGTTCCTCGCGGGCGTAACGCTTCTGTTGGCGGCGGCCAACGTCTACCTGCGCGACACCCAGCACCTGCTTGAGCTGATGCTGCTCGCGTGGTTCTGGCTCACGCCGATCGTCTATCCCTACCGCCTCGTGGCCGACAAGCTCGGCAACAAGGGGGCCCTTGTGCTCCTGAACCCGATGGTGCCCATCGTGAGCGCCTTCCAGCGAGCCATCTACAACCGGACCACCGGCGGCCCTGGGGACACCGGCCAGCCGATCTTGCCCGATGCCGGCTGGCTCTGGTACGCCCGCAACCTCGGGGCCATGGCGCTGGTCTCGCTCGTGATCCTCGTCATCGCGATGGTCGTGTTCCAGCGGGTCGAAGGCAATTTCGCCGAGGAGCTCTGAGATGCCGCCCGCGATCGAGATCAGAGGCGTATCGAAGTCGTTCCGGCTCTACCGCGAGAAGTACACGAGCCTGAAGGAGCGGGTGATCCACTTTGGCCAGCCGCCCCATGAGGAGTTCTGGGCCCTTCGCGACATTGACATGGACATCCCGCAGGGCCAGACGGTCGGGCTCCTCGGCCACAACGGCTCGGGGAAGTCGACCCTGCTCAAGTGCGCGGCGGGGATCCTCCGGCCGAACTCGGGAGAGATCCGCACGACTGGACGGGTGGCCGCTCTGCTCGAGTTGGGAGCAGGCTTTCACCCCGACCTGAGCGGGCGAGAGAACGTGTTCATGAATGCGTCGATCCTCGGGATGCGCCGGACTGAGATCGAGCGGAAGTTCGACGACATCGTGGGTTTCGCCGAACTCGAGCAGTTCATCGACAACCAGGTGAAGCACTACTCGTCAGGTATGTACGTCCGGCTCGGCTTCGCAATCGCGATCAACGTCGATCCCGATGTTCTCCTCGTCGATGAGGTGCTCGCGGTCGGCGACGAGGCATTTCAGCGAAAGTGCATCGATCGGGTGCGATCCTTTCAACGCGAAGGACGCACGATCGTCGTCGTGACCCACGCCACCGACCTCGTCCGGCAGTTGTGCGACCGGGCGGCCGCGCTCGACCACGGTCACATGATCGCCGACGGCGAACCAGGGCCCGTCATACGCGAGTTTCGCGAGCGACTTATGGGCAGCTCGGCCCCAGGAGAGCGGCCAACCGATCCGTCCGAGTCGCCGCTATGGAGCCGGGCGAAGATCAGGTCGGGGGAGATCCAGTATCCGGACTCGTCACGCGACTACGTCCTTCCCGGCGAGCCGCTCCGCGTGGTGATCTCCTACGACACCGAGGAGAACGTCGACGACGTCATCTGCGCCATCGCGATTCACCACCCCGACGGTCACCTCTTGTACAGCACCAACACCGAGGTACAGGGCATAGAGCAGGGCACCCTCGGAGGAGCGGGCCGCGTCGCTTTCGCGTTCGACTACGTCGCGCTCCTCGACGGGGCTTACACCGTCAGCGTGGGACTGCACACCCTTGGGGGGCTGATGTATGACCAACGCGAAGACCTTTGTCGCTTTCAGGTGCTCAATCCCGGCCGCCAAGTGGGGATGCTCCACTTCCCGACCACTGTCGAGGTAGCACCCGCTCAGGGGGAGAGCGCGACCAACCGCAGCAGCGAGGAGACGGGATGACCGCCACCGACGGCCACGAGAGCATCAACTTCGACCGTCTTATGACGGAGATCAACGAGGAGGTGCGGCGACGGCGCCAGGCAGGCGACTTCCCTCCCGGTGTCGAGCGCGAGCTGGATGAAGTCTTCGCGCAGTTCGCACCGAAGAAGGTGAGCCTCGACGATCTGAGCGACCTCATGGCGAAGGTCGAACAAGCCAGCTTCCTTGACTCCGACGCACCGACGACGTCGCTCCGGAAGGGGGGCGCGGTCATCAAGCAGTCGATCGCGCGCGGGGTTGGTTGGTACGTGCGATACCTCGCCCAGAACACCACGGTCTTCGCGTCAACCGTCGCGCGGGTGCTCCGTCTCCTCGATGACAAGATCGAAGTCGTCAACGAGTCGGTGTTCCGGCAACCGTCCGAGGTGGCCGCCACCGCGGCAGCAGCACCCAGGACGCCCGTCGACTTGACCGCTTGGCGACAGTTGGTTGTCGATACGTTGTCCGGAACTGCGGGCCGTGTGCTCCACACCGAGAGCGGACGCGGCGACCTCGTCGGCGCGCTCATCGATGCCGGCGTCGACGCGTACGGCGTAGAACCTTCGGAGTCGATGGCTCTCGGCTCGGCCTCAACCGCCCTCGACGTACGCATCGACGCCGCCGTCGCTCACCTCCGTTCACTCCCGGACGAAGGTCTGGCCGCCCTTGTGCTGTCCGACTGCGTCGACCGCCTCACCCCGTTCGAACAGCTGGAGGTCGCGAAGATCACTGCTGCGAAGACGGCACGAGGAGGCACCGTGATCGTGTTCAGCCGGAACCCCGCGGGCTCGATCGCTGACCTCATCGCGGCCGACCTGTCACCGGGTGCGCCGCTGCACGCCGAGACATGGCAGTACCTGTTGACGAGTGCCGGCCTCGAAATACGAGGCGTTCACTGGGAGGACACCGGTGCCGGGCTCACGCCCCTCGATCCTGCCGTCGACGGTGCGGCGGCGTTCAACGATCACCTGGACCGGCTCAACGAGGCGCTCTTCCCGTCGCCCACCTACGCGATCGTCGCGAGTCGACCACGCCCGGCATGACGGAGATCCACCAGTTCCTGCCGGTTCTCCGGAAGGGCGATGCGACGGGTGACCACACCCTTCGCATCCGGGACGTGTTGCGGGGCATGGGGATCGGCTCCGACATCTGGTGTCAGCACAACGACACGCGGGACCGCAGCCTGGCGCGCGACTTCCGGGAGTTCGACAACTATCGCCCATCCGGCCGCACATGGCTCCTCTACCAGGCATCTACGGGCTCTCCGGTCGCCGACTACGTCCTCTCCCGTCCGGAGCCGAAGCTGATCGACTACCACAACATGTCGCCGCCCCAACTCTGGGAACCATGGGAGCCCCATCGGGCTGTCGAGCTTCGCATGGGACGGCGCCAGCTCGCTGCCCTCGCCAAGGAGACCGAGCTCGCCCTCGCCGACTCCGAGTACAACGAGCTCGAGCTGATCGAGTTGGGCTACGACAACACCGCGGTCGTCCCGATCCTGCTCGAGCTCCACGAGCTGGCGACGGCGGCCGATGGTTCTCTCCTCCGCCGTCTCAACGACGAGAAGGCTCGCGGCGGAGCTACATGGCTCTTCGTCAGTCAGGTGATGCCGCACAAGGCCCAGCACGACCTGATCAAGGCGTTCGCCCTTTACCGGCGGGTCTTCGATCCGTTGGCCCGCCTCTACATCGCCGGCTTCCCAGGCTGCCTCGGATACCTCGCGGCGCTGGAAGGCTTCATCGGCGAGCTCGGTCTTGCCGACGCAGTTCGGATCCACGCTCCGGTTCCGGAAGCCCAGAAGATGGCCTACTACACCGCCGCCGATGTCTACGTGTCGCTCTCCGAACACGAGGGTTTCTCCGTGACGGCTCTCGAGGCGATGGCGCACGACCTTCCGGTCGTGGCGTACGGCGCGGCCGCAGTGCCCGCGACTGTCGCCGATGCCGGGGTCGTCCTCCGCGACAAGACACCTGCCGTGGTAGCCACCGCGGTCCACCGCGTGCTCTCCGATGACACCTTGCGGGCTCAGCTGACGGGCAACGGCCGTCGCCGGATCCAGGACTTCCGGCTCGAGACCACGACGGCCACCCTCCAGAACCTCATGCGCGACCTGGTCGCGACCACAAGCTGATCTCGGTGCCCACGCTCCACCAGTTCGTGCCGACTCTCGAATTGGGAGCCACCGGCAGTCACGCGCTCGAGATCCAACGCCTGTTGCGGGCGCGGGGTTGGCGTTCGGAACTCTTCTCCTACGAGGCCAAGGCGCCCCTCGAAGGCTCCGGCTACGACTACCACGAGTACGGCCGCGCCGTCACCGCAGAGCCTGAGGACCTACTGCTCTACCACGTGGCGATCGGCTCCGTCATCGCCGACTGGCTGATGGAACGCAACGAGCGCCTGCTCCTCTACTTCCACAACATCACACCCGCGGCGTACTTCGATCGGTGGGAGCCGTTCGCCGCCTACGCGTGCAGCTGGGCACGCTCGCAGCTCCGGCGACTGGTGCCGCGGACCAGCTTCGCCATGGCCGCCTCCGAGTTCAGCCGGCGAGAGCTCGACCAGACCGGCTATCTCGACACCGCCGTCGTCCCGATTCTCTTCGATCCCGCCCAGTTCGACGCGCCCGCGGACGCCGCTACGAAATCCCGTCTAGAACGCGCTCGTGATGAAGGGGGCGCGCAATGGCTGTTCATAGGCCGGCTGAGCCCTAACAAAACCCAGGAAGATGTGATCAAAGCCTTCGCCGTTTACCGCAAGGCTTATGACCCCCGAGCCCGTCTCGCCCTCCTTGGCGCCGACGGAGAGTCGTCCTACGGAAAGGCGTTGAGGCAGTACGTCGACGCCCTCGGTCTCGGCGGCGCGGTCGACATTCCGGGCGGCGTCCCCGACGCCGTCAAGGTCGCCCACCTCCAGGCGGCCGACGTCCTCGTCTATCTCAGCGAGCACGAGGGCTTCGGCGTCCCGATCCTCGAGGCGTGGTACCACCGCGTGCCCGTAGTCGCCTTCGCCGCCGGCGCAATCGGCGAAGTGGCCGGCGACGGCGCGCTGGTGCTCACCGACAAGTCGGCCACAACCGTCGCCGCCGCGGTAAACCGAGTGCTGTCCGACCGCGCGTTGCGTACGACACTCGAGGCCAGAGCCGCCCGCCGCCTCGAAGCGTTCTCGCTCGAGCGGGTTCAGGCGCGGTTCCTCGAAGTGATCGAGAGTGTGCAGGACGCCTACCGGTGAAGGTCACCTACGTCGTCCCCCGTTATGGGGACCCCTCCGAGGTGATCGGGGGAGCCGAGAACGCGGTGCGCATGCTGGCGGAACGAATCGCGACGCTGCCGGGCTGGAGCGTGGAGGTGTTCACGACGACGGCGCGCGAGTCCACCGAGTGGGCCGGCGACCTCCCCGCCGGCCGAGCCGACATCGACGGCGTCGACGTCCACCGTTTCCCACTCGACCGCCGCCGGACCGCGGACTTCCATGAGTTCCTGCAGCGCGTCCTTGCTGATCCCCGTCACGCCTCAAACAGTGACCAGCAACGCTTCATCAACGAAGTCGGTCCGCAGTCGGGCGAGCTCCTCGATGCCCTCGGCGATACCGACGCTGACGTCGTCTACTTCTGTCCCTATCTCTTCACGACGACGATCTGCGGCATCCCTCGCGTTCCCGGACGCGCCGTGATGCAGCCCTCGGCCCACGACGAACCGCCCTTGCGATTGCCGCTCTTCGCAGAGGTGTTCGACGGCCTCAGCGGCATTGTCTTCAACACGCCTGCGGAGCAGGCGCTCGTCAGGGGGGAGTTCGGTCTCGACCGCATTCCCCAGACGATCATCGGCCATGGCGTCAACGACCCGCCGCGCGGCGGCGTCACCGCCGTGGACACCTTTCGCGCCGCGCACGGGCTCGGCGACGATCCTTATCTCGTGTCTGTCGGCCGCGTCGATCGCTCCAAAGGGGCACTCTCGCTGGCCGAGTTGTTCGGCGCGTACAAGAAGGTGAGCCCCGGACCGTTGAAGCTGGTATTGCTGGGCAGCGTCGCAGAACCACCGCGCGACCACCCCGACATCGTTCTGACGGGCCCGCTGCCGGAGGAGGACAAGTGGGGCGCGATCGGCGGCGCGGTCGCCAATGTGTCGCCGTCGTACTACGAGTCGTTCTCCCTCGTGCTCATGGAAGGATGGGTGATGGGCCGGCCCGCGATCGTCAACGGCCGGTGTCCCGTGACCTTCGGGCACGTACGCATGTCGGGCGGGGGCATCGCCTTCGACGGCTACGGGTCATTCGGCGCCGCCGTCGACCGGCTGCTGACCGACGACAAGCTGAGCCGCCGTCTGGGGGAGGCAGGCCGCCGCTACGTCGACGACCACTACCGCTGGCCGGTCGTGATCGATCACTACCGGCGTTTTCTCGAACTCGTCGCACGCCGCCACCAGCGCTGAGGCCTTCTTCTACGCTGCGCCCCTATGCACACCCTCACCCGCGGCGCCATCGGCGCTCTCGCTGTGGCGCTACTGCTTCCACTGACCCCCGCCGGTCCGGCTGCCGCGGGTGCCGGGACCTCTGGGGCGGCTGGGCAGCAGGTGCAAGAGGGCGGCCGGCCTCAGCGGGGACGGGTCATCGTCGGGTTCGAGGCCGGTACGGCAGCAGACTCGGTGCAGGCCGCCCACGACGCCGTTGGCGCGCGCCTGGGCCGCCGCTTCGATCGCATCGCCGTCGACGTCGTTACCGTAGATGACCTCGCAGGCGCACTCGCTGCATACGCGCGACGCCCAGGAGTCAGGTTCGCCGAGCGCGAAGTAACGGTTCGCGCCTACGACGCGCCCGACGACGCCTCGTACCAAGACCTGCAGTGGCACCTTCAGCCGGCATCGGCGGAGAACCTGGGCACCTCGAACTGGGAGCCGCTGTACTCGGAGGGAGCCGAAGAGACCATGGGCAAGGGAGTCCGGCTCGCCGTGATCGACACCGGGCTCGACACCGGGGGCGAGGACACCCCGGTGAACGTAAACCTCGACCTGGCCAAGGACTATGTCGACGGCGGTCTACCCGACGATCCCAGCGGACACGGCACCCACATCACCGGCACCATCGCCCAGGCGACGAACAACGGCGGGGGTGTGGCAGGAGTGGCTCCTGCCGCCGAGATCGTGCCGATCCGCGTTCTCGACAAGCAGGGGAACGGCCTGGCCGGCAACGTGATCGCCGCCCTGCTCTACGCCGCCGACATCGGCGCAGGCGTGATCAACCTCTCCCTGGGGGGCGAGGGCTTCTCGGCCGGCATGTGCGACGCGGTGAAGTCTGTTTCGCACCGGGCGCTCGTGGTGGCCGCTACCGGGAACGAGTCCACCGCTTCCCGCGAACATCCCGTGTCCTATCCCGCCGCCTGTCCGGGTGCATTCGCGGTGGGAGGCATCCGATACGACGGCACGCGGGCCCCCTACTCCAACACCGGCTGTGCGGTGAGCCTGGCTGCCCCAGGCGGCGACGTGAACCGCGACGAGTTCAACCCGGACAACAACGCCGATCTCATCTATCAGGAGGCGACGGACGGCGGCGACTTCTCCATCGTCGGAGCCGACGGAACCTCGAGCGCGGCCGCCCACGCCGCCGGTGCAGCCGCGCTGTTGATGGCGCGGGGCGCCGACCTGGCTACGACCAGGCGCGTGTTGAAGGCCTCAGCACGCGACCTCGGCGCCGGCGGGCCCGACGACGTGTTCGGCTACGGCGCGCTCGACGTCGCTCGGGCGATCTCGGTGTTTGAGTCCGGCTCGCTTCCTGCGCTCGCGGCCCGCGGCTACTGGCTGGTAGCGAGCGACGGCGGCATCTTCAATTACGGGAGCTGCTTTCTCGGCTCGACGGGAGCGATCGCCCTCAACCAACCCATCGTCGGCATCGCGCCGACACCGACAGGAGGCGGCTACTGGCTCGTCGCCTCCGACGGCGGCATCTTCAGCTTCGGCGACGCCAAC
>CAZWDB010000005.1:0-74273 GCA_964632885.1 uncultured Acidimicrobiales bacterium | reverse complement strand
GCCCGATGTCATGTTCACGGAGCCGCTCCACTCTCGGAGCTTGTTACACCTCCGCGACGATGGGCAATCGCGTTTCGTCGCCGCGAAGATGTGCCGACGGCAGGCACCTCGCGCACGTTGCTGCGGCTCCACACTGACGTTCATGGGTCTCAGGCGCTGCCTGGAATCTGTGTCGTCGCAGCGGGCGGTGCGGAGCCAGACCGCGGGCAACCGCGAAAGGTAAGCTGCGGCCGGCGGTGTCGGGCTAGCCGAGTCTCGGCTCAGTGGCCGAAGGTCAGGATGTCGCCAAGCTGCTTGTAGGTCGCGTCGAGGCTGCCGTCTGCGATCAGGTACCTCGCGTGACGACGCGTTTGGGCAACTCTGCTGAGTTCGTCGGAAGCCCAGCGGATCACACCAGGTAGCTCCTCAGATGGGATGTCAGCGGCGACGTCCGGGATACCTTGGGCTGCCCGTTCGGTGCGTCGGCGGCGGAACCGTTCGATCACGCTTGAGTCCTCAGCGCGGAGGATGATTTCATGAAGCTCAGCCGACGCCTCGTGCACTACGTCGTCGACCTTCGCGAAGAAGCTGGATCGAACTGAGAAGGCTGCGATAACGACGTCATGGCCGCCGAGCAGGTGCGCCCGAGCCATCGAGTGACCGACCGCGGCGGCGAGCTTCGCCGCTTCCTCGTGCCTATCCCAACCGCTGATCAAGGTGCGTAACTCGTCGAAGTCGACGACAAGGGTGAGTGCGTGGTCGGCGTGGTACCTGCGCGCCAGCGTCGACTTGCCGATTCCTGGTGGGCCGTTGAGGAGTATGAGCCGTGCGATGCTCAAGTCTCGCAACCAGCCGCGGCCCGGGTCCCATCGTCGGCGCCAAGCCCGAGGGAGAGTGGCCCGGTCGCCACGTCACCGGCGAGCGCGGGTCAGAGGTCCAACGACAAGGTCGGCCTACGCGCCGGATGAGTGGGAGGCTCACGGAGGTCGGAGTGTGTGTTCCCGCTCCCCGTCCGCGCGCCATCACCACGTCCGCGCTGAAGGACCTGGCGCGCCGGAGCACCGACCGTCACTGTCGATATGCCGGTTCCAACTGTCGGCGGGAGAAACCGGTGCGGGCCCGTCTTGCGGATGCGCGATCTTGTTTCCGTGGACGACCGCATCAGACTGCGCCCAGCTACAGAGGCGGACACCGCCTGGGCACGAGCTGTACACCACGCTGCAGTTCGTGAAGTCGTGGAACGGCAGTTCGGCTCTGGGATGAGGCGCAGCAAGATCGGTTTTTCGACAACGACTGGACGGGCGGCAGCTTCGAAGTGATCGAATACGACGGCGTGGCGTGCGGATATGTCTGCATCGAAGATCGAGCTGACGACATCCACGTACGGGAGATCGACATCGATCCGTCGTTTCAAGGCCTCGGCATCGGCACCGCGGTGATCCGTTCGGCCATCGAACGTGCTCAAACGCGACGCGTCCCCGTCCTTCTCGGGACGTTGCACCAGAACCACGCCGCCGAGCTTTATCGTCGGCTCGGGTTCACCGAGACCGGGCAAACTGGCACGCACATCTTGTTCCGCCTCGACCCCATAGCCGCCGGCTCAGGAGAACAAGCCGACATTCCGTCGCGCACCCAACGCACGCCGAGCCGCTGTCGATCCGTTTCGTAACAGATTCCGGTAGCGAGGGAAGGACTCGACCGTCGTCGGGTGCCGGGTGTGACATGTCGGCGGGTAGTCGAAGACCGCTGGCCAGGAAGCGGCGGAAGGCCCGGAGGTAGCTATCAGTCCGTCTCCTGCGGGTGGCTCTCGGATGCGATCAGAGGTTCGGTGGTGGGCTGCGGAAGGCGGAAACGATTTTGGCGAGTGCGGATTGTGCTGTGGCCGCTCGGAAGGGTCCGACGCCGACCATCGAGGCGATGATGGCGGCAGCCTCTCCTGGTGTGAGTCTGATTTCGGGCAGGTGGGTCTGGTGATCGATGCGATAGCCGCCACCGGCGCCGCGGCGTATGAGCAGCGGGACTCCTGCGTCGACGAGGTCAGCGGCGTCTCGTTCGATGGTGCGTCTGCTGACGCCGAGTTGGGTGGCGAGGTCCGCGCCGCTGACAGCTCGGGGCGCATGCCTTCGTAGTACCTCGATCAGCTCGTGTTGCCGTTCGACTCGTGCAAGCACGGTGGTCTTGTCGAGACGTACTCGACCACGGATCATCCCCACGCTCTCGCCTCCCACCGATTGACGACAAGGGCCTGTCGCCAATCTTGGCGCAGGCTAAGGGGGATGAACGGATGGAAACCGGACATGATCGATCTCGCCGACCACGCGTTCGGCCGGCTGCGCACTCGACTGGTCGGCTTGACCGACCACGAGTACGCGTGGGAACCCGTACCGGGCTGCTGGAAACCCGGAGACTGGGAAGATGGCGTCTGGCCAGCGCCTTTCACCACCCTGGGGTGGCGGCTCGCCCATGTGATCAACAACCTCAACGACCCTCGCTACGCGTCCCAGCTCGGTCTGGCGCCACGGGGCGAAGCCGTGACGGCGGCGCCGAGCACCGCAGCCGAGGCCCTCGACCTACTAGACCGCGGATGGCAGGTCACTCGCTCCTATCTCGAGGACCTCGACGAGGAGACCCTCACCACCAAGATCGGGGTCGGGCCCTGGGCTGACTCTGACCGAGGAGCCTTCGTGCTCCACATGATCGACGAGCTCATCCATCACGGTGCCGAGATCGCGCTGCTCCGCGACCTCTACAGAGCAACCCAGCCGCCCAACCCAGCAATCGAGGTCCTGTTCGCTGGAGAGCGTGCCGAGATCAACAAACTCGAGGCGGCACTCATCGACAGAGCCCGCAGCGAGCACCCCGACCTCCTCCTACGGGCCGCGGCGATCCGAAACACTGCAGCGATTGAGATCCTCGCCGAACTTCGGTTCCCGATCACACTTCCAAACGGAACGTCGGCACTGCACTTCGCCGCCGGCGCCGGCGACGAGGTAGCCGTCCACTCCCTGCTCGCCCTTGGCGCCGACCCCGAGACCCGAGACGGGCACTATCGGGCGACACCGGCCGAATGGGCCGACTTTTTCGGACACCCCACTCTCGCTGCAGAACTCGGCTCCTAATCCCCTCGACCTCGCCGGCACCTGTTGTAGCGACAGACAGCGACCCGATGACGACCGACGCCCCTACGCGGTGCTCCGCGTGAGGACAACCATAGAGTTGCCGAATGGGTCCCTCGACTCCCACGCAGCCCTGCCATAGCCGTCCTGGCGCAACACGCCGTCCACACCGCGCTCAGTTGCTGCCTCTGCGATAACTGCTGGGTCGTCAGCGAGGAAGTAGAGGCGGATGGCGTCGGCTGGTCCTTCCGAGGGATCATGCGCGCAGATCGGTCCCATCGCGGCTATGTGGCCGGGCTGCTCATAGTTCACGGGTAGCCCTAGGAGGTCGTGGTAGTAGCTGCGTGAGCGATGTCTTCGGCGTACAGGGTGTCTGTCAGGAATTCGATCGGTGCCGGTTCGGTCGACCTGCGGACACAATGCCAAACCACCTACCCCCACCGGCCGCGACCGACGCGAACCCCGGCGTTCTGGGTAAGCGTGGTTGGCGCTCGTAGGGCCCGATTTCATGGGTACGTTGCAGGCGGTGGATCCAGCCTCGTACGTGGCGCCCCTGGTCGATGCGCTGTCCGAACAGCCCGAGGTGAGGGCTGTCACCCTCGTCGGCTCTCATATCACCGGGTTCGCGAACGATGCGTCCGATGTTGATGTTTGGGTCTACATCGATGCGGAGGCGTCGGGCATGCTTCCCGAGAGACGCGCCATCATCGAACCTTTGGCGGACCCAGGTGCCGCAAAGATCGTCGGCCAGCTCGCCCACCCGACAGCGGACGTGTTCATGCCACACGGCGGGGACGCGTGGATTGATGTCATGTACTGGTCGACCGGCTGGGCGCACGAGGAACTCGACTGGCGTCTGGTGAAGCACGAACCGCAAGTCGGGTACTCGACTGGCCTGTGGCGCGCGCTCCGGGATGGAGTCCGCCTCTTCGCCCGCGACGACTGGCACGCGGAGATGCAGAAGCGAGCTGCGAGCCCGTATCCGGATGTGCTGCGTCAGCGCATCATCGAACTCAACGGCGACCTCATCGGTCCGGCGAATCCGTTCTCGTTCCTGCACCAAACTGATCGGGCCGTCACCGAGGGCGACGCCGTCGCCATCCAGCACCGGGCGACTAAGTGGCTCGCCAGCTACTTCGACGTCCTCTTCGCCGCCAACCGTGTGCTCACCCCCGGCGAGAAGCGACTCGTCCAGTTCGCGGTGCGGGAATGTGCCGCCGTTCCCGACGGCCTCGCCGAGGACGTCAATCGGCTAGTCGGGGTCTCCTGCACTGCGTCCCAGGAGCTGACGGCGCAGATGCACGCGATGCTCGAGCGGCTTGGCGAGCTCCTCGACCCGCACCACTAGGCACCCAACGCAGTTATCGCGCGCTATCGAAGCCCGCGGACCCGTCGTTCCGTCGCGCAGGCTGGCAGCATGATCGCCATGAGCGGTCCGAGGTTGAACAACCTTACGGTCTACGTCTCGGAGGACGACTTCGAAGCTGTCGCGGCCTTCTATCGAACGCTCTTCTCGCACGTTCTCTTCGAAGGCGCCGACATCATCTGCTTCGAGGCTGGGCCTGAGCGAGCGCTCTGCGTCCACGTCGAAGGCGAGCTTGGGCGGTCAGCCGGCCAAACCGAAGCGATCTTCTGGATCGATGACGCAGACTCGTTTCGCTCCGCGTTGGAGGCACAAGGAGCGGTCCCGAAGGACATCGGCGTAGGCCTCGAACTGACTGACCCGACGGGCCGGCCGCTCCGGTTCATCACGCCACCGAGGTAACCGCCGATGAAGGAGCGATCTGTCGCGCCAAATCGAGATGCCTACCCGTCTGGGTGCGACGCCGTGTGCTTCTCCACGCGTCGACTCGCGGTAGACAGACGCGGTGATCATCTTGTCCAACATCGCGTTCGACTGCGCTGAACCGGCGCGTGTCGCCTCGTTCTGGCGGGCAGCTCTCGGTTACCGCGACCCGGAGGCGCCCCCGGAGGAGGTCGCAGCATCACTGCAGGAACATCCCGAGTGGGCGCATCTCGCGGTGGTCGATGAAGACGATCACCGCCATCCGCGCCTATTCCTGCAGACGGTCCCGGAGCCGAAGGTGGCGCCGAATCGGGTGCGACCGGTGGTGTCCGGGGCGGATGCCACGGTCCTCGCCAACCTCGGAGCAACAGCGGTGGAAGGCGGCCTGCTGGCAGACGTCGAGGGGAACGAGTTCCGCGTGGTCGATGGTGCACGCGGCGACGGCGCCCGCTTCTCGGCCATCGAGATCGACGCGCTCGATCCCCAGGGCCAGGCAGAGTGCTGGGCGGAGATGCTCGGCTTCAACCTGGCAGGGACGTCGTGCCACCCGCCGCCAGACTGGCTCGCTCGTGTTGCATGGTTCCCCTCCTTCACCTTCGTACCGGCGACCGCGCCGAAGGAGCGAAAGAACCGACTCCACTTCGACTTCGCGTGCCGACCCGTGGGGGTCGACCACGACCGCCTGCTTGCGATGGGTGCGCGGGACCTCGTCCGCCACGAGGGCAAGAGCTTCGTGACCATGCAGGATCTCGAGGGCAACGAGTTCGACCTCGGCGTGTAGCTCCGGCATGGCGACTCGCGCCGGTCTGAGCGATATGGCGCGGCTGAACGGCGCGCCGCACCGTCGATCGGTGACATCCGGGAGCCTCGCGAGTCCTTCCTTTGCTGATCACGATTGGCTGCAAGTTCGTCCGGTTCTGGGGCCAACCGGCGGCCGCCACCGAGAAAGTCGACACTGGCGCTTCGCGAGCGCGACTAGAGAGTTGGTGGTGAATGTCGATCTTGCCCGGTCCGTGGCCGCGGCTTTCGAACTCGGCGAGCTGGACGCCTCACCCATCTATGTGGATCGAGGCGCCATGGGCGAGATCTGGCGAATCGACACCGCAGCCGGTTCTTGGGCCGTGAAGGCCCCATTCGAGTGGGATCCACCGCCGTTCCTGCCCGAAGACATCCATGTGCAGCTGACGGCGTCGAAGGCTGGCATACCGCTCCCACGTCCCGCGCTCACCAGCGCCGGCCATGCCGTCGCGGAAGTGAACAGCCGGCTGTTCCGCGCCTATGAGTGGGTCGACCTGGCCCCACCACTCGAACAGCCCTCAGTCGCGCACGCCGCCGAGGCCGGCCGGATCTTGGGAACCATCCACTCCCTACCACTGCAGACCGTCCAACCCGTCGACAGCTGGTATCTCACCGCTCCGGACGCCGACCGCTGGTCAGGGCTCATCGCCCGCGCCGAGACTGCTGGAGCGGACTGGCTTGAGACGCTCGTCATGCACCTCGAGCTCCTCGCCGATCTCGCCGACTTCGTTAGACACGCCCAAAGCGGCCCTCCAGTCGTCTGCCACCGCGACTTCGACCCCTCAAACGTGATCCCTGACCTCTCCGGTCGCCTCGTCACCCTGGACTGGGAGAACGCAGGCCCCCTCGACCCAGCCGCCGAGACCGCCTATGCCCTACTCGCCTGGACCGGCACCGACGGCCAACCAGACGACCGGTCCGCCAGCGCCTTCCTCGACGGCTACACCACCGCCTCAGGCACCATGCCCTCTCTGTCCCGAGACTCCTTCAGCGTGGCCGCTGCCACCCACCTCAACTTCCTCGCCGTCATGGCCGACCAAGCCCTCGATCACGGTCCCCACCGCAGCTTCGCCGAGATGCAAGTCACGCGGCTCCTCAGTGGCTGCGAACAACTCGTCGCCAACACCGACCGCCTCGTCGAAGTTCTCAACCTCTGAGCCGAAGATGACCATGCCATGCTCTCACGGCAATATGTAGCGACCCTGCCGCACGCCGCACCGTCGATCTGCTGCCACGACGCGCCATCGCGCGCGGCCGTCGGTGGCAGGCTTCCTCTTTCTCTACTGGCGCGTCACGATCGTACGGAGGTAGGTGTTCTCGATGACGGCGGTGCCGTCAGTCGCCCGGTTGTACCGGGTGAACACCGTCTCCAGGTCGTGGCGGAACTGCTGTTGCGCGTCGTCATCGAGCAGCGCGAGGGCCCGAAGCGTGGGGCCGAAGTAGGTGGTGAACACCCCGACGGCGTGGCTGACCGACCGGTAGTACTGAAATGCTCGACACGTACGGCTCTCGATCGAACGGGCGCCCGCACTCAGCAGTTCGGTCACGCCTTCGTCGCTGCCCCAACGAAGCGGAGACTGGAGGCCCGGCGGAGGCGGCGCGTAGCGGGCGTGCGTCGCGAACCAGTCGCCGCTCCAGCCCTCGGCCGTGGGGCTGGCGAGACCGATACGTCCACCGGGGCGACACACGCGGAGGAGTTCCCGAGCGGCCTGCTCCTGATCGGGAGCGAACTGCACGCCGTAGACGGACACCACGGCGTCGAATGTCGCGTCCGGGAACGGCAACTCTTGAGCGTCGCCGACGCGGAAGTCGACCGAGTACCCCTCGGCTTGCGACCGCCGGCGCGCCCGGTCGATCAACTCCTGGACGTAGTCGATCCCGGTGACGTCGCAGTAGCGGCGGGCGACGACCAGGGCTGCGGTCCCGCTGCCGCACGCAACATCGAGCACCCGCTGTCCCGAGTGCGGGTCGAGCGCGGTGCAGAGAGCCTCGGCCATCACCACGTTCTGGCGGGCGATCTCGTGGAAGTCGCCCTCTGACCACGTCGCCTGCTGCGTGCGGGTCACGGCCTCGTAGGCGATGGGTGCGACCTCAGTTGAATCAGCTGACACTCTCACTTGGATCCTCCAGACCAGCGGGGCATGGGCCTGACACGACGGTCGCGCCCGACGCCTGCCCGTTCAACTGCAAAATCTGCAGTTGAGCTCCGACCCGCGGCGCATGAACACTTGGACCATGCCGGGCTATGGCCAGTTCTGCCCCATCGCGCAGGCCGCCGAGGTGCTCGCCGAGCGCTGGACTCCCCTCGTGATCCGAGAGCTAGCGCTCGTCGGCAGCCGACGCTTCAACGACATTCAGCGCGGCGTGCCATTGATGTCCTCCTCGCTGCTCACCAAGCGCCTGCGCCAGCTCGAGCGGGCGGGAATTGTGGAGCGCCGACCGCGCTCTGACGGCAAGGGCAGCGAGTACCACCTCACTCCCGCCGGAGAGGAGCTCGGCCCGCTCGTGGCCCAGATGGGCGCTTGAACGAGAGGTGGCTGAGACGTCCGATCCTCGAGGAAACTCCCGACACAGGGCTCCTTATGTGGTGGATGCGGGGCACCATCAATGCCGACGCGCTCCCCGCGGGCCGCACGACGATCCACTTCCATTTCCGCCGGGCCCCAAAGAAGCTGCGCCACTTCTGGCTCGTCCTCCCCGAGGCGGATCTCTGTCTCAGCGACCCCGGTTACGACGTCGACATCACCGCCCACAGCGATGCGAGGACGCTGACCGCCGTGTGGATGGGAGACTTGGATGTGGGCGAGGCGCTCAGCCGACGCGCCATCGAACTCGAAGGCCCAACGCGTCTCGCGCGCTCCTTCCCGAAGTGGTTCGGCCTGCACCCGCTGTCCGCCAACGTCGACCGTCCCTCCAGCCGACCAAGACTCACCACCTAATCCATTCGCGCCCGATTAGGCAGGGAGTATTCGATGTGTGCCGCCTCATCGAGGGATCCACCGATGGGTGATCGCTTGCTTGTACGGTCGGGCGGCTTCTGGGTTCTGGTCTGACTCGAGATTAGGCTGACGTCTTTGTCGGCTGTCTTTAGAACGATCCGTCGACCGGCGCCCAGAGCAACGCAGCGGCACTCGTTGTTGTTGGGGTGCGGCGGATCGCCCTGTTGGCGCAGGGCGATCGCACCGTTGCCGCACCTGACGGGCGGCGGGTGCCACCCCTTGAACTGAAGCGACAGAAGGGATGGCGATGACCATCGTAGAAGGCACGCGCGCCGTGACTGGTGGCGTGGACACACATTTGGATGTGCATGTGGCCGCCGCGCTCGACGATCTCGGCGGGTTGTTGGGCGTCGAGTCGTTCGAAGCGTCGATGGCCGGCAACGACAAACTGTTGTGCTGGCTGCAGTCCTTCGGCCGGGTTGGCCTGGTCGGGGTGGAGGGGACCGGCTCTTATGGCGCGGGGCTGGCCCGTTTCCTCCGCGGCGGCGGCGTGGAGGTGGTCGAGGTGGACCGCCCGAACCGCCAAGCCCGCCGGCGGACCGGCAAGTCCGATCCCGCCGATGCCGTCGAGGCCGCCCGGGCGGCGCTGTCAGGACGGGCCCAAGGGGCGGGCAAGACCCGTGACGGCGCGGTGGAGGCGATCCGGGCCTTGGTGGTGGCCAAACGCAGCGCCCGTTCCACCAAGATCACCGCCCTGAACCAGATCCGCCATCTCGGTTTCACCGCCACCGACGACATCCGTGACCGCTTCCGTGGCGTGGCCCGCAAGCATCTCGGAGCCGAGGCGGCATCGTTGCGGCCCCGGCCGGGTTCGGACTCGGTGATCTTCGCGACCAAGACCGCGCTGCGGACCTTGGGCCGCCGCGTCCTGGCCCTCGATGCCGAGATCGCCTCCCTCGACGAGCTCCTCGGCCGTCTGGTGGCCGCCACCGCCCCGGAGCTGTTGGCACTGCACGGCGTCGGCGTGGACTGCGCCGCGGCGTTGTTGGTCGCCGCCGGCGACAACGCCGAACGGCTCCGCTCCGAGGCCGCCTGGGCGCACCTGTGCGGGGTCGCACCCATCCAGGCCTCCAGCGGCAAGGTCACCCGCGTCCGTCTCAACCGTGGCGGGGACCGCCAAGCCAACGCCGCGCTGTGGGTGATCGCGATCACCCGGATGCGCTCGGACCCGCGCACCCGCGCCTATGTGCAGCGCCGCCTCGCCGAAGGCCGCTCCAAAGCCGACATCATCCGGATCCTCAAGCGCTACATCGCCCGCGAGACCTACCGCCACCTCCCCCGCAACCCATAGCTCTCCCCGCCGCGGACCTGGCTCATTATTAGGCTGACACCCCTCCCGGGTTGTCCTTAGAACGATCTGCCGGTCCGCGGCTGGGACCATCCCGCGTCAGCGGCTGGGACTGCTTGGCCTCATAAGAGCTTGCCCTCACCGAGTGGCCCGTCCCTGTCCTGCCTCACCCGGACGCCGACGCCCTACCCCCAAGGACCAAGCCATGACCACCGTCACCATCGACGCGGCCGACGCCGTCGAGCTCGCCGAGATCCTCACCCACTTCCTCGAACAACTTTCCACGAGCCACACCGCCGCGCAGCTGCTGACCGCCGACCTCGACCCCTACACCCTCGAAGATGTCCGCGCCGACCTCAACCGGCTCATCAAGATCCTCGACGCGAGCTGATGCTTCCCCATCGGCCCGCCCAACCAGACGAACGCTGCACCTGCGGACGACCCGCCACCATCGTGTTCCTCACCGGCCAATGGGGACCGACCGGCTGGTGCGGCATCAACGACGGCGGCCGCAAAGGCCCCTGCACCTTCTGCCACGACCGCGCCAGCCACCACGGCCAACGCTGCCCCCAATACCAGCTCCGCCCACCGCGAGAAATCAGCCCTTGACAAACATAGGAGCATCGATCGATCTGGTCGATCTGAAACGCACAGATCGCACCCACGAAACGCGCGACAAACCGGTTCGCTCCTCGCCGCCTCGAGGCACTACCCGCTGAGCGTCCGGCCAGGCGTCGGCGTGGACTCGGCGGCTGACCGCCTACTCGATGGTTATGCGCAAGGGAGTCGCCCACACCTCGACGACTTCATCCGGGTCGCAGTAGAACTTGCCGGATGAGTTGGTGTCACGCAGGCTCGCTTGCGGACACCAGTCGACCTTGCCAGAGACGTGATAGGCGCCGGGATCCAGCCGGCACTGATCGATGTCGTAGCCTGCGTCACGAGTGGTCTGCCGCGCCGGATAGGTCGCCTGGAAAGCACCACTTTCGCCTGGTCCGAGCTCGAGAGGCCCGGTAAGAGGCGGTTCCGTTGTCCCTTCGGACCGACAACTGTCGTCGCTCCACCCGAATCTCCCGGATGCTTGCGGGGCTGGAGCGATAACGAAGACGCGGCGCTGGTTGGAGTCGTGGAACAGGGCATCGGACGAGACGTTTTCGAACCCGAGCTCTAACTGGATGAAGTCGCTGGTCGAAAAGGTGAGCCTGTCGGCAACTACCAAGGTCAACCGCAAGCCGCTTGGATCGTCTCGCACCGTGCGGTTCGCAACGCGAGCATCCGACGCCCCGTCTTCCGGAGCGGCGGTGTCAGTCGGTTCCGCCTGCGCGGAGACGTGGTCTCGGGATGTCGTGGTAGTCGCGACGGCGGCCCGATCCGGGTCTTCCAAGTCAAGAGCTTCGCCGACACGAACCGTGCCGCTTGGCGAGCCCGAGCCGTCAGCGGCGCACGCGGACAGGAGAAAGGCGCCGAGTAGTGCCAGTCCGAAGCTTGCTCGCATCAAGCTGACCGGTGCGCGCGCTCCCGCGGGATTCCCCATCGGAGCCAAGGTAGCGGTGAGGGTCTGAACTGCGGAAGCGACGCTCGCGAGTGACACCGAGCCCCACACCGACAGCATGGGGACGCGTTCCGGCCTCAGCCAGGTGACAACGTGCTCGCGGTGACGGCGTGGACCGTCCGTTGTTGTCCACAGCCGGCGCGGGCACGTACACCCCGCTGACCAGCTAGGTTGCGTTTCGGAGGTGTCCGGCGACCTGGTGGCGCCCCCCGCCTTCAAAGCGGGTGGGACGGGTGATCCCCGTCCGGCGGGTTCGATTCCCGTCCACCTCCGCCAGCCCTCGAACTTGAGGCAATAGCGATCGGAATTCGGCCGTTATTGCCTCAAGTTTGCTGCCGATATGACTGGGATGGAACGCGTCACAATCCCGCTGGCCTCATTTCGGTCGATACGAGTGATCATGCTCGTCCTCGGCGCGATAGGGGCGGTGCTCACACTGGTTGTCGCGGTCGGGACCTTCGCCCTTCTCGCTACGGGGATCCCCTTCGTGAGCGAGGGAAGCATCTTCGAAGCCGTCGTCGGCACCGTCATCGTTCTCGGCGTCGCGGCGCTCTTCGTCGGCCCGAAGGTGACTCCCTGGATCGGCTGGAAACACGAGCCGGCTCTCATCGTGGAGCCGGGGTTCCTCACCGTGCACCACCCCGGACTGGGAGAACCCCTGGTTGTTCCGCGCCAGCTGGTCCAAGTCGCCTCCATTGACACGACCTCTGGTGGCATCCTCGCCGCCTACCGCCGCTTCCGCCTCGTCGGCGGCGCGCCCACCGACCGGCGCCGGTCCGTGCTCTCCGCCCGTGCCATCGCGAGGCTCACCGCGTTTGCCGCCCCGAACGTCGTCGTACTCTTCACCCAACCGCTCCAGACGACACGGCCGGCCAGGCGTATCCGGTGGGGCGAGCACATGCTGTTCCGCGGCGGGAAGGAGATCCGCGGTGTCGCGCTCAAGGTCAGCGACGTCGGACGCGCTCGAGCCGAACTCGCCAAGATGGACGTCCTGCGCGCGATCACCTTCCAGGACGCCGCCACTTCGGGCGTGGCCCTGACCATGAACTGGCTGCGCTAGCCCGAGGTCGGCGCCACCTCCCAACGTCCGGCAAGAATAGCGAGTCGTGCAGACAGTGCCGCTGGAGAAGGTTGTCGGGTTGGTGGATGGTGCGCTGGGGACGCGGGTGACGAACGGCTACCTGCGGGCATGGCGCCTTCCGCTCGCGGACGTGGCCTTCCACGACCCCGGCCTCGTGTGGACGGCGTCGCAGCCGGCGGGCGTACGACTGCGGTTCGAAACCGACTCGCGAGCCATCCGGCTGACTGCCGAGCACGTGGTGCTCGAGGGCTTCCCTCCGCCAGAGGCCCGCTACGACCTCGTAATCGGGAACGAGGTAGTGGCGACCCGACCCGCCGCTAGCCAGCACGTCGACATCGAGTTCGGTGACCTTCCCCGCGACGGCCGCCCGGTCGAGGTGTGGCTGCCTCAGGAGGTCGGCGTTCGCATCCGCACGGTCGAGGTCGACGACGGCACGACGCTCACTGCGGCGCCCGACGACCGGCCGCGCTGGGTCACCTACGGGAGCAGCATCACCCACTGCAGCGACGCGCCCGGCCCAACCGACACTTGGCCCGCGCGGGCGGCACGGGGACTCGGCTGGCACCTCACGTGTCTGGGGTTCTCCGGAATGTGCCACCTCGACCCACTCGTGGCACGCGCGATGGCGACACTGCCCGCCGACCGCTTCACCCTCAAGCTCGGGATCAACGTCCACAACCTGGCGTCACTGCGTCAGCGGACCTTCGCTCCGCTCGTACACGGCTTCCTCGCCACCTTGCGGGACGCCCACCCCACGACGCCGATCACCGTGATATCCCCGATCATCAGCCCCGAGCGCGAGAACGCGGCCACCACCGCCCTACGCATAGGCGAGCGCGAGATCGTCGCATCGGGAGACCTCACTCTCGAGCAGATGCGCAGCATTCTCAGCAGAGTCGTCGACCTATGGCGCGACCGAGGCGACGCCAACCTCGACTACCTCGACGGCCGGGAGTTGCTGGGCGAGGCGGACGCCAACTGCCTGCCCGACGGCCTCCATCCCGACGACGAAGGGAACCGCCGCATCGCGGACCGCTTCGTCCACCACTTCAGCTAGCGGCCCAGCGGCTGCTCGTGAAAGACAGGACCACGTGGGCGCCGGCGGTTGCGGTCGCCGCCGGCCTCTGCGGCGCAGTGCAGCCCAAGATCAACGCGGTGCTCGGCGCGCGGGCCGGGAGCGCGCTCATCGCCTCCCTCGTCAACTTCGGCGGCGCCTTCGTCATGGTCGTGCTGGCACTGGCGGTACGCCGATCAACTCGTCAGCGCCTCCTCCGGATCTCGAGCTGGCCGGTCCCGAAGTGGACGCTCTGTGCCGGTCTCGGAGGCGCGGTCGTCGTGCTGGCCGGCGCGGCATCGGTCGAGACCATCGGCGTGGCGGTCTTCGCGGTCGCGTTCTTCGCCGGTCAGGTCATCTTCGGTCTGATCGTCGACCGCCTCGGGATCGCTCCCGGTGGCCGTCGCCCCGTCACTCCCGCCCGCCTACAGGCAGTGGCGCTCGCGGCTGTCGCAGTCGTCGTGTCGCAGGTTGGCCGGCCCGTCGGTGAGCTCGCGCCTCTGCTCGTGGGCTTCGTGGTTCTTGCCGGCGCGACGTTCGCCTTTCAGGCCTCGTTCAATGGCCGCATCACGGCGGCCACTGGCGACCCTCTCGCGGCCACGGCTGTGAACGTCACCGTCGGGAGCCTCGCCCTGATCGCGGTCGTCGGCCTGCTTGGTATAACCGGCTCGCTCGGGGCGATCGACTGGCCGGCCGAGCCGTGGCTATACAGCGGCGGGCTCCTCGGCGTCACCGTCGTGCTATCACTCGCGTTCGCCACCGCGGCGCTCGGCGTGTTGCGCACGACGGTCACCATGCTTGGCGCTCAGATGGTCGCCGCGATCGTGGTGGACACTGTGCTCCTGCGGGAGGCTCCCACTGCCGGCGTAATCAGCGGAGCCGTACTGATCGTCATCGCCGTCGCTCTTGTCGGTAGGACCGCCGCCCTCACCGTCCCGGCCGACCCCATCTACTAGTAGACAGATCAGAGGCGACGAATCAGACCGAAAGAAGGTCCCGCGCACCAGTGTCGGTGGAGGGGTGCCGCAACTTCGACAGGGCACGGGACTCGATCTGGCGGATCCGCTCCCGTGTGAGGTCGAACAGGTCGCCAACCTCTTCCAAGGTGCGCGGTTCGCCTCGGTCGAGGCCGTAGCGAAGCCGGAGCACCTCGCGTTCTCGTTCGTCGAGCGACTCGAGCAGGCGCGCCACCTCACGCGGCAACAGGGCGGCCGCGGCGGCTTCGAACGGCGAGGGCGTCGTGAGGTCCTTGACCATGTCACCCAGCTCGCCATCGCCGTCCTCGCGAAGCGGTTGTGACAGCGAGACGGGGTCGACCGCGAACCGCAACGCCTCGTTGATCTTCTCCACCGACAACTCGAGGTCGTCGGACAGCTCCTCGATCGTGGGCGGCCGGCCGAGCAGCGTCTCGAGACGATGGCGCGCCTTCTGAATGCGGGTGACCGTGTCGCCCGCGTGCACCGGCAGACGGATGGTGCGTCCGGTGTTCGCGATCCCGCGGGTTATCGCCTGCCGGATCCACCAGGTCGCGTACGTCGAGAACTTGAAGCCCTTTCGCCAGTCGAACTTCTCGACGGCGTGGATGAGGCCGAGATTGCCTTCCTGAATGAGGTCGAGCAGCGGCAGGCCCGACGCTTGGTACCGCTTGGCGATCGACACGACCAGTCGCAGGTTCGACTGGACGAACGCGCGCGTCGCGGCATCGCCCTCGCGCACCTGGAGGCGCAAGGACCGGCGGGCCGCGACGTCGGAGGCGCCCCGATCGCGCTCGAGTACACGCCTGGCTTCGTTCCCGGCTTCGATCGTCTGCGCGAGGCGGGCTTCGTCGTCCTTGGTGAGGAGCGAAAACTGTCCGATGTCGCTGAGATACAGGCGGACGAGGTCCTCTTCGTCGCGCTCAACAAGCTGTTTGGGCAAGCTCGATCCTTTGTCCGCGACCAGAGGCGGGGACTCGTCAGTACGACCATAAACCCGCAGTCAAGCGTCCGTGGGTATAGGGGTTCTATCGGTGCGACGACGGTCGACCTGAGGTTTGGATAGGGTCGTCGCTCGTGGCCAACGAAGACACTCCTCCCGCATCGACCGACGAGGCCGGCGCCGCACCCCGCCCCGAAGACATCGAGATCGTCATCGTCACCATGGTGTTCGACGCCCGTCCCGACGACATGGCAGCCGCCGAGCGCCTCCTGGGTGTGCTCTCGAAGTATGTGGTCGTGTCGCGCCAAGAGCCCGGCTGTCGCAACATCGACTTCTGCAACTCGGTGACCACGCCCGCGCGTCTCGTGCTCATCGAGAAGTGGGAGAGCGAAGAGGCCCAGCGCGCCCACTTCGACGGGCCCCTCATGGTGGAGATGGCCCAGGCATGCGAAGGGCTCCTTGCCCGGAAGCCCGAGATCGACCTCCTCGAGGGCATCTCGGCCCACGACCTCGTCTGAAGTCGCCCTCTGCTCCGAACTTGAGGCAATAACGATCGGATTCCGATCGTTATTGCCTCAAGTTCGAGGGGTTCAGGTGGTGACGGCGGCGGTCTCGGAGCAGGCCGCCTGGATGTCGGCCCAGGTGAGGCCCTCGGCGGTCCAGAGGCGCTCGAATACGGCATCAGCGACATCGTTGAAGCCGTGGCGGTTCCGGAAGTGGTACTGGCGGCGCGGCTTCTTCACGTCGTAGCCCCGGCGTGTCAACCGCCCGAGGCAGTAGGCGTCCCACGCGGTCGACTCCGTGAGCGGGAGTTCGTCGGTAGGCGGCGGGTCGCCGAAGGCCGGATCAAGGCGGTCGTAGGCGCGGAAGAGCAACCGGCCGACGACGTCGTTGACGGCACGGTCCGACAGGTTGCGGGGCTCGGTAGTGCTCTCGAACGCGCCGCCGTGCACGTTGAGGGTGATCGGATCGATGCTCTCGAGACGCGAGCGCCCTAGCGGCGACGCCTCCCGCACCTCGACCCGCACTTCCAGGTCGGCAGGAATGCCGATGGTGTCGGCGACGGCGGCGGTGAGCTCGCCGATCCGGCCCGCGTCGAAGTTCACCATCGTGAAGCTCTCTGGGACGACGGTTACCCGCGCCATATCACCCGGCGAGCGCTCAGGCCGAGACGGCGTCGGCGTCGTAGTTGACGTCGAAGGTGGCCGCGCCCGCGATGCCACCGGCTTCGGTGAGGATCGACTCGAGCCTCTGCTGGTGGGCGACGGCCCGCTGCACTTCATCGACGTTCTCGATCAGCGACTGGATCAGCATCTCACCGTCACGCCAATCGTCGTACTCGTCGGCGAGGGCGTGCCGGAGCGAGCGGATGGTCGGCGCGTCGGTGATCTCGGAGGTGTTGGCGAGGTGGTATTCGTAAGCGGCGATCTTGGCCGGAATGAGCACCCGGTAGACACCGACGAGCTTCTCGATGGTCAGCTCGGGTCCCTCCGGCTCGGTGAGGGCGTCGACGAACCGTTCCATCGCCTCGTTGGGTGGAAGGGTGAGGCGGTCAGTGTTCATCTCCCGCAGCTCGGGCAGCCGCTTGTCCCACAGCTGGGCGTGCCAGGCATGGTGGAAGCAGTGGGTGCCGAGACGCATCTTCACGTCGAGCTCGGGGACGGTTGCGACCCACCCACCGAGCGCTTCGAAGAGGCGCATCTCGATCCACTTGTAGTTGCCCACCCGACGCGCCGAGGTTTCGACGTTGAACGAGCCTGGGATCTCACGACGGTCCCAGGGGGCGAAGGCGGGGCGGGGCTTCTTCGGATCGGCCATGGCGCCCAGCATCTCCCACCCTTGACCGTTCGGTCAAGAAGGCGTCAGCCTCGGTAGGCGTTGGTGATCGGAACGCGGCGATCGCGCCCGAAGGCCTTGGGGGTGACACGCACACCCACGGGCGCCTGGCGGCGCTTCCATTCGGCGTCGTCGATCAGCCTCACTATGCGGCTGACGAGGTCGGGATCGTGGCCGGCTTCCACCAGTTCGGTCGCCGTCAGGTCACCCTCGACGTAGCCCTCGACGATCGGGTCGAGCACCTCATAGGGCGGAAGGCTGTCGGTATCGAGTTGGTCGGGCCGCAGCTCGGCCGACGGCGGCTTCGTCAACACCGACTCGGGAATCAGGTCGTAGCCGGCCGCGGCGTTCCGCGCCCGGGCCAGCTCGTAGACGTGCGTCTTGGAAACGTCCTTGATCACCGCGAACCCGCCCGCCATGTCGACGCCGTATACGGTCGTGTAGCCGACCGCCAGCTCGCTCTTGTTCCCGCAGATCAAGACAAGCCAGCTTCTGAACTTGTTGGCGAGCGCCATCAACACGTTGGCGCGGATCCGCCCCTGGAGGTTCTCCTCGGTGATGTCAGGCGCGAGCCCGTCGAAGCTGGGCGCGAGCATCTCGAGCGATGCGCGGTGGGCCGGCTCGATAGGGATCGTGCGCAGCTCGACTCCCAGGTTCGCGCACAGCTTCTCGGCGTCGGTGGTGGAAGCCTCCGTGGAGAATCTTGACGGCAAGGCCACGGCGTGCACGTGTTCGGGCCCGACCGCGTCGGCGGCGACGACCGCCACGAGAGAAGAGTCGATGCCTCCCGACAGCCCGAGGACCACGTCGGAGAAACCGTTCTTCCGGACGTAGTCGCGCGTGCCCGCCACGAGCGCCTGATAGATCTCGTCGTATCGGTCGAACACCGGCGCGACCGTGGCAACCCGCCGGTCGCCGGCTCCGGTGGACTCGGGGGGCTCAGGCGCGACGACGACCGGCAGGTCGGTGGCACCACTGCGGCCGCGTGGGTCGAGCAGCCTCTTCCGGAACGACGGCCGAACGTCGACATCTGTGATGGCGACGTGTTCTACGAACTGCGGCGATCGGGCAACAAGATCGCCGTTGGCATCGAAGATCATCGACGCGCCGTCGAAGACCAGTTCGTCCTGACCTCCGACCTGGTTGACGTAGACGAGGCAGCACGACGCGTCAGCCGCACGCGTGCCGAGCATGCGCTCGCGCTCTCGCAGCCGTCCCGCGTAGTACGGCGAGGCGTTCAGGTTGACGATGAGCTCCGCTCCCCCGGCGGCCTGGGCCGACACGGGGCCGAGCGGGCTCCAGATGTCCTCGCAGATCGAGACTCCGACGCGCACACCGCCCACCGAGTAGAGCTGAAGCGGTTCTGCGCCCGGTGTGAAATAGCGGGCCTCGTCGAAGACGGCGTAGTTGGGGAGGAGGCGCTTCCGGTAGACGCCGACGACGCGGCCGCCGGCACAGACCGCGGCGGCGTTGTAGAGATCGGCCCCGACATCGACGAAGCCGATGACGGCGACCGTCCCGCCGGTGGCTGCCGCGAACCGCTCCAGAGCATCGACGTTGTCCGCGACGAACCCGGGCTTGAGGAGCAGGTCTTCAGGCGGATAGCCGGTGATCGCGAGCTCCGGGAACACGGCGATGTCGCTCCCCGCTTCCTGGGCCTCCTCGAGCGCGCCGAGCGCGCGGCGCATGTTGCCGTCGAGGTCACCGACGACGGTGTCGAGCTGACAGGTCGCGACGCGGATTCGGGCCACGGTCCCAGCGTACGGCCGCGGCCTACCCGACGGCAGCTTCGACGACCGCAGCGGTGGCGACGAGGAGGTCCTCGGCGTCGTGCGGACCGACGAGCTGCAAGCTGGCAGGCAGAGCATGACGGCTCGGCACAGGAAGGGACAGCGCCGGCACACCGGCGAGGTTGAAGGGGGCGGTGAACCTCGTACCTGGTCCGTTCGGCTCGGCGACCGGAGGCGGGAACTCCGCGAGCGTGGGCAGGGCGAGGATCTGCACGCGGCTAAAAGCCTCGTCGAGCGACCGTTGCCACGACGTGCGGACCTCGGCGGCGCGCTCCAACGCCTCGCCGGTCACCGCACTGCCCGCCTGGATCCGCACCGCGACCTCGTCGCTCAGGCGGGCGCGGCGATCGAGGAGACGGCCGTCGTTCTGCCAGGCCTCCGCCACGAGGATCGTGATGTTGGCGTCGTTCGCCTCCTGCAGCCCGGGGAGCGGTACGTCGAGGACGTCGAAGCCTGCCGCCTTGAGCGCGGCGTCGATAGCCGCGTCGATGGCGGGATCGACGGCCGTGTCCGGTGCGGTGCGGATCCGGCCTACCACCGTCGCCGGCGCGCTCGCCGGCACGAATCCGGGCTCGAGCAGCTGCATGCCCAACAGGACGCCAGCCACGTCGCGAGCCATCGGTCCGACCGTGTCGAGGCTGAGGGCGAGGGGCCACACCCGATCAAGGGACACGCGACCGTGCGTGGTCTTGAGGCCGACCGTCCCGCAGCATGCGGACGGTATCCGCACCGATCCACCGGTGTCGGATCCGTAGGCCACGTCGGCCTCATCGGTGGCGACCGCGACGGCGGAGCCACTGGAGGAGCCGCCCGGGACGAGCGTCGGGTCGAGAGGATTCTCCGGCGTGCCGTACCAGTGGTTGACGCCCGACGTCCCGAAGGCGAGTTCGTAGAGGTTGGCCTTGCCGACGATCCGTGCGCCCGCGGCGCGGGCACCGGCGAGGCACGCGGCGTCGGCCTCGGCGGGCTTGGCCTCGTCGGCCACCGCGGCGCACCCGGCGGTCGTCGGAACGCCTTCGACGTCGATGAGGTCCTTCACCGCGAGCCGGGGCCCGTCACCGGCAGCGGGGTCAAGCCGAGTGATGAACGTCGCCATGGCGTGGCAGCGTAGGTCGGATGTCGGATCGCCTCGCCCACGCCATCGAGCACTCGGCTGCACCGGCCGCGGTGGCCGTGGCGCTAGATCGGCTCGTAGAGGCTCACCCGGGGCTGAGTGATCGCCTCGCGGCGGACGACAGGCTGCTCGGTGCCCTCGTCGCGGTTGCGAGCGCGAGCCGGTCGCTGACCCAGAGACTCATCGGCGACCCGGCGGGCATCGAGGTGCTCAGCCACCTCGACGACCGTCCTGCCCTACCCGTGACGTCGACGGCGCCGGGGCCGGCGCCGGCGGGGCCAGTCGAGGCCGCGGTCGACGACCTCGTTCAGTGGCGTCACCACGAGTTCCTTCGCATCGCGGCCCGCGACCTCACCGGACGCGACGGCCTCGAAGACACCGGCGCGGCGCTGTCGAATCTGGCCGAGGACGTGCTGCGCGCCGCCTGCACGCTGGCCGGTGCCGACGCGGCGCGTTTGGCGGTGATCGGGCTCGGCAAGCTGGGCGGCGAGGAGCTGAACTACGCGAGCGACATCGACGTGGTGTTCGTAGGCGAAGGTGACGCTCGTGCCGTCATGGAGATTGCCCGCAGTTGTTTTCGGGTCGATGCCGACCTCCGCCCGGAGGGGCGGTCAGGACCCCTGATCCGCTCGCTCGCGTCCTACGAGGCTTACTGGGACCGGTGGGCCGATCCGTGGGAGTTCCAGGCTCTGCTCAAGGCGCGCCCGGTCGCGGGGGACGCTGCGCTGGGTGACGCCTTCTCGGCCGCGGCAGGCGAACGGGTGTGGGAGCGTCCGTTCGGCGCGGAGGAACTCCGCTACGTGCGCGCGATGAAGGCGCGATCGGAGAGCCAGATGGCACAGCGCGGCCTGAACGACCGAGAGGTCAAGCGCGGGTGGGGAGGCATCCGCGACATCGAGTTCTCGGTGCAGCTGCTGCAACTGGTGCACGGCCGCGTCGATCGAGGCCTCCGGTCCCCCCACACGCTGCGCGCCCTGCACGAGCTGGCAGCCGCCGGCTACGTCGACCCGGGCGACGCCGATGCCCTCGGCGACGCGTACCGGTTCCTGCGGGTGGTCGAGCATCGCCTTCAGCTCGTCGACGAGGCTCAGGTGCACGCCATCCCGGTCGACCAGGACCGTCGGTCCCAGCTGGCCAGAGTTATCGGCTATCGCGACGAGGGCGGCCAGTCGGGAACGGCTCGCTTCGACGCCGACCTCAGCCGGCACCGGACCGCGGCCCGCGCCGCCCACGAGCGCCTCTATTTCCGACCGTTGCTCGAAGCCTTCGCCGGCACAGCTGCCCGGACGATGGCCCCCGAGGCGATCGAGGCCCGGCTCTCCGCGTTCGGCTTCGCTGACGCCGATCGCACGCGCCAGGCGCTGCGCGAGCTGACGCGCGGGCTCACGCGGCGTTCACGGCTGATGCAGCAGCTCTTGCCGCTGTTGCTCGACTGGCTGTCGGAGTCCGCCGACCCCGATCTCGGACTCCTCGGCCTCCGGAACCTCGTCACCGGCCAGCACCGGTCGGGCCGCATCGTCGACGTGTTTCGGGACACGCCGCTCGCGGCGCGGCGGGTGTGCCTCCTTCTGGGGACGAGCCGTTTGACGCAGCGCGCGATCGAGCGCAACCCCGACTTCGTCGACAACTTGGGCGATGACGAGCACCTTCTTGCGCGCGACCGTGAGCAGCAGGCGGCACGCATCCACCAGGCGCTCGCCTGGCGTCAGGAACGCGGCGACCGCATGACCGGAATCCGCAAGTTCACCGAGGTGGAAGAGCTCCGGATCCAGTCGTCCGACATCGTCGGCTTGTCCGACGTCGACGAGACCGAGGCGGCCCTGACCGCTCTCGCCGAGACCGTGCTCGACACCGCGCTCGCGGTCGTCGACCCGGGCGTCCCCCTCGCCGTGATCGCGATGGGCAGGTTCGGCGGGGCCGAGCTCTCCTACGCGAGCGACCTCGACGTGCTCTTCGTCTACGAGGGCGACGGTGCCGCCGCGGCCGACACCGCCAACGCCGCCACCGAGTACCTCATGCGGCTCGTCAAGGGAGCGACCCCCGCGAACCGGATCTACGCGCTCGATGCCGACCTCCGTCCCGAGGGCAAGCAGGGCCCTTTGGCGCGAAGTCTCGCGGGCTACGGCGAGTACTACCGGAGATGGGCCCAGACCTGGGAGCGCCAAGCGCTCGTGCGGGCCCGCCCGGTGGCGGGAGATGCCGACGTCGGCGCCCGGTTCATGGAGCTGATCGAACCTCACGTGTGGGGCGAGTTGCGGGAGGAGGAAGCTCGCGAGATCCGCCGGATGAAGGCACGGGTCGAACGCGAGCGGATCCCGCCCGGGGACGACCCACAGTTCCACCTCAAACTCGGACGGGGCTCGCTGTCCGACATCGAGTGGACGGTGCAACTGCTGCAACTCCAGCACGGAGTGCACGCCAGCGGGACGATGGACGCGCTCGCGGCGTTGGAGGGCGCCGGCGTGGTCGAGCAGGAGCACGCCGCGGTGCTCGCGGAGGCGTACCGGTTCTGCGAACGCACCCGCAACCGGTGGTTCCTAGTGAAAGGCGGGCCGGGTGACAGCCTCCCCACCCAGGCCGACCAGCTCGCCAAGCTCGCCCGCTCCCTCGGAACGACCGCCAGCGCGCTCCGTCACGACTACCGGCGCGTCACCCGCCGCGCTCGCACCGTGGTCGAAGACCTCTTCTACCGCCGAACTTGAGGCAATAACGCACGGAATCCGTTCGCTATTGCCTCAAGTTCGGGCAGTCGGGTGAGTGGTTAGGGTCGGCGCGATGCGAACGAGACGCGAACCACCCAAGTTCCGGCGGCTGGAGGTAAGTCGGGTCGAGCGGATCACGCCTCGACTAACGCGTGTCACGCTCGCCGGCGCCGAACTCGACGGTCTCGTCATCGACCAGCCCGCGGCGAGCGTGCGGCTGCTACTGCCGTCACCGGGCTCTGACGAACTGGTGATGCCGGAGTGGAACGGCAACCAGTTCCTGCTGCCGGACGGCAGCCGGCCCACGATCCGTACGTTCACACCGAGGCGACTCGACGGCACGGCCCTAGAGCTCGACCTCGAGATCGTCGTGCACGGCCACGGGGCCGCGTCCGAATGGGCGGCTAAGGCGTCGCCCGGTGACGAGGGCGCGATCTCGGGACCGGCGCGCGGCTATGTGATCGACCCAGACGCGCCCGCGTTTCTGCTGGGGGGCGACGAGACTGCCATCCCGGCTATCAGCCAACTGCTCGACGAGTTGCCGTCCGAGCGGCCGGTCGAGGTGCACATCGAGATCGCGGGCGATGACGCTCGTGTCGAGCTTCCTGAGCACCCGCGCACCGCCATCCACTGGCACCGGTCGCCCGACGGGTCGAGCCCGGGCGACGCCCTCGTCGACGCGGTGTGCGGCGCCGCGCTCGCGCCTGAAGGCAAGGTGTGGGTCGCGGGCGAGGCCGCTTCGGTCCAGCGCATCCGCCGCCATCTGTTCTCTGAGCGGGGCCTTTCCCGGTCGCAAGCGACCGTACGGGGATACTGGAAACACGGTCGCACCGCGGACGCGGGCGCCGGCACCGACGACGACTGACAACCGTGGGACCGGTAGCCGGTCAACCGCGGACCGAGCGTATGACTACCGGTGCCATGGCGGCTCCGTCGAATGTCCACTGACAGAGCGCGATCGAATCGAAGGTCTGGTGCCCGAGGACTGTGTCGCGGTGAGCGTCGACCAACGCGATCAGCCTGTCGGGCGCCACGACAGGGCGGGCGAAGTGGACGAGCGAGCAGCACCAGATCGGGTCACGCCCGTTCTCGAAGACGGCGTCTTCGATCCACCGCGGCGCGACCTGCCGCCATGACCGCGTCGAAGAGCGCTGACGGCACAGGACTCAGCAGGTGCAGGGTTTGCCGGCGTTGAAGCTCGTGCCGGGCGGCGGTGTCTGGCCGTGGGTCGTCGTGGTGTCGAAGGTGTCCTGCGCGTTCTCGCATCGTTCGAAGACATCATCGAAGGTCTGGTTGGCAGCAGCTTCGGTCTTGCCGACCAGCTTCAGATGCAGACCCGTGAAGAACTTCTTGAAGAGGTTGACGTGCTGCTGCTCATGCGCACGGATGGCGGCGTCGAAGCGGTCCCACTCTGCCTTCCAGCACGAGCACTTTGTGCTGCCGGCCTTGGTCCACTCTGGCAGAACTCGCTCGAGTTCGAGCGTGACGGTCGCCTTCACGACCCTGCCCTGGGCCGACATCTCGAGGTCGAGCGTCACGCCGCCATCCTCACCGTGAGGGGCGACGTGGGCGGCTTCACCGTGGATCGCCATGTGATCCGACAGCGCTTGGCCAACCCCCGCAATGTCGTCGGCAGTGATCTTGTAGGTGACATCCGAGACGACGTCGACGCGGCTCGACCCGGTTTCGGTTTGGGCGCCCGCGTGGTTGGCTACCGCCTCGCCGACGTCACTGGCCACCGTGTCGAGTTGCACGAGGGCGTCACCGAGCTTGCCCTCATCAACGGAACCCTTTGACAGCCCGGTTGCCACACCGCCGAGGTTGCCAGCGACCGGGCCGAGAACGTCCTGAACGGTCGGATCGCCCAGCAGCTCCACCACCTCGGCCGCGGCGTCCACGACAGCGGCGGGAGTCTGCTCGTCGGTCGTGGACCCTTCGCCCTTTGAAGCTGCAGGCGCGCCGGACCCCGCAGCACCGGCGTCGGTAGTCGTGGTTGTAGCCGAGAAAGCTCCCAAAGCGTGATTCGAGGAGGCGGCCTCGACTCCGTTCGCCAAGGGTGCCAACCGCGCCGCGATGGTTTGCAGCCGGCTCGCGACGCGCTCGGCCACGTCAGCAGCCTGCAGACCAACGCCCCCGACGTCGATGGTCGTGACCCCCGTCTTGAGGGCACCCCACGTCTTCGTCCCGACGATGCCGTCGGATGCGAGGTGGGCGGCGCGCTGGAACGCGACCACCGCCTTCCTGGTTATGGGTCCGAAAATCCCATCGACCGCGATGCTCGCGCCCGCCTGCACGAGGTGGTCCTGCAGCATCGTGACGTACTCACCACGGGAACCCCACCGGACAGTGGGCTCGATACCGTGCGCGCCCGCGGCCGCCCGCTGTACCGACGACGCTGACATCCAAAGGGCGGAGGCGCGATTCCCCGCGGTGCGCTGCAGTTCAATGACCTGCTCCGTAGGCGACAGCGTCGTCCCGGATGCCGGCGCCTGCGGGCCGGGCCGCAGGCGCGACACGGCAGCGTCCGACCGTCGCGCCACTGTCCTTGATCGAAGAGCCAACGCCAAGTCTCCCGCGCTCGCCTCGAGACTAGCCCTCGCTCGTCTCGGGACGTCACCCAGCATGGGCGTCTATTCGTCGAGAAGCTCAGCCAGGAGTTCGCGGGCTCGCCGGTCGATGTCGTCGACGATCGGTCTCACCTCATCGACGGGCTTGCCGGCGGGGTCCGGGAGGTCCCAGTCGAGGTAGCGCTTGGCGGGATACACGGGACAGGCATCGCCGCAGCCCATGGTGATGATGACGTCCGCGCTGCGGGCGGCCTCATCGGTGAGGGGCTTGGGGAACTCCCGAGACACATCGAGGCCTCGTTCGGTGAGGATGGCAGCGACCGCCGGGTTGATCACATCGCCGGGGGCGGAGCCCGCCGAGCGGACGGTTACCCGTCCCTCGCCGTAGTGGTCGAGCAGAACCCGCGCCGCGACGGAGCGACCAGCGTTGTGGGTGCACACAACCAGGACCTCAGGTCTCTCTGACACCGCGCCTCGCACGGTAACCGTCGGTCCCACCCGAGGTCGACCGACGCCCATGGACCGCGGCGGTAGGTTTCGCCCATGCCCGCCTACGTGATCTTCGATATCGACGTCTCCGACGCCGACGGCTACGCGCGCTACACGCCCCTGTCGGGCGCGTCAGTGGCATCCCACGGCGGACGCTTCGTCGTGCGCGGTGGTGATCCGCAGCCGCTCGAAGGCGGGTGGGCGCCCAGCCGGATCGTCGTGATCGAGTTTCCCGACGCCACCGCGGCTCGCGCCTGGTACGACTCCGAGGAGTACCAGCAGGCCCGCCCGCTCCGTCAGGCGGCGTCGTCCGGCCGCGGCATCATCGTCTCTGGCAGCTAACTGAGTGTGGCGAGAACCACCTCGCCGCGGGGTGAGAGCCGGTAGCCGACGCTGAGACTCTCGGTGAGGCCGAGTTCCTTGAGCTTCCGGACGTTGCGCTTCAGGCGGACCTTCTCGACGCCGAGCTCGACCGCCAACTCTGAGGCCGGAACGCCGGCGCGCTCCGCGATGAGGTGGAGAACGGACCGCGTCCAGTGTCCGTCACGGCTGTGGTGATCCATGCGGTCCAGCCGCCGGGCGATCTCGTTGACTTCCTGTTCCGTGAGCGACGTCCGAGTTCGCAGGTCGACCCGCGGGTCGGACCCGGCGAGGTGGACGTCGATCCGGAAGAGCGGATTCGCGGGGTCGCCGCCAAGGCTCTCGACAAGACCCTCGACCGAGGCGAAGCCCGCGGCCCGGGCGTCCTCGACGGTGAGTTCCTCAGGTGCAAGAGCAGTGATGCGATCAATGGCGAGGACCCCGATCGCGGTCCTCACGGTGGATCCCGCCCGGACCCGAGGCCGCGCCCAGCGGCGGAAGAGGCAGCTCAGCTTCCCACGCTCGATGGCGTCGAGATCCTTACGCTTGATCAGCACCGGACCGCGACCACCTCGCCGTCGACCTCACTCCATCCCGTCCCCCGTGACCTCATGCTCCGCGCACTGTAAGCCCAGTTGGTACTTGGCTCACGTCGAGCTTGTGATCCTCGGGTACGGCCCGTCAACGTCCTGGTAGAAGTGGAACTGGAGATGCCGCGTGTGAGGGCTAGTTGGGGGGAGCACAAGTGAGTCCTGCGACGACCGCGGTGCGCTGCGACTGCCGTCAGGGCAGGAGCGCAGCGATGAGAGAGTCGGCCACCCACCTGCCGTACCGCTTGGCAGACCAGCCACGCTCGACCACGAGGAGTTGGAAGATCTCGGCTGAGTTGTAGGTCCAGAGCACGTCACGGGCCTCGTTCCGGGACACGCCCGGTCGCAGATGGCCCTCGTCGTGTAGGTCCCGTGCGAACATCGTCATCCCCTTGAGCCGTTCGGCCTGGAGTTCGGCCCAGACCCTTCGTGCCTCCGGGTCGGTCGTTGCCGCATCTCGGATGACGAGTTGGACCGGTACATGGCGAGGTGCGACCTCCGTGAGGAACTCGCCGTAGAGGCGGAGCTTGGCGCGGGGATCGGATTCGCCTCGCACCCGGCCGAGCGAGGCCCGCTCGAGCATGGGGACGGCTTCGTCGTCGCCCGCCATCGCGACGTCGAAGACGGCTTTAGCCACGCGAGACTTGTTGCGGAACGCCTTGTACACGGTCGGCACCGACACACCCGCCACTGAAGCGACCTCAGAGATGGTGGTGGCGGCGAAGCCGCGTTCGAGGAACAGCTCGTGCGCGGCCCGCACCACGGCGGCGCGGGTACGTCGCGCTTGCTCCAGACGCCGGCTGGAGTCATAGCGGCGGCGGGGCTTGACAGGTGGCGACATTCGATACATGCTCCTATATCAGTTACAACTGATTCTATCGGAATGATCGACCAGAGTGGGAGAAGAGGAGCACCATGTCCTACGCGCTTCAGTACGACGTTCCCTCTAACGCGCAGATGTACCAGCAAGTGAAGGCGGCCATTGGCGACGCGCTACCCAAGGGGCTCGTCGCACATCTGGTGGTCGAGGTCGACGGTGGCCTCCGCCACATCGACGTGTGGGACTCTCAGGAGGACTGGGAACGCTTCCACGACGAGCGAGTCGAACCTGCCGTCCACTCAGTGCTGAGGTCCGCAGGCTTCACCGACATGCCGCCGGACCCGCCGATACAAGAACTCAAGCTCATAGACGTCTGGCTCGGCGCCTGATCGGAGATCGCCTGCCAACCGCGCGAGTCTGGGCGGGGTGATAGTTGCCTTCGAGGGATCCGCGTTGATCGGCGTGAGCGCGCGGGACATCCTGGAATTCGAATCTCGACCGCTACAGGACCGTCGACGGAAAGTTCCGCACGAGCTGGGCCGCGAAGGCCCTGCTTGCTCAGTGGTTGCAGGATCAGGTCTCTCAAGAGGTTGAGGACCTGAAGCTTGCCTTGGAGACCAGCACTGCATGACGCTGACAGCGAGGAGAGGTAGGCGGCGACGCGGCCGTGAGCGGGTGAGCTAGTAATCCGTTCGTGTTCGTGATCTCGGTCAGTGGTCCGCAGGCCAGCGGCAAGACCACGCTTGCTCGGGCACTCGGCGAACGGATGCACGCGCCGACGATCTCGCGTGATCCTCTCATGGCGGCGATCAAGGACTCCGGATATCCGACCGACAGCCCGCAAGACCTGCACCGACTCAGTCAGACGGGATACCGCCTACAAGCGGTCCTGATCGACCAGTTGCTCGGGCAGGGTCAGTCGGTGGTGCTCGAGTAGATCGCGTGCGAGCCGTAGCCCGCGCCATCGGCGCGAAGCCGAGGGTACGTGCTGTCCTGGGTTGAACCTGCCTGGACGGCGGTCGGGGATGCGCTTCTCGGACTCGGGGGACCACGTCCGCGGGAGTCAGTCGGTGTAGGTCGAGGCGGCTTCGGCCATGCGATCAGTGTCGGCGGGATCGCCTGGGCGACCGTCGAGTGCCTCAACGAGCAGGTCGAGCATGAAGTGCCAGCCGGTGAGACACGCCGATCCTGGTCGTCTCGGTCGTAGTGAACCGTGATGACACCGCCGGCGCGGCGCTCCAAGAGGATGCTCCCGTCGGCCCATGCGATGCTCTCGGCCGAGTCGGTGATTGCCTTCCACACTCGCTCGACGGGGTGGGCTAGCTGGCGCTCGAAGCGAAGCATCGGGCGGCCCGCCTCGTCGGTGGTGACCTCGCCGCGACGACCTCCAGCTCGAGGTCCCCGCCACTTCCCCATGTGCAACGACTCCCAACTGCTCGCGAAGGCCGTCAACGAGCGGTTCGGTACCGAGTAAATCCGCGTGCCCCTCGGGGACGCCGGACAATCCCCGCACCCCTGTCGGGCGTCTGCCAGAGCCCACCGCAGCGGTCAGGTCATGACTGTCACGCTGGCGTTGACGGGGCGTCGAGTCGCTCGGTCTGCTTTCGCTGGCCGTGGCCGGTGAGGCCGCGAGGCTTGTAGACATTCAGAACGAGGATCGCCAACAGAACGGCGAGCCCGATCCCAGGATGGACGATGTCACCGCCGAGTCCTTCGAGTCCGGCGGCGCTCGCGGCGCGCGCGTCTCGGGCGGTCGAGCTCACCGTGGGCATGTGCAGCACCAACACGACGGTGGCGAAGGCCGTGAGCGCCAAGGAGAAGATGACCCAATAGTGGCGAAACAGGCCCCACCGGGTCCCGAGCGCCAAGACCAACCCCGTCATCAGAGCACCCACTGCGAGAGGGACGACCACGCTCCAACCGATCAGCTCCATCGCGAGCCACGCGCTTCGAATGGTTGCGGGCTTGGTGCTGACCTCCGCAGCGATCCCGACCGCGAGATAGGCGGCCGCAGCGCCGACCCAGCCAACCGAGACAGCCAGGTGCACCGCCAGGAGGAACTTGCGGACACCTGCTGACATGGCGATCGCGTTCTGACCTAGAGGTCGTGATCGACGGGCGAGCGGTGGCCCTTACCATCGTCGACGACCGACGAGGACGGACTGACGCCACCGTGCCTGTTCGGTCTGTGCTCCCCGCCAATCCCCGTGACGGTTGCGATCACGAAGGCCACGACGAGGACCACGATGATGACGAGGGACACCTTGACCCACGCCGGCACGCCGTCCCGCTTCTTGACATCCTCCATGGCATCCTCGTCCCTACTGGGGCCGCTCACAGTCTATGAGACATAGTGTCTCATCCACAAACGGTGTGTCTCGGGAGCCGCGTATCCTGGAGCCGTGCCCCACCTCTGGCATGAGACCATCGACGCGCATCGAGGAGAGGTGCGCGACGCCATCCTCCACAGCGCCGCCGCGCTGGCGGCCGAAGGCGGGCTCCGGTCGGTGACCATGTCGAAGGTCGCCGAGCGTGCGGGTATCGGTCGAGCCACTCTGTACCGGTACTTCGCCGATGTAGAGGCCGTGCTGCTCGCGTGGCACCAGGCCAAGATCGCGGAGCATGTCGCGCAGCTCGAAGCGATCGCCGACCGTGCCGAGCCGGCTCACCGCCTTCCCGCAGTCCTCGAGGCGTTCGCCCGTCTGTCGAAGCAGTCAACCGGGCACCACGACGGCGAGCTAGAGGCGTTCCTTCACCGCGACGACCAGGTCGATCGCGCTCGGGATGAGGTTCGCGCCTTCATCGCCAAGCTCATCGTCGATGCTTCACACCAGGGAATGGTCCGGGACGACATCGCTCCGGACGAGCTTGCGGCCTATTGCCTCCACGCGCTCGGCGCGGCAGCCCAGCTGAAGTCACGGGCCGCCGTGGGGCGACTCGTGAACGTCATCCTCAGCGGGCTGCGCCCAGTGCGTTAGCGGAGGCGGGGAGTGTCGCCGCCGGAGCGTCCCGTTCGCTCAGGTGGGTCCGTAGGGTTCGGCGCGCCCGGTGGTGCGGGCTTCCCATGCATCGAGGGGTTGGAGGGGACCGGGGCAAGCGACGAAGTCGCGGTCGCCGGGGAGGACGTGGCTGGCGAGGTGAGCGAGCGAGCGCATCTCGCAGCCGGGAGTGCGCAACACGGTAGCTACGAGGAAGGCAGTGCCGAGCCACCCCATCGTCACCGCGATCCAGGTGAGGAGACCGATAGTGAGTCCTGTCCCAGGTGCTCCGGCGGCGAGGCCGACGAGGGTCGAGGCTGCGATGGCAGCTGCGGCGAGCAGTCGCCAGCGGTTGCCGTGGTTGGTGCCGAGGCCGAGTCGCACGATGCGTCCGACGGGGCCCGGCAGCAACGGGACTCCGGTTGTGTCGGGGCTTGTCACAGCGCCTCGTGAAAGCTGCGGTCGACGTACCCGCGTGCCGCGATGCCCCAGAACCCGACGACGCCGCCAGCGTCGTCGCGCCACACCGCGCCCCAGCCGTCGGGGAACTCGCGCACGGTTGCCTCGTGGTCGATGTCGTCCAGGTCGACGGTGTCGGTCACGGGTGCTCGTCGACGAAGGGGCGCTCAGACATCGAGGACTGCCTGAAGCTGTTCGCTGGTCGGCGATCCCGCCGGGCCATCGGGGGTCTGGTAGATACGGCACGACAGGCCGACCGGTTCGTTGCCGGATGCGAACGGATCCCGCCCGTCGATCAGGATCGTCGGCGAGCCCCGGAACTGCGCGGCCTCGGCCTCTTCGGGCGTGGTCACCAGCCGGTGGGCGATGTCGATGCCGCGGACGTCGGCGAGGCGTCGCAGGGTTTCGTCGGCGGCTTTCCAGTTCGGGCAGTCCTCGAAGTACAACAACTCGATCCGCATCGTCGCGTCCCTTGTGCCGTAGGAGGGGGCTTGCCGCTACCGTAAGCCTTCCAGTCCACTGGAAGGTCAAGAGGAGGGGTCGATGAAGATCGGAGAGCTGGCCGAACGCAGCGACATCCCGGCCAAGACCATCCGCTACTGGGAGTCCGAGGGCCTCGTGCCCGAGCCGGCGCGAACCACATCGGGTTACCGCGACTACGACGACAGGGCGGTCGGCCGGCTCGAGTTCATCCGCCAGTCCCAGACCGCGGGGCTCACCCTTGCTCAGATCCGCCAGATCCTTGACGTGAGCGACTACGGCACCGCGCCCTGCGAACACGTGGCCGCAGCGGTCGCCGAACGCCTCGGCGAGGTCGAAGCGCTCCTCACCCAACTCCAAGACACCCGACGTCACCTACGCCGGCTCGCGGCGCGCGCCCGGCGTCAGGACCCCGCCGAGTGCGCGGGCTTCTGCTCGATCATCACCGGCTGACCAGGCGCTGTGGTCCTCCGTACGCGTCTCGTGCGCCTTGAGCGCGGACTGCGCGTCGGAGAGTTCACCGAGGATCCGCTCGACCTCGCGCTGGATGAGCGCCAGATACTCGGTGGTGTCCTCGTCGGCGCTGTCGACCAGCTATCGACCAGACCGCCAACGTGAGCGCAAAACACTCGATCCTAAGACGCCTCAAGCCAGGGGTCAACGTTCGGTCGGGTCGTCCGGCGGCAGCGTCTTCGCCATCTGAACGAGGTGGGCGGTGTGGATGTAGCGCGTGCCGTCTTCGGTCTCTGCCTCCCAGGACGCCTCCGACTCACCAACCGGCAAGAACCCCAGGTGTTCGTAGAGGCGCCGCGCTCGGCGGTTGTCAACCTCGACCGACAGCCGCACCAACCTCAGTCCCCGCCGGACCACTCGTTCTTCCAACGCCTGGATTAGCCGTGTCGCGAGGCCGAGCCCTTCGAGCCGGGGATGGGTGGCGAGCTGCCAGATCGTCCCGGCACCAGCCTCCACCGCGAAGTCGACGCCTCCCTTCGAGACCTCGTTACCGTCCGCAAGGAGACACAGGTAGTCCACCTCGCCAGCCCGGGCTCGCTCGAGCTGCCCCGCCACGTTCTCCAGGTGCGCGCGGCTCCCCGACCACTCGATCCGCTCGACCTCACCCGGCTGCAGATCGATGACATCAAACGCGGCGAGACCAACCCGGATCGCCTGCCGCAATGATCCGAAGTCCTCGACGCCCACATGACCAGTCTCGTCCCAGCCGCGCCGGCCGCGCCTCGCCTTTTGGCCGAGAGGTGCAAGCGCGCAGCTCTACTCACCCAGACAGACGGCATCGCCGCGCCGGGCTGCACAGACCAAGCGGCCGCCTCGGTATGGGAACCGCATTCACCTGCGCCGTGCGAGCTCCTGGCCGAAGGCCGCGCTGTCGCCGTCGAACGCATAGCCGAGGCGCATCTCGCTGGCCGTTCGTGACTCCGCTGCCGGGGACAAGCGCGCCAGATCGGCTCCGTGCGTGTCAAGGTCGCGACCGAACGTCGAGCCTGATGAGATAGGCCGGGTCAGTCCGACGGCTCGTGAACGGCAACCGCAGTGTGTCGCGCAAGGCCCGTGAAGTCGGTGTCGGCATGGAGAATCGCGGCTCCGTGCCGGAGCGCCACTGCGCCTATGAGGCAGTCGATCAGCTTGCGGACGGTGTGGCCGCTGTGACGACAGGTCCGGTACAGCGACGCTGCCATCTCATAGTCCTCGGGTTCGGTCGGCAGGTTCGTGGCTCTGGCGAGCAGCCCCCGAAGGCGCCGCAGGTGGGAATCGTCACGGGCGCCGGCCAAGACCTCCATGCGCACGGCATCGCAGGTGGCGATGTCTTCTCCCAAGAGGCGGTCGACCTCATCGCACACAGGCGTTCCGGTGTCACGCAGGAACTCGACCCACGCCGAGGTGTCGATGAGGATCACGCGGTGCGGTCTTGCCGCATCTCCTCAAGGTCACCCTCCCATCCCGAACCGCGCATCGCGCGAGCGTCGTTGAGGTCTAGGGCCTCGCCAGCGACGAGCCGAAGGGCGTAGTTCACGGCCTCGCGCTTCGAGCGCAGGTGGTAGCGATCCATCACGATCCGGCACGCCTCTTCGTCGATGTCGATGTTGGTGCGCGACATACACCAAACATACACCATCGGATCGGCGGGCAGCCGAGGCGACCAGATCGACGGCGATGGGTGCTGCTCGACCGCGCCAGATTGTGCTCAGTCGAACGACCGCCTGACAGCGCCGGGCGGCTACACGACGCGTTGGGGCAGCGACAGAGCCTTGTCACTGTTGATCCAGGCTGTTCCGACGTTCCAACGGTTGCCGTGGCTGTCACGGACCTGGAATCGGTAGTGCCCGGTGAAGGCCTCCTCGGGAGCGCCCTGGACGTCGGCGCGTGCAGCGACGGCCCGCTCGTAGAGCACATCCACAGCGGTGCGATCCTCAGCGGTGAGGGCCACGGAGACGGGGCCGGTCTTGTCTTCAGGCGTTGTGTCGCAGACGTTGATTGCGCCACCGCGCCACGCCAACTGTGCGTGGGGGATCATTCCATCGGCGTCTCGAAACAGCGCTGTGACTTCGAAGTCCAGCACCTGTTGTAGCCACTCGATCGCTGCTTCGCATCCAACGAAGCCGATCGTCGGCGCGATCGGCGTCGTTACGACCCGGTCTCCCATGGCACTCCCCCAGATCGCGTTCTCTACCCCCGCGCATGATGCCCGCGATCGCCGCGGCCGGCAACCGATCGACGGCTCCGCGTGCGGCAACTGCGTACAGATTCTCGGCGCGAATCCCCACTGCATCAGGCGATGCAGAACTCGTTGCCCTGGGTCGCTCATCACAATGAAGTAGTCATTGGGGTTCTCGAACACCTGAACCGCACTCGCTCCCATCGCACACAGTCGCTCCGCTTCGACATCGAGGATCGGCTTTGCTTCTTCCGGTGGTGCGCCCCACGGACTGACATACACGGATCGCGATCTGCACCGGCTTCGCCATCCCTCAGCTCCCTCTCGGTCGATACGGCCATCCTGATTCTCGCGTCCACTGCGGGCATTCGCTCGCGACTTGCGATGTACGCGAAGCAATTCGATTTGTGCTTTGGTGACCCATCCTCTGGTGCCGCGACATGGCGAGCCCGTACAGGTCGACGGTGACGGATGTCGCCACCGGAGTACATGTCGTCGAACAAGGAGGTCGGTGTCCACATCGGCACTGAACCGTCTGGCGGTCGCCGGGAACCGAGCCGGAGACAGGCCTGCTCGCACCCCGCTGGCGCCCCGCGGATCGCGCCCGCGAGCTTCAGCGTCGAGCACCGTCACTCGTCCCCCGGCGGTGTACCACGGACCCATGGCCTACCTGATGTCACAGGGCAGCGAGAAGCCGCCAACATCGGTGCAGGATGTCCTGGCCGCTCGCCAGGTTTTGTCTGCCGACTGAGTTGGCAGACACCCGGCCGTATTCCTGCGATGCTCCTGCTATGGCCCTGGGGCTCATCTCCGACATCCATGGGAACCGGGTCGCGCTCGAGGCGGTCGTCGCGGATGGCATCGCCGCGGGCGTGGACTCCTGGTGGGTGTTGGGCGACGTCGTCGCGATCGGACCGGAACCGGTAGCCACACTCGAGCTGGTGACCAACCTCACCGAGGTGATGATCACGAGAGGCAACACCGACCGCTATGTCCTCACACGAGACAGGCCTCCCCCGACCCGCAGCGAGGTATTGGCCGATCCCGCCCTGCTCGATGTCTTCGTCGAAGTCGAGGCTTCGTTCTCCTGGACACGCGGCGCGCTCGCCGCCTACGGCTGGCTCCAGGACCTCGCCGAGTGGCCCCTTGAGTGCCGCGCAACGCTCACTGACGGAACCCGCGTGTTGGGTGTACACGCCGAGCCCGGGCGTGACGACGGACCGGGCATCACGCCCCACCGGGACCACCAAGAGCTGTCCCGCGCGCTTGGGGGCGTCGACGCCGAGATCGTCTTCGCCGGACATACCCACCAGCCCACGGATCGGTTTGTCGGTTCGACACGGGCCGTGAACCTTGGCAGCGTCAGCAACCCGATCACCGACGACCTCAGAGCGAGCTACGTCATCGTCCACAGCGACCGTCACGGCCACCATGTCGAACACCGGCAAGTCGACTACGACCGCGACCGGTGCCTTCGCGCGCTCGCACAGTCCGGCCACCCAGCGCAGAACTACATCGCGTCGTTCCAACGCGGCGAACAGGTTCGATACCCAGCCCACCACCCCGGAGCACCCAAAACCACGGATAGACCACGAGCCCCTGCCGAGACATCGCGAACAGATCGCCCCTCCTTCAGCGGCTGAAGCAGAGTGGTAGATCGTGGCTCATGACTCAGTTGGTCCCTCTGAACTGACCCGCTGGCCTGCGGTAGCTCGCGCGCGCGCCGTCTTCGAGCATCGCCACTACCCGACCGTCCTGGAAGAAGACCTGCTCCTTCCCTCCGGCCACACCGTTAGGTGGCTTCGGTATGCAGACCATCGAGAAGGACGAGCCGTGCCCGACGGAGTCATGGGTATCTGCATAGACGGCGACCGAGTCCTGCTCTCCCGCCAGTACAACCCCGGAGCCGACCGCGTTGTATGGGAGTTCCCCGGCGGTGGCACCAACGTCGGCGAGGACTTCGAAGACGCCGTCCGTCGGGAACTCATGGAGGAGATCAACCTCTGCCCCGGCAAGCTGCGCTACCTCGGCAGATACCTGCTCAACAACAGACGAACCGGGTGGGGAATCCGGAGCTACCTCTGCACCGAACTCGAGGCACGCTCACTGCCCTCTGACGAAGCAGAACTCATCGAGTCCTACTGGCTGCCGGTCAGCGACGTCGACGAGATGATCCGCGGCGGCGAGATCGACAACGCCACCGTGCTCGCTGGTTGGGCGATGCTCCGCGCGACAGAGACCTGAGGGGCGGACGCCTCGGCGCTGCTTAGTCGCGCCTTCCGGCGAACCGCAGGACGGCATCTGCAACGTGCCGCCAGACCTCGAGCGTTGCCAGGACGTCGCCATCAACTTCGAACACATGGTTGGCTCCGGGGATCTCCAGGGTCTCTCCGGGCACCTCGCCGTGACGTTCAGGGTCGTGGAGCTGATCAGCCAACCCGACAATGTGGAGCGACTGCAACTTGCTCGACCGCGCGGCATGCCAAGTATCGTCGGAGCTCTTCCAGGCCGGTGACTGCCATATCAGCCGTGTGTCCTGGGGCAACTCGAAGTCTCCGGCGGATAGAAGGCGAACGGCGTGGGTGCCGCGCGACATGCCGAGGAAGGTGACGCGAGATGCACCCGCGAGGCTAGGCACGAGTGGCGCCGGCCCGCTCCTACGCCCGCGTCAGCCAGTGCACCCACCGCCCGAGCGGAACGACTGTTAGCGCGCCGGTCGATGCGGTGTGACCGCGCAGATAAACAATCCGGCCTACTGCGAAGGCTTCTTGGCGGAAACCGCGAACGCGATCCAGATCGAGAACAGCGTCCCGTCAGCCGCCTTCTCTCGCACTGTCGACAGGTATGCCTCGGCTCTGTCGACAGCGACCGCGCCCTCTTGTACTGCACGGGACAGTGCCTCGGCCAAGCTGGCGGCAATGTCAGGGTTTCGCCGGTGACGAACATCACCGGCAACTGAGATGACTTCAAAGCCGGCTTCGCTGAGGAGCCCAAAGAGGCGGCGACCGATCGTTGGGTTAGCGAATCCGTTGGCGAAACTGTGCCGGAGCGCGGCCTCAGTCTCTCGATCAGGGTGGTCGATGGCCCGTAGTTCCTGGTCGGGTTCGTAGGCAAGGAGGTGACCGCCCGGCGTGAGTACTCGCAGGAACTCTGCGATGGCGTCCTCGACCTTCGCTACGTGCTGAAGGACCCGCTCAAAGTAGATGCAGTCCATGGCGTTGTCTCGGAACGGCAAGCGCGTAGCGTCACCGACGGTGAAGGCGATGTTGCGTTGGCCACTCGCTCGGTCCTTGGCTTCGGAGGCCACCCCAAGCGAGATGTCGACGCCGATCCCGAACGTTCCCTCCCCGGCCGACGCCACGAGGTTCTGCAGGTCATCTCCGGTCCCGGGACCGACTTCCAGGACGAGATCACCGGGACGAACACTCAGACGCTGCGGCACTGCTCCCTTGTGTGCCGCGGCATCCGGGTCCAGGCGGGCCCTGTCCAGAAACTCAATATCAGCGGCGAGCGCCGCCGCGTCGGCGTCAACCATGGGACCGGACCGTACCCGCGTATGCGCTCGGTGTCGCCGGTTGATGTCACCGTTGACTCATGACCGGGCTTCCTCGTCAGCATCCTGCCGCGGTGCGAGTACAGCTCCGCCCACTTCGACCCACCCTGGAGGGCCGAACATCACCACCGTCCTGAAGGGATGATCCCCCTCTGTCCCACACATCACGCGCAGGCTGACGCATTCACCCTTGAGCAACTCCGCGAGATGAAGACCGCCGCGCCCGCTCGTCAGCCCACCGGACGCTTTGCATGGCTTCTACGTGAGCTCGTCGCAGTTGTTGGCGGCTGCCTCTATCACGAGACCCCTGTTCTCATTCAGTATCGGAATGAACCGATGGTCTGGTTCAGACGCGATGACCTCGGTCACGCACTCCTAACGTGAGGATGCTCACCACCGCGGGACACGAGGAGCAACGCACTCGGATTCTGGACAACGACTTCATCTTCCGAGGAAGCCCTGCCCCCTAGCGGACGTCTCGTGCGGCTCCGTTATGACAACGGGGACTACATGCGGATCGCACTTCGCGAAATCCACACGCCCGACACCGCCGCCAACCGCTACAAGATCTTCTCCCGCGACCACATAACGGAACTGGCAGTCGACTGGCCACTGACATTCGTTGAAGTGACCATGAGCGCTGGCGGCACCGGCGTCCGCTTCGGCCCCACCATCACCCGGCTACCTCGCGGCCACACGCTCCGCGGTGCCGTCATGTCCCGCAACCCGGTAGGGATCAACTTCGGCTGAGCCAGCACTGGAGTGCAACAGAGCTGAACCCGCCTCGTCGTGCTCATGTCGCAGACGCACGTATCGACCGTGTTGCGTGCCCTTCTGTCGCGACCGATTGTTCAATGGCCAGTGACCCCGGATCGATCCTGCCGAGTCGGTACGGCGTCGAGCGGACGCGCCAGCTCTCGTGCTCGCGAGAGTTGCTGCGCCTCTACCGGCACCTCGGGGATGCTGCGCTGCGTCCTGCTCACCGTGTGTTATGGGACACGTGCTGGGCTCCCCTCGGGGCGCGTACAGATTGCCCGGCGGCAGACCGCGTGGTCGAGGGGTGGAGCCAGGACTACTGGTCCTGGACGGTGGTCTCTCCCTGTTGGACAATGGGCGGTGTGTCCAGAACGGCGGGAGGGCCAGTGACGCGTTTGGGAGCCGACGAGATCGCCAAGCTCGACCCGTACAAGTTCATGGCAACCATTGGCAAGCGGGTCATACACCCAGGGGGCCGTGCATCGACTGAAGCGCTGCTCGAGCGCGCGACGGTCACCTCGACGAGCAGGGTCCTCGACGTTGGCTGTGGCGTCGCCACCACAGCAGTCGAGATCGCCAAGCGCTACGGCGCTCAGGTCACAGCGGTCGACATCTCACCACTCATGTTGAAACGAGCCCAGGCCAACGTGGCTTCGGCCAGTCTCAACAGTCTCGTCGAGGTCAACGACGGCGACATTCTCGACCTCAAGTACGACGACGACAGCTTCGACATCGTGATCGCCGAGGCGGTCACGATGTTCGTGGACCGCCACCGCGCCGCCGCCGAGCTGACACGTGTGACCGCGCCGGGCGGGAGGGTGCTGGCCACCGAGTTCTTCTGGCGTCAACCACCGTCGGTCGAGGCGCGTGAGATCTTCCTGGGTCAGGTGTGCCCTGGACTTGAGTTCGATACGACCGAAGACTGGGTGCGCCTCTACGAGTCGGCCGGCTTGACCGGGCTGGACACGGTCACCGGGCCGTTCGAGATGATGACGCCAAGAGGATTCCTGTCCGATGAAGGCGTGGGTCGAAGCCTCGCGATCATGGGACGAGTCGCCAGCCGTGCGGCCAACATTCGTAAGATGGCCTGGCTCATGCCGCGCATGGCCAAGGCGGTGCCATACCTCGGCTACATAGTGGTCGCCGGCACCAAGCCAGCGTGACCCCACGCGCCAGCCCGGTCGGTCGCGTTCGTCGGTGTCAGGCTCAATACCTTGGAACAGTCATCGGCGTAGGAGCGCAGGCTGTTACCTAACGTCGTCCTTGGAAGGTCGGCTCTTCGCGTCCCCGACCGCCGGCTTTGGGACGCCCGCCAGACGCGCCGCGTGCTGCCTGCCGCGAGCGCGACCGATCGACGGATCCGCGTGCCGTTCTGGCGCGCCATATCACCGGACCACCCGCACGCCGACTCGGGTAGCGGTCGCCGTGAGCGTGACTCGGTGTGCGGGAAAGGGTGGACGTACGCACACCTGCCGGATCGACTACGTCGGGGGGCGCTCCAGAACGCGGTCGATCACTCGCAGCGCCTCGTGTCGCTCGCCGGGTTGGATGCCCCCGATCCACTGGAAGAGCGCGGAACCTCTGCCGCGCTCCCAAGTGTCGTCGTCGACATCGACGATCGACCGGAAGATCGCTCGAGCGTCGTCGGGAAGGTTCCACGCGATCATCAAGTCGCACGCCGGATCGCCGACGGCCATCGCACCCCAATCGATGACACCGATTGCAGCACCCGACTCGTCGAAGAGCAGGTTGCAGGGATGGAGATCGCCGTGGATCCATCGCGGCTGACCCGACCACGGAGGAACCGCAAGCGCGCGCTCCCACGCTGCCAGGACCGGAGCGGTGTCCATCCACGCCTCACGCTCCGCAAGTGCCGACCGGACGAATCCGTCTCGCGCCGACAACCCCATGCCCCGGAAGCCGGTCGCGATGTTGGGAGACGGTCCCCCACCGCCGTCGATCGCCCACAGAGCGCGGAGGAACGTGCCAAGCGCAACGGAATTGTGTGTTGGTTCCGGCACCACAAACGCGGTTGCACTCGACGAGGCCGAGCCCGGCGGTGACGTGCCAGGGATCCACTCGTACACAGCCCAGCGCCACGGATAGTCGCCCTCCGGCTCGCCAACGCCGACGAAGTGCGGCACGGCGAGGGGGAGCCCCGGCCCGAGGCGAGGCAGCCAACGGGTCTCCTTGGCGAGTTGGTCGCTCGACCAGGCCACCTTGGGCAGGCGAACGGCGAGTCGGTTGCCGACACGGAAGATGAGGTTGTCGGTACCAGCTTGGGGAACAGGATCACACGGCAGGTGAGCCCATTGCGGAAACTGCGACGCGACGAGGCGCATCGCGGTGTCGGCGGTCGGCTGGAAACGCGGTGGTTCCACCGGAGTTGGACCTCTCTATCGATTTGGAGGAAGTTCCCGGCGGCTCAACAGCCACGTAGCGCAAGCCCACACCCGACGCCCGAGCGAGGCAGTCGCATCATCGGCCGTCGACATCCCTCGCGCAAGCCCATTCTCGAATCGCCGTTCGGTGCGTTGCGCGCGGCAAACGCGCAGGACCAACTTCTCACCACCCACGACAGCAGATTCGGCTCCTACCGACGCCTCGCGGCACCTCAGTTACGCGCACATGGCACCGGCCAGATCTGCACAACGGTGCCGTACACCACAGCGCTCGCGACAGCGACGTCCCCCTCCACGGCCGGGCGCGCATATCGACGGCTACCGGAACGTTGCTGGCGCGCCAGAATCATCATCATGAACGTGGAGGTTGTTGAAGCGCAGCGGGCTGCCAAGCCGGTGTTGCGCCGCCTCGTGGAGCTCCACGCTCATGACTCCTCGGAGTTCGATGGCAAGGACGTCGACCAACACGGGGAGTTCGGCTACAAGTGGTTTGACCACTACTGGACGGAGCCACATCGTCACCCGTTCCTGATCCGCGTTGACGGCAAGATCGCCGGCTACGCGTTCGTGAGCGAGCTGGGCACCGCGACCTCTATGTCGGAGTTCTTCGTCCTCCGTAAGTACCGGCGCCGCGGGGTTGGCCGCATCGTCGCGTCCCAGATGTTCGCGCGTTTCCCCGGCCCATGGACGGTCCGCCAGACGCCTGGCAATGACGCTGCCACTGCCTTCTGGCGGAGCGTGATCCCAACTCACTTTGAAGAAGCGACCAATGACGACGGAACCGTTCAACGTTTCGAAGTCCCACACTCCAGGACCTGATCCGAACGCGCGGCGCGCCGATCGACGGTGTTGGTTGCGTGTGGCGCTTCTATTTGTGCAACAGATCACCGTCGCGGATGTTGACGTGTCACAGGTCGGCAAGCAGGACGAAAGAACGGCTACGTCTTGATCGCGTCGACGAAGTACACATCGGGCATGCCGGCAGCACGGAGTTCTTCGGTTGCTGGGAGGCGACCACAGTTGATGTCGGAGTCGCCAGGTAGATGCACCGTCGGTGCCCATCCCAGCTGATCGACGAGTCCGGCGGGATCATCTGATCCGAAGACCAACTCTGCGCCGTGACCGCGCATCACCGACCTCCCGTGTTCGGTGGCGGGACTTGTCAGATAGTCGGTGCTCACGACGTCGAAGGCGAGACGACTCGCCGGTGCCGACAGGTCGGTGACGTCACCAACAAGGTCGGCGACCTCGTCTTCGTTTAGGTATCCGACAACACCTTCTGCGAGCCACGTCGTTGCCAGGTCAGCGCGAAACCCTGCACGGCAGAGGGCGGCCGCCCACGACCCCCTGAGATCCGCGGCGACCGTCACGCGGCGACACTTGGGCTGGCCAGCGTGGGCGGCAGCCAAAGCGGCTTCTTTGAGTTCGAACATCTCCTCGGTGTCGACTTCGAACACCGAGACATCGCGAGCGAATCCGAGCCGGAACCCTCGCGTGTCGAAGCCTGCGCCCAACAGCACAACCTGGGGCGAGGCCGCTTCGACGGCGACGCGATCGAAGAACACAGTACGGACGGGGACACCTTGTGAACGAGTTCCGCTACTCGGCCCCTCCATCTCCTCGACCAACTTCTGCCCTCCCGGACCCGCCAACGTTTCCGCGAACGGGTCGCGAAACAGAGCGTCGTCACGTGCGGTTTCCGCGGCTCGCAGGGCCGCCGTGTACCGGGCAGTCGCCGCCAACCGAACAGCCCGTTCCTGGCCCACAGAGAGACGCTAACGCGGGCGAACCAGAGCCGACCGGAACACGGTGCGGCGTGCTCTTCTGCCATGACCGACTGTTCGCAATGGCCCCAGCCGCCGATCTCTTACTGCGAAGCGGAGGACCGGGTGGCTCACGAGGATGGCCCGCGCGGACCGCCCGTCGCGCGGACCTCGTTCACAGGCAGGCGCCTACGATCAGAGATCTTCGATCGCTGGTATCAACCGGCTCCTCGACGCTGGGCTGATCTCGAGCACCGACGCTGTGACGGTCAATGGTCGTCGAGCATTTGCCGACTTCGCGGCATGCGCCGACACCTCTCGCGAGCTCCCGCGTCTTCACTTCCAACGAGTACCGGAGCGCAAGCACGCCAAGAACCGCGTGCACTTTGATCTGCAGTTCCGTGGTGACGAGGCTCGCCGGGACGCTGTCGTCGCCCGCATGGTCGAGCTGGGGGCCCACAAGATCGGTGAAGGTGCTCAGGGGCCCGCTCACTCGTGGGTCATGGGCCCGGAGTCGCACGTTCTGTTCGGGCTTGTTGAGGAGCTAGCACGCAGCCGTTAGGAGATCGGATCCCTCGGACCTTTGCAGCGCGCTCATCTTGACGACGGGCGCGTAGATGTAGAGGCCGACACATCGAGGATAAGCGGGCACGAGCACGCCCTCCCCCGTGTCGCCGTCAACGATGGCCACTGGATAGGCGGTCTGCCGCTCGGGCGGGTGGGCCGCGGCTGTGTCGAGACTCGCTGGAACAACAGTCGGGCCGTCGTGGCCGTCGATGACCGTTGAGCGCTGGAGGAGATGCAGGATCGCGGGCGCCGGATGCTGCGGGTCGGCGCCACGCAATGTCGGCAGCAGCAAGCCGCCTTCGGCGTCGGCGCCCCCTTCGCATCCATGTCCTCTTACCCGTCCAGTGGGCGGCGGAGTCTCGCCGATGCGTTGGCGGCCCTCAAAGTCCTCACCGAAGGGGTCGTTAGCTCTGGCGCCGACTTCATCTCGTTGCCACTCCTGAAAGCACATCTCTTCGAAGAAGATCGGGCGCGGGCACAATCCTGCATCCCTCATGCGCTGCAGGACCGCCTCGAAGGCTGCCAATGCCGCGGACGCCGAGGTGAAGACCGCCGCCGCCGTCCAGCCCTCGCGGCGCAGATCAGGCGGCTCGCCGACGAGCGGAAACGCCGGACTGGCCTCGGATATACCGTCCAAAAGGTCCGCAGGGACTGCTGCCGGTGGAGCGGCGCGCATCTCGACTGCGGGCCCGCCAGAGACTCGGCGTCCGACGCTAGGTCAGTGGCTTCACCGCATGGGTTTCGGCTCCATCGGCATACATCCCCGTCTTGGTGAACCCGCATCGCAACCAGAACCCTTCAGGGCCCTCCGGGCCAGGGTGGAAGAACACCGACAAGGAGTCTTGGCCGCGTCGGCGGGCTTCTTCGGCTACGACGCCCACAGCGAAAGTGCCGTACCCCTTCCGTTGGTGTTTCTCGTCAACGAGGAGTTTCCAGACTCCACTCTTGAAAGGGTCTTGGTCGCCGAAGCCGCCCATGACGAAGGCAACAGCCTCACCATCATCAAGGATCAGCCGTGGCCAGCCGCCGCCGTACATTTCGGCCTGCTGCAACGACTCCGCGACGGAACTAACGAAGTCCCGCTGGGCAGGTGCGACCCGCAAGGAACAAGCCACCTCACGATTCGATGGCGTGAGTTCTACTGCTTCGATCATGCCGACCCCCAGTCGTTCGGTCCTGCTTGGGATTATTGCACCGCCCGAAGTGCAGTTATCCGGTGGCGAGGAACCTGACGTGAACCGCTTCGACCTGGACACCGCGAGCGGTCGGAATGACGGGTACGTGCCACGTTCGGGCGCGGCCTCTTCCCCATGTGGCAGGTCCTGATGGCCTCCCGCTCGGGAGTTGGCTCCGCAACGGCGCATCGCTCAAGTCACTCGATCTCGGTCGTCGGTTCCAATACGGTGACGAGGTGGCAAAGCGTCGGCCCCGTCGGCAGGTGCCAGGCACGATCCTGAGGGACATCATGCGGACGCGCACGCCCGATGAACTCGTCGAAGACCTTGCTGTGCCCCACAAGACGCGCGCGGCCTTTTGGCGGCTGATAGAACTCGGGCCGCAGGTTGAGGGCGCGGTTCGCCGCGGCCTTCGGCATCCGGAGCCCATCGTTCGTGGACACTGCTGCCAGTTCTTCGACCACTACCTGTCGGAGTCCGCCTATCCGGATGTTCTCGCGTGCCTCGACGATCCCGACCCGCGGGTGAGGTGGTGGGCGAAACACGCGCTGAGGTGCGACCGGTGCAAGGTCGACGCGTTCCGCCCGCCGGCGGCGGAGGTCGCCGCCGCGGTTGCGGAGAAGGCTGCAGGTCTGCTGCCCATGAGCTTCGGCGTCTAGCACGGCGCCCGCCGTTGGAAGAGCCACCCAGGGCGGTCTACGCGAGAGTCTGCGACGGCGGCCGACCGGAGTGGAGCTCGGTAGGCGCGGGCTGGCACTTGCATGGGTGCGACCAGATCGAGTCTCGCGACGGAACGACAGTTCGGCTATTCGCCCGACGAGAGCGCGACAGATCGTGCGACCGTCCGGCCCGCCGCGTGACGGAGCCTCCCGGGCGGTCCTACCGGCCGGCGTCGTAGTTCTCCCAGTCAGCGTCGGACCAGCTCTGCCATCCGGGGGGCTTCGCACCCAGGTGTGACCAGTGGTCGCGGTCGCGGTAGCGCATCGCGTAGAGCGCGGTGCCCACCGCGGGTGACGGCTGGTTCGGACGCTCGGCGACAATGCTGTGAGAGCGAAGCGTTGCCTGTACGAGCGCCCACAACTCGTTGTGGATGACGGCGCCGCCGGAGAGGACGAACGTGGGCGGCGGGTGGTCGGCGCCGATCTCTTCGCGGAAGACATGGAATGTCTCAGCGGCCGCGGTAGCGGCCTCGAGGACGAATGCGGAGACGCGGCGATCATCGAGATTGTCGGCCAGGACTACGCCCAGGTCGCGCCACAGTGCGGCGTGGCCGGGTTCGGCGGCGGTCAGCGGGTCGCAGCGTGCTAGCTCGAGCAGCTTCCTGACGGCCGGAAGCGCCAGTTCGCTGGTGAGGAGGGTTGCGTAGGCGTGGCCGCTGAGAAGCCAGTGCGGGAGCCGGTGGGCGAGGTCGTCGCTGGGCCATCTGATGTTGTGGTCGTCATCCACCCACACGACTTGGCGATAGCTACCGCAGGCGGCGACGATGCAGTTGCCGGGCATCGAGGTGCGGCCGTAGTGGCCGATGATGTCGTTCAGCATGATCGCGTCACGAACGTTCCAGCCTTGGTGGAGGAACGGTTTGGCGTCTCCGGCGACGATGACGGGTCGCGACACGAACCCTTCGAGTTCCTCGAGTGCCGTGGCGAGCCGGCCCTCAACCGCCCCCCTCCGCTCAGGTGACGGTTCGGGGAGAGCCTCGACAACCCGGGACTCGGCCAGGACGGAACCCGACAGATCCACGATCGCGACGCCGACCTGCGAGTCGCCGGCATCGACGCCGACCCAGAGCACCTCCTCGTCGCTTGCTGGGGTGAGCGAGTCGCCCCTCGCGGCCGGCACGCTGCCAAGCGTAAAGGGATGCCGCACGTGATTCGCCGTCGACCACGACACAACGACGGCAGAGTGTGCCGCCGCAGCGCGGCAGATCGTGCCAGCTACTCGACGAGGTCTCTAGCGCGAGCCGCTTGGAGCCACCTGTCGCCGACAGCGAAGAATGGCTCATCCCGTTCGCGCAACGCCTTGGCGACTCGCCGCGCTCCGTCTGGTGCTGCGGCTCGGATGTCGGCGGGATAGCGCCACTCGACCGCTCGTTGTGCGAACTCGTCCTCGTCGAGCACCTCGACGATGCCATCCGGCAAGAGTTGGACGTCGATCTCAAGGTCGATCGCCGTCACCTGTCGAGGAGTCCGCCACACCGCCGGAGTCGCAATGTCCACCCAGATCTTCTCGCGGAGAGCTCCCTGGAAGATCCAGGTGGCTGTCCACCAGTCGTGACGGGGCACGAGCGTCATGAAGGAGTCGTAGCCGGCGAGCTGTCGCGGCTGCGGCGGCGACCACAGCCACGTGCCGTGGTCGTCCTTACCGAGGAGCCGCATACTCGGAAAGCCCTTGTAAGGATGTCGATCCCGGTCTGGCCACTTGAAGTACTCAATGGCCACGAGGCCATCGCTGCCGCCCATCGCGGCATCGTGCCACGTGTCATCGACGGCAGGAGCCGAGCATGCCGAAAGCGACCCGAGCAGAACGACGGTTCGCGTCCCTCAGCTTCGTCTTGGTTCCCGCACAGATCACACCAAGCCCGCGCCTACCTAGCACGAGGCGGCATGCTGGCGGCGTGGTGGCTTGGATGACAGTGACCGAGCTTGCCTCCTTCGTGCGGAGAATCGTGGACGAGGAGACGCCGAGCGTCGACGGGCTTGTTGAGGGATACCAGCGGTGGGTGCAGGCGGACATGTCGGTTGGCGAGCTGGACCTGGATGAGGCACTGATCGCTCGACATGACGCGGATCCTCTCCACTGCGCTCGACGTGATCGAGTCCTGCGAGCTCTCCATGCGGGTGCCGAGCTACCGCCTCTGCTGGCTGTCCCTACGGGCGAGCGGCGTCTCTGGCTCATCGACGGCTACGCCCGCGTCCGAGCGCTCCGCGTGATGGGAGTTGATCGCGTCCAAGTCGTGCGGCCGGACGTTCAGGCGTGAAGGGCAGCACTCACGACGGCGCATGAAACGACGGCACTGTGTGAGGCTCCGGCGCGCCGTAACAAGCGCGCGTAGTCTCAGGGTCGGTGGGCACGTCCTAGGAGTTGTGGGCCTGCCGGGAACACACCGCCTGGCGCGAACCAGAACCTTCGGTGCTGCAGACCCGTGAAGCCAGCGCCTTCGATCGCTGGAAGAGGGTCGCGGGCAGTGTGGCAACCCGCCCCGAAACGTGGCCAGAAGAGCCAGTCGACCATCGTCTGGAAGAGCGAGAGTGGCCGATTCAATGCTCGGACGTGTTCCCAGAACCGCAGCTCGCCACCAGGTTGCAACACACGCAGCGCCTCGGCGAGGGCTGTGTCGGGATCGACAGTGCACAACACATAGGAGAACACGACAGCGTCGAAGCGAGCGTCGTCAAAGGGCAGCCTCTCGGCGCGGCCGGGTGCGACGTGTACCGAGGCGGCCGCGGATGGTGCTCGAGTTTCGGCGAGGCGTCGCAGGTGCGGCTCGGGTTCGACGGCCTCGACGCGGGCTCCGGCCGGGTAGTGCGGGAAGCTGAAGCCCGGCCCGCAGCCGACCTCGAGTACTTCGCCCGACACGCCGGCCACAAGTTCTGACCGATATTCGGCGGCGCCTTTCTCCTCGGCGCGCTCGGCGAGACCGGCATAGAGCCGGGCCCAAAGCGGATGCGGCCGATCTTCTCCTGCCATCGGGGCCTCAGGATCGCGCAGATGTCCACACCAGGCGACGACACACTGAGTGGCACGTTCCCAGGGTTTGAACATCGGCGGGCAAATCGGCGCGATGGGGAGGTTCCGCAGGCGCGCTCGTGGGATCCTTGGTCGGTGACTGCGCATAGGTCAGTCGGGATCCGGATCGCGATCGCCTTGATGGTTCTGGATCACCTCAACAACGGAGTATGGGCGCTGCTCAGCGCTCGTGGCTATTACGGCGCCCTGCCCGGTGCCTCCGACGGGAATCCCTCGGAGACGATCTTGGTACTTGTCCGCGACCTCGGCATTGCTCGGCTGACGCTGGCGGCACTCCTGATCACGGCCGCGGTCCTACTGGAGCGCCGCGTTCTCCTCGTCGCGCTAGGCGTCGCATCCTTGGCGGGTGTCCTTCGCCTGGTTGCACACTTGGCCGGAGACAGGAACGCGGCATGGTTCAACTGGGTCGGCTATGGGCTTGGCGCGCTCGTACCAGTCGTGCTTGGGCTACTCATCTGGCGCACGGGCACACGAACCGGAGCCGCCTGACAGCAAGCCGCAGACCGCCGGCGTGGAGTTCACGCCGCCCGACGGTCCGCGGCGATCGGCGTGCAACCTATCGATCGGCGTCGCCTCTATCGCATGGCTTTCGAGAATGGTTCGGAAGGACCGGATCGTGGTCGTCGACTACGACGCCGGATGGCCGGCGGAGTTTGAGAAGCACCGGCGCCGCCTCGAACCGGTGCTCGTTGAGGTGCTAACCCGGCCTGGAACACATCGGGAGCACAGCGGTGAGCGGCCTGGCAGCCAAGCCGATCATCGACATGCTCGCCGTCGCCGAGGAGACTTCGACGAGATGGCGTGGATGGCTTGCCTTTCGTGACTACCTGCGAGCTCACCCGCGCGAGCTCGAGGAGTACGCGGCACTCAAGCGCCGTCTGGCAAGCGACTACGGCGATGACCCCAACGAGCGCGAGCGGTACAGACAGGGCAAGGCGGACTTCATCGCCCGGCTTACCCGAGACGCGACCACCAGCCGCGAAGCCCCTGAGTGAGTCCCGGCCAGTCCTCATGCTTCGCGGGACCGGCGAGTTAACTCACGCGCATCGACGGTTCCGGACTCCTCAAGCAGTGAGTAGCTGGCCTCCTACAGTGGCCATCTGTGACTGACCTCTACATCGAGACCGGCGGCAGCGGACCGCCCGTGGTTCTCTGTCACGGCGGTCCGGGCCTTTGGGACTACCTCTCCCCGGTCGCTTCGATGGTCGAGGATCTCTGCACCGTCCACCGCTACGACCAGCGCGGTGGCGGACGGTCACCGACCGATGGGCCCTTTACCGTGGAGCGGTTCGTCGCCGACCTCGACGGCATTCGCCGACACTTCGGCTATGACTGCTTCGTCGTGGGCGGTCACTCCTGGGGTGCCTCGCTCGCGCTGTTCTATGGCCTGGAGTTCCCAGAGCGGGTCTCGGCGATCGTGTACCTGAACGGGACCGGCTTGGGCCGAGCGTGGAAACCCTCGTATGACGCTCGAGTCGACCGACTGTCGCCGGCCGACCGTGCCCGGTTCGCGGACCTCGAAGCTCGACCGCAACTGACTGCCGATGAGGAGTGGGAGCAAACGGCTCTCCACACCCTCTGCGACCTGGGCGTCGGATCACGCCGCACCGAAGTCGCCGAAGAGATGATCGACCGTCGCTTCCGGGTCGCGGGCAATGTCAACGCCGAGTTGAACGCCGACGTCAAGACGCTCGGCGAAGAAGAACTCGCCGCCCGCTGCGAGACGCTTGATGTTCCGGTGCTCGTTGTCGCCGGGGAGGAGGACCCCCGCCCGCCGTTCGCAGTCGAGTCCCTGGTTGCGGCACTGCCCCGCGCACAGCTGGTCGTCATGCCAGGCGTTGGCCACCTGCCCTGGCTTGAGGACCCCGAAGGTCTGCGCGTGGTGTTGCGCCAGTTCCTCGCAAACGTCGCGAACGCCTGATCGCCGCGCCACAAAAGCCGACACCCGCCGGGCCGGGTGCGACGCGGCCGCCTTCGTCACTGCCCAGGAGCTGCCCAGCCTGGACGTCGAGCGTTGGTGTGCCTGGCTGGCCACCCGAGCGCTCGACGGCCGGCTGCCCGTGATCATGACGTCACCGGACAATCCCTACAGTGAGCCCGGCTGGATGTAGCCGCTCCCGCGAGTCAATCTCATGCCAGCGCGAGCGCTCGCACGATTCTCTGGACAGTGTCCGAAGGCTCTCGTCCTACCGGGACGTCGACGAGCGGTACGCCAGCGGCGTCCCAAATCGACCGCACACGTGTGGCGAAGGCGCCGACCACCGCGCAGGCATCGTCCTCAACGTGTGCGTACGCCGGAAGGCGGCGCATGCTTGCCAGCCAACGCTTCAACTTCTGGTCTCCCTCGCGTCGGCGGAAGCGCTCGACGACAGCCTCGACGTCGTCGGAAAGGTAGATCACCGTGGCGTCAAACGGCTCGGCGATTTCCCAGAGCCGCTTTGCGTAGTCGACGATCGCCGTCCACGATTCTTGACCCCACGGAAGGTCCTCGCCCGTGAGCAGCCACGCGCCGTCGTGGACCACCCAGTCGTTGGAAGCGACAACTGCGGCAAAGGCCGTCCTGAAGCCTTCGAGCAGGTCGTCCGCGCTCGGGAACTCGCGGCGGCGGAAGGAGTCGGCGAGATGGGTCAGCTCGTCGCTCTGGAAGATGACGTCTTCGGGGACGAACTCCACACTGATGGTGCTGGCCGTCAGTTCCTTCACCAACAGCTGCGCGGTGGTTGTCTTGCCGACCGCACCGGCAGTTCCTGAGAAGAGTACGAGACGACCCATGGAGCGGTGCTACCAGATGATCGAGGGCCGGGCGGTGACATATCGACGGATTGGCGATGACCCAGTGCAGTGCCATAACGCTCGGTTCGAGAGTTGAGAGACTGGGTCCGTGGACGTTGGAACGCCGCCAGTCAAGCTCGCCTACGACACCTACCTGGATGTGGTGGAGGCGAGTATGTCGAGCCTTACAGACATCCTCGACGCGACGGCCGCGGATGTCCACGTGCCCAGCTGTCCGGATTGGTCATTGGGCGAGCTCGGTGCTCACATCGGCGACTTTGCTGCCTTCTACACTCATGCCGTTTGCGAGTCCACTGGCGCCACCAGGCCGCCGTGGCCGAATACCTGGCGGGCTGGCGGCGCGTCGGAGCTGGAGGGCGCGGCGCCCGCCGGGTACTTCGCGGCTCGGGCCGGCTTCCTGCTTTCGCTCTTACGGACAACTCCGCCGGCTGCAAGGGTACGAACCTGGAACAGGGACGATCAGACTGCTCACTTCGTCGCGAGGCGGTCCGCCCACGAGTTCGCGGTGCACCTGGTCGACGCGCAGATCGCCGCCGGCGCAGCCGAGCCGATCGAGGCCGATGTCGCGGCCGACGGCATCGAAGAGGTCTTCATGATGCTGGGCGTGTTCAAGAACAGGTGGCGCGCAGGCGGCGGCGAGCCCGGTGGGACGCTGCACCTTCGGGGGACCGATGAGGCGAGACACTGGGTCGTCGTCATGGGCCCCGACACCGTCGAGGTGTGGAGGGACTCTGGGGTCGCCGATCTCATGGTGTCGGGCACGTTGAGCGATCTTGAGCTCCTGCTCTACGGTCGTCCGACGGTCGGCGCGGTGGATCTAGCCGGCGATGCTGCGGTACTCGAGGCGTGGTACGGACGCTTCACCTTCTGACCGCAGCGCGGCTCGTGGGAGCGGCTGGGTGTGGCCGGCCGGAAGCCGGAGCCATCGAGATCAGGCCCGCTGCGGCCTTGTGGGTCGGTACGTTTGGACGACATGGTGGAGCGACTTTGACGCGGCCGGGCTCATCGTGGTCGCGGGCCGTGGTTGAAGAGGTCGCCTTAGCGTTGGAGCGCGAGAAAGAGCCTGGTGCTGGGGCCCAAGTCGTGGCGGTCGACCCGTCGGGCGCCGTGCACGCGAACGTTGGCCCGGCCGGTAGCGGAGGGCGTGTCTCTTTTGTTGGTTCGATCACGAAGACGATCACGGCGGCCGTGCTGGGAGTGCTCGGCATTCGAGGGGCGTGCTCATTTGATGACCCGCTGGGACGTTGGATCGAAGCGCCGAGCTTGTGGCGGGATGTGGCGCTGCGCGAGCTCGCAACGCACCGCGCCGGGCTTCCTCGCGCCGCGCCGGACGTCGCCTTGTGGCCCGACTACGGCGACGACGCTGAGAGCGCTGAGCGGAGCACGATCGCAGCGACCGCGAGCCTCAGTCGATGTGGTATCGAAACGCCGGGCAGGTTCAGCTACTCGAACTTCGGCTACCAGCTGCTCGGCATCGTCATCGAACGCGCCAGCGGCCGGCTCTACCTCGACGCCTGTCGAAGCTTGCTCCTCCATCCTCTGGGGTTGGACGCGTCGCTGGCGCGACCTGGGAACCGCACGATCTTGCCGGGTGCGGGGCGACTGGCGATGACTGGCGACGACTTCAGCGGCTATCTCGCAGCAGTAGCCGACCCTCCCAAAGGGGTCGCCGGCGACGCAGTCCGACTGGTTACCGCGCCCGACCGTGACGCGCCGGGCTCGCGCTCGACTCTCGGATGGCGTGACCGCAACAACGTGTTGGGCCATCGAGGACGGATCGCCGGCACCTGCGCCATGGCCGCCGTCCACAGAACGAAGCGCCGGGCTATCGGCATCCTCGCCGATGACGACGCGCTCGCCGAAACCATTGAAGCGCTGGCCTACACAGCCGCTCGCTGAAGCCAGCACCACCACAACGATCCAATCAGCGCTGCTGGCGTGGCGTCCTACCGCGGAGAGTCTCGTGGGGGGCGCGATGGATCTCTCTGCCGCCGTTGGCGTTGACCTCCCTCGAGCGACCACTCACGGCTGCACCATTCGCTGTTTGAGTCACGGATCCGAGAACGACGGCTCTGCGGCGCGTTGTGCCGCTGCGTGACGCTCGGCCTAGATGACGCGACGCCAAGGATTCGGTGTGTTGTTGCCTGCGGAGCGAAGGGCGTTGGTTACAGGCAGAAGGGGTGGCCGGCGGGGTCGGCGAAGATCTCGGTGTCGGCGAGCTTGGGGAGTCGGATCGCTCCGAACCGCTCGGCCCGCTCGACTGCTGCCTCGGTCCCGTCTTCGAAGCGGATGTCGAGGTGAAGTTGGGCGGGATAGGCGTCGTCAGGCCATCGGCTCGCGTCGAATACAGCGTGCTGGAATGCGAAGTTCGGGAACCGGTCGTCGTCGACATCGACAACGACGCGCTCGGGTTCGTCGGTCAGTCGCCGCGAGAGTCCGAAGAACCCCTCATAGAACGCGGCGAGCGATCGCGGACTCAGACAGTCGAAGGTGACTGTCGTGATGGTGGGCGCGGCGACCGGGTGCTCATGCTCTTCGTAGATGCAGAACGGATGACCGACAGGATCCGCGAGCACCTGCCACCGCCCGAAGTCCTCTAGGAGCGAGCCGCCAAGGCGCTCGACGCTCTGGGCCGCGTCCGTCATCGACGGCACCGCGATGTCGAGGTGCAGCTGCTGGGGATGCGCCGGGTCACGCCACCTCGGTGGACACTGATCAGACCAGCCGTCTTCGTCCAGCGCGAGTGACAGCGGGCGGGGGTTGCCGTCTGCGTCGCGCTTGGCGATCCGTAGCCAGCCCTCACTCACCACCTCCATACCGAGGAGGTCGCCATAGAATCTCGCAAGCACTCGTCGGCCGTCGTCGCCGCCGATCTTGGCGGGAGCGCTCACAGTCACGACCAACTGCCTCAGAGCGTGCCGCATGGGCCGAGTCAACCAAAGATCACGTCTGCGGGCTACGCAGCCGCGTTCTCCCGTGCACCACTCGACGGCTCCGAGTCGCCCGGCTTGCGACACTAATTCCCGGTCGGGTAGGGACGGAGGCCAGCTGCACACCTCCGATGCCAGAATGGTCGTCGGTGAGGGAAGCGGGCGATCCAGAGGGTCTGATCACGGAGGGCCGGTACGTCCGAGTTGGCCGCGCGTGCGCGGCGGTGCTCAGGACTGGGCTCTACGGGCCCGAGATCCTTATGGTCAGACACCGCGACTTCTGGACGTTGCCCGGCGGGGGCATCGAGCCGGGCGAGCAGTCGTCCGCAGCCGCCGTCCGCGAGTTGTGGGAGGAGACCGGACTTCGAGGCACGCCGACGCGTGAGCTATTTCCTGGGTGTTGGCAAGTCGACGTGGACCCGCCGGCGCAGGCCAGCATCGGGGCCGACCCTGAGCTCGTCGACGACTCCCAGGTTCTTCGCGGCGTCGCATGGTTCACGCTTGACGAAAAGCATGACGACCGACACGTCTCACAGGTCATCGCAGCCATCGGAGACCGCAGGGACGGCGCCCCGCTTGGGAAGTCCTAGGTCGACCTTCCGAAGCGAGCAGATCGAGGGTGACGGTCGCGCGGTTGCCGCGTGTCGCGAGCGCAACAGTACGACGGTGCGGCGTGCAGTCAGCGCGTCCCACGCGCTATGACGGAAGAGTGGCGCGCGTGCTTGTCACGGGGATGTCCGGGGTTGGCAAGTCAGCTGTCGCCGGCTCGCTCAAGGCGCGCGGATACGTCGCGGTCGAAACCGACCACGACGCTTACGTGGTCGCGCCTGACGGGGAGTGGCTGTGGGACGAAGAGACGGTGGATCGCCACCTGAGCGATCCTGGTGCGGAGACGGTCTTTATCGTCGGGTCGGCTTCGAACCAGGTGGGTTTCTACGACCGCTTCGATGTCATTGTGCTCCTGAGCGCGCCGACCGAAGTCATGCTGGACCGCATCCGAACGAGGGCGAACAACCCCTTCGGCAAGTCGCCCGAAGAACGAGCAAAGGTCCTGGATGATCAGCAGCAGGTTGAGCCGATCCTGCGACGCGTGGCCCATCACGAGATCGTGACAGACCGTCCCGTCGACGACGTTGTCGACGAACTCGTCCGCCTAGCCCTCCACGTCGAGATCTGAGAGAGGTCGCTTGCGTCAGGGTTAGTTGCGGGAGCTGGAGGCCGGCCGGTTCTTCCGCTCGTCGAGGTATGCGCCTACTGCGTCATGCCACGGTCGCGGGGCCGGCACGCCGACGGTCGCGAGCTTGGCCATGGACAGCACGCTGTACGGGGGACGCTTCGCCGGGGCTGTGCGGTCAGCGGTGCCGCACGGCGAGAGGTCCGCCCTCACGCCCGTCTGCCGGAAGATTTCCGCCGCGAGTTCGTACCACGTGCACGACCCGGCGTTTGTCGCGTGGAACAGTCCGACAGCGTCGGCGGCGATCAGGGCAGCGATCGTCGCGGCGACGTCGGTGGTGGCACTCGGCGTACAGCGCTGGTCGTTCACGACCCGTAGGCGCTTCCCTTGCCCGGCCGCGTCGAGCATCGTTTCGACGAAGTTGCCGCCGGTGCCTCGGAGGCCGTAAAGACCGCACGTGCGAACCACCAGATGCTTCGGGGCGAGCGTCCTCGCGACGTACTCGCCGACGAGCTTGCTGAGGCCGTAGACGCTGACCGGTCCGGGGGCGTCGTCTTCGGCAAAGGGATGAGTGCGGCTCGTGTCCAGGCCGAAGACGTAGTCGGTGCTGACATGGACGAGCTTCGCGCCGACATCCCGGCAGATCCCCGCCAGTTCTCGCACGGCCCAGGCATTCACCGCGAACGCCACGTCAGGTTCGGCCTCGGCCTTGTCCACGAAGTTGTACGCCGCACAGTTCACGACTGCGTCGGGGGCGTGAGCCTTCACGAGGGCAGCCAAGCGGCCGGGCGCGGTGAAGTCAGCGTCGGCCCGGGTGACCGGTACAAGCTCACCCAGCAACAACGGCGCCAGATCACGACCGAGCTGCCCGGTCGAACCGAGGAGGAGCGTCTTCATGGCAGCCTCATTCTCCACCGAGGGTGCCGAACTCCGCGCTACGTTCACGGGCTGACCGAGCGAGACGGTCTAAGTGGCCGCAGGAGGTCACACCGCGACTTATCGAGTTCCTGGTCGACATCCTGCAAGAGTTGGGCGTTCCAGGACGTCAACGAACCGTCCGCTGCGTCGAGCAGGCGTGGCCACAGTGAGTCCAAGGTCGGAACGCTGTCCCGACTCCTCGCAGCTGACGCTTACTCGATGGCGGTCGGAATGCGCAGCGAGGATGTCATGGACCGATTCCTTGCCGAAGTTGGATATGTGACGACGAAGCTCGGCGTGAGCGCAGCCGTATTCGACACCGACGGCCATCCCCTGCTCGCCCGGCGTGCCGATGACGGGTTGTGGTCGCTTGTGAGTGGCTCGGTCGATCCGAACGAGACCCCGGAGTCGGCTCTGGTTCGTGAACTACGCGAGGAACTCGCAGTCGATGCTCACGTCGAAGACCTCGTCGGCGTCTTCACACGGCTGCCATCACCGACCAACGGCCCGCACTCGATGGTCGCACTTGTGTATCTCTGTTCCATTGAGCCTGCTGAACTGAGGCCAAACCACGAGCTGCTCGAAGCCCGGTTCGCGCCGCTCGAGTCCGCGGACCAGCATGGATGGCATTCGCAGCATCGCGAACGTGCCGTTCGAGCCCGCGAGCACTGGAGGCACCGCCGGCATGACGTGCCACGCCCATAGGGGAAGGTGGTCGTCCACCTGCCAGGTGCGGGATAGGCGAGGTCCACTGTCGTCGCTTGTGCGTCGTCCGGCCACGATGGCCCAACCATGCCGATGCTCGTCAAGGTCTGCGCCTCGGCGTCGACCTTGACGGAAGCGCTCGACCTCGGAGTGGCTCGGGTTGTCCTGGATCCAGTCCTCGACGGAGAGCCACATGAGCGACGTGTAGTTGTGCCACTCGTCCGCCGATGACTCGAGCACCGTGATGGGAGCGAGCCCGCTCCCGGCCATCGTGTCGACGAGTTCAGCGAGGGAGAGCGAAGGCCCGTCGGCCTCATCGGAGGCGGCGCTTCGGCGGAAGGTGTCGCCGATGGCGACGTGCCCGTCACCGTGCACGAGCGCTCCCAGCTGCGCTGCTGTTGCGGCGAAGCCACCAAGTATCCAGGCCGCACCGATGGACACAGCGGCATCTACCGGCCGAGCGCGGTCGCGGATGAACTCGGCGCCATCGGCGGCGACGAATTCGACGAGGTCGCTGACGCCGGCGGCGTCAGCCCGAGCGCGCGCCTGGTCGAGGAACGGCTCGTGATGGTCGACTCCCACTACGGAACACCCGAATGCGGCGGCGAAGAGCACCGCCGGGCCGCCGGTGCCGCAGCCGAGGTCGAGGACGGTTGATCCCTGCCGGAGCCGAAGGCGGCGACCGAGAGTTCGGATTTTCTCCGGACTCGATGGGTTCATGAGGTCGTGGTGCCGGTAGGCAATGTGCCACGTTCGTAGCAAGGCGGTCTCCTCGGAGGAGTGGGTGCCTCTCCGGGAGCGACTGTTGTTAGCGACCGCGCAGGAGGTGCACCTCGAACGAAATCATCGGAGTGCACCTCCTTCCTTTGCTCCAAAACTCAAATGCGAGCGTACTCCCGTCGGGATGACGTTGGCATCAGGCGGGTCGTGTGCGTCAACTACGACATCGACCCGTTCTGGGGTCTCGTAGTAGGCAGCGTGCCGTTCGACTTCGACCCCAGGCGACTGGGTTCCCAGCGGCATGACGAGTTGGCACTCGCTCGCGGTGGAGACTCTCATCGGGGTACATCGCGTGCACGACAAGGCAATCCGCGACGCTGCTCTTGCCCGAGCATGGCAAGCCGGTCATGACCACGAGCACAGCCATCGATGAGGCGTATGGACTCGACGGTTGCCACGCATGAAAGCCGGACTAGGCCTACGCCTGAGCACGGTGGGGCCAAATGCGGTTGACCAATCCACCGAGAGCACGATCAAACGGGCGACTATGTTCCCGTCATGAGGCTGTCACTTTGTCTCGTGACTAACGATGTCGCTGGGCTGTCTGCGTTCTACGCGGAACTTCTCAAGGTGCCGGCGACGGGTGACAGCACTTATGTCGAATTCAGGCCCGCCGACGACTGGGTCCTTGCGCTGTGTGACGCCGCCGCTCTGGACGCCGCAACGCCCGGCGTCCACTCTCCCGCGTCGAATCGCTCCGCGCGAATCGAGCTTGAGGTCGATGACGCCGACACCGAGTTCGAGCGCATGCGTCCCCACACCCGCGAGGTTGTTGTCGCACCGACCTCTTGGCCATGGGGGACGCGCGCAGCGTGGATCCGTGACCCGGACGGCAACCTCGTCAGTCTCTATTCGGTCGCTTAGTCCCGATCGACGCTTGTCCAGCGGGCCGATCGATACACCGGTTCGACTGACCGGATCGCCGGTTGGCCGCCGTTTCCGTAGTGCGTACCCTGGCGAGGTGACCTGGGTCGTCGGCCAAGTCGGACGGGGGCGCGTCGTGTTCGCGGACCGGACGGGAGGCGTGTCGCGCCGTCCCTTTCATTGGGCGAACACAGGGAACAACGTCGGTGACGATCCCGAAGCGGTGTGGGAGAACCGGCGAAGGGTTGGCGGGGCTCTCGGCGGAATCGCCGCGGACCCATCTCGCTGGGCGAGGGTGAGAGTTGAGCACGGTCCACGCGTCGTGACCGTGAACGATATCGACGAAGGTCCGGTGATCGGAGATGCCGTGATCACCCGAGCCACAAACGTTGTCTTGTCGTTTCGCAGCGCTGACTGTGGCCCACTGGTCCTTGCGGCTGGCGAACACGTGGCCTTGGTCCACATCGGCTGGCGTGGCTTTGCCGCAGGCGTCGTGTCGAATGCGTTGGATGCTCTTCTGCGAGTAGAACCTCACGCTGCCATTGAGGCGATGCTCGGTCCCACGATTGGTGCTTGCTGCTACACGCTGCCCCGCCAGTCCGTGGCCATGATCGAAGCCAACACGGGAGTGACGGTCAGCGCGCAGGAGTCGGCCGGCGACGATGTGGCGGTTGACTTGGCCCGAGGCATTGCCGCGATCCTCAGTAGCAACGGGGCAACTCTTCGGACGCTCGATGTCTGTACTGCTTGCTCTGAGGACTACTTCTCGTTTCGACGAGATCGAGAACTCGCCGGCCGACAGGCGACGGTCGTAAGCCTCGACCGTTCCTGACGCAGGTCGACGGCGAGGGGCGCGGCGAGGCGAACAGCACGCGCCCAATAAGGCGCCGCCGCGTCTGCCAATAGGGCATACCGAACGGAGCAGTCTTGGGCTGCAGATTCGCTACGACTCGTTGAGAGACGCTGTTCGTGTGCGAAGTGTCCGGATCGCACGCGCTAGGTGCGCGCGGACGGTGAACTCCGACACGTCGAGCATCTTCGCCACGGCTCGGTTTGACTTCGGTTCGCCGTCGTCGAATCCGAATCGGAGGGCGACTATCTCCCTGGTGAGGGGTGCGAGACGTGTCACCTCGTCCCGCAACGCAGCCGCCGCGAGCGAGTCGACGACCCGGTCCTCGGGTGACATCTCTGTCTCGAGCGGCTGCGACTCCGCTTGTTCGAGCGGGACGGTGACTGCCAACGCTCGGATGGCAGCGTCGGCTGTGGACTCGCCGCGGGTGAGGGCGCTGAGGCGGTGAGGAGGGAGCGCGACGGCGAATCTTGCCGACGCCTGCCCCGCCTGTCCTTCTTTGCGGAACCAATAGAAGGCGTAGGCGGCGAAGGGCACGCCTCGACTGGTGTCGAATCGTTCAAGCGCTCGGTACAGGGCGAGCGCGGCGATCTGGTGGGCTTCTTCGAGGGGCAGCGCTCGCAAGCGGCGCGCGGCCCGCCCGACTAATGACCGATTGACCGACCACAGGAACTGCGACCATTCGGCGGCTCGGGCCCTGTCCCCGGCATCGACGGCCCGACGCCACTGGTCGATCACCCACCCTTCAGCTTGGACCAACACAGAGCGGCTGGCACGCGGCTGCCGCATTGACGGCGGGGGGAGACGGCGGCGCGGCGTGAAGGGGCGTCGCCGGTTGCGACGAGCGCGCTCAGGCGGGCGCACCGCCACCGTCGTTCGCGGTCTGTGCGGCGGGCTGCCCGCACGGAGGCCTGCGACGAGATGCTCGCTCATCGCCCCGAGGTTAGGTCGCGGGGTCTTGCCAGAGCCGACCGCACCCCGGTGGTGGCGTCAGAGGCTCATCCCAGACACTGGGAGCCATCAGCTGCGTCGGCGGGCTTCGACCGTCGAATCGTTGATCCGCCGAGTGTGAGTGCACGCGAGCTATCGGAACATTGGGGGACAATTTGCTCGCACCCGGTGGGTTCCGTCGTATCACTCTGTATGTGAAGGAACCTTCTGCCCAGATATCGGTCCGCCGCTACGACGAGATCGTTGACGGCTACGTCGAACACGTGAACACTTCGGTCATCCACGGTGTCGCCTTCGGCGCCCTACTCCCGCTCTGCGCCCCTGCAGGTCGGATTCTCGACGTCGGCTGTGGCGAGGGAGTCCTGGCGCGAGCGCTGGCCGAACGTGGCAACGCCGTGATCGGCGTCGATATCTCCGAAGGCCTGCTCGCAGTGGCTCGTGACAGAGAGGAGCGGGAGCCGCTCGGCATCACCTACGTGCATGGCGATGCCGCCACCCTGGAGGGATTCGACGACGGGGCCTTCGATGGCGTCGCCACCAGCCTGACGTTCACCGACCTCGACGACCTCGAAGGCGTGCTGCAGGCGGTGGCCCGCGTCCTCGCGCCGGGAGGCTGGTTCGCGTTCGCCGCGCTGCACCCGTGCTTCGAACCCCCTCACGCCAGCTCTGTCGAAGTGAACGGTCGACTCGCAAGGCAGGTCAACCGGTACTTCGAGGAGGGGCCGTGGAAATCTCGGAACCCCGACAACCTTATCGGAGTCCGCCGCCATCGACGGCTCACGACGATCCTCAACGCGGTCATCGCCGCCGGGCTCATGATCGAACGTCTGGAAGAGCCAGTCGGAGATGCTCGTGCCATAGAACGCGCGCCGATCTACGGCGAAGTCGCCGAGGTGCTGGTCGCCAAATCAGTCAAGCCTGACGGGCGGGGCGTACAGAGCCACCCTGCGGCGCCTCCCGGCCGGGACGGTTGATCGTGGCCCAAGATCCTGCCGCCTACGACGAGATAGCGGACTGGTACGAGAACGAGTTTCTTGGCGCCCCCTCGCTCACTCCTGATGAACCCACAGTCGACCCGATCGGCATCTACGCGGCGCTGCAGCAGCTCCTCGGAGCGGGCGACACGACATGCGTCGAGATCGGCTGCGGAACCGGCGTCTATGCACCCTGGCTACGGCGAAGAGGATGGAAGCCCATCGGCTTCGACATCTCCAGACAGATGCTTCGGTACGCGGCGCCAAGGCTCCCTGTTGCCCAAGCCGACGCCGAGCGGCTCCCCCTCGGAACTGCGTCCGTTTCCACGATGGTCGGGATCATGGTGCACACCGACATGCCCGCATACCCCGCGGTCCTCCACGAGGTCGCCCGCGTGCTTCGACCAGGCGGCGTCTACGTCCACGTTGGCGTGCACCCCTGCTTCTGCGGAGGTTTCGCTGATCGCAGCGATCCGAACGCCATCGTCATCCAACCCGGATACACCGACCGGCACTGGACCAAGGACTCCTACACCGACCGCGGGGTTCGCAACAGAGTCGGAGCCACCCACTTCCCTCTGCCTGAGCTCATGGGCGCCTTCATCGCATCAGACCTGACCTTCGAAGGCTTCTCCGAGGGCGGCCAACCCACTCCGACGGTCCTCGCACTACGAGTCCGCAAGCCGCTCGAGCCACACCAAACGTCAGCTGAATAAGCCCGCCTCCGACAACCGCAGAGGGCCCGCTGAGATCGGCGCGCTTGCGTCACGCGCGGAGTATGGGTGCGGGGTCCCACCCGATGACCGCTCTGGCCCTCTGGTCGCCAAGATCGAGATGCCGGGGCCGCTCCGCGCCCGGAGGCGTTAACGCACTCGTGATCGAGTCGGGGTCGAGATCCAAGGCGTCGACAACCCGCTGGGCGATCTCGAAGCGGGTAAGGCGTTCTGGCCCGGGCAGATGCCAGACGCCAGATCGATCGTCGCCGGCGAGGAGCACGATCCGCCAGATGCCGGCGGCGACGTCGGCTGCAGCGGCCGGTTGGCGAGTCTCGTCGGTGAACCACTGAGTGGGGTGACTGCGGGAGCCCTGTCGGATCCGTCGCACCGCGCGGTCGGGTGGATTGAGCGAGACGACGAGCGGCAGCCTCACGACTGACCAACCTGCAGGCTCACGAAGGATGCGCGCTTCGGCTTGAACCTTCCATCGTCCGTAGTCCCAGATCGGATCGGGCGGAGTCTCCTCTTCGACCCTACGTCCGTCTCCCGAGAACACCGCGTCCGACGAGATGAAGACGACATCTGCTTCGACCTTGGACGCGGCGTAGGCGACGTTGTCGGTCGCATCGACGATCGAGCCCGCGTCGACGGCCATGGCCGCGTGGATCACCACAGTGGGCTTGTATGTCTCGAAGGCTGTGACCACCTCCGGGAGGTCGCGGAGGTCGGCAACCACCGATCTAGTGTCAGAGACCATCGTCTCGTGGACGAGCGAGACGATCTCAACCCCAATCGGAGCGGTTAGGCGCAGCCACGTGCCGACCAGCCCGGACGAGCCGGTCACGACGACCGACAAGTTGGCCACGCATGGAAACTACGACAAGGGCCTCCTATCTGGCGCGGTCGACGAAGTGGAACCTGGTGTCCGCGACTGGAGAGCCGCCGAATTGAGCGCAAAGCCCAGGTCAGCGACCTACGCCCTTAGATGTCGTAGAACTAACCCGCCCTCCGTGCTGACCAGGGAGAACCGTTGGAAAGCAGCCATGAACAGGGAATTTGAGTTCCCGACGCTTCACGCTCGGACGCGTTGATTTCGGTCGTGTTGTGTCACGCGCGTGTCACGCCCGTCCATTCGTGATGCTTACCAGCACCGGCGTTCGGCGTTGCTGGAACGCCCGCATGTACGAAGTGAGACGCCAACTGTCCCCGGGTTTCGGGGCCTCCGATGCCGAGACGCGGGAACAGAATGAACCACGTCGGCGGTTCTCCATAACGAGCTAGTTCCTGCCCACTGGATCGACCTTTTTGAGCAGCCGAGGCACCACCGAAGACGTCGGGTTATGAGCGCAGAAAGGTGGGTCCTGCTACGTCCGGGCAGGTTTCGATCAGTCCCCGCTCGTTCAGGTCAGGGGCTTCTCCGATACCCCCTCGTCCGGCGTCATCGCGGCTGATCCGTCGTCGTGTGTTTGACACGGTGTTTGACACGTCCGGCGTCGTCCGGCCCCGTCCGCCGACGCCACGAGCGCGAAGTCACGCGAGCGGCTTCCGGAACGGCCCTCTCCAATCGCGCTGGATCGTCGGCGTTGTCGACACCAAGCCGCCCTGATTGATCAAGAGGTAGTACCGCTTCAGCATCTCGCCGAGGTGATCCAGCGCTCGGTGAAACTCGGCGTACGTAACTTGCGTGTCGCTCGGTGCGCGCTCGACGTGCGCGACGGTCGCGTTCGCGTATCGCGTCACCGCGTCGGTGAGTTCAACGAGGCGATCGCGGTCCTCCTGGAGGCGACGTCCGCCGAGATGTTCGTCGCCGAGCGAGTCAGTGAAGGCGTCGAAGGCTCGATTGGCCGCGTCCAGGTGAAAGGTCGCATCGAGTCGGTCTCGCATGTCTTCAGCGTTCGGGTTGCGGTCTCCCACCCAACGGCGCACATACCAGGCCCGCGTGAACTTGCGCCGGTGCTCCTCAAGCTGTCCGATGAGGCGCCGCAGCGAGAGAGTGCGGCGGTCGTCGTCGGCTTGCCGCCGGATCGCCATGACCTGCGCCTCGATGTACATACGATGAAAGGCGTCGCGGAAGATGTCGGTGTCGGGGTGATCTTGAGCTTCGAGCATCTCCATGAACTCGTCGTGGAGTTGTCGACGATGGTGCAGGTCGTAGACCTGCTCCTTCAGGCTCTCGAGCCAGACGCCTTCCCATTCGGCGAGCAGGTCATCAATGTCGAGGCCGTCGGAGTCCGCCATCGCTAGGTCGCCGTGACTCCAACGTGGAATCGAAGCGCCTTCGTGGTCGCACGACCGAGTTGCTCCGAGCGAGCCTCGATCGCCCGTGTCAACTCGGACGCAAGCTCGGGAGTAGGCGCCTGGTATGTCGAGGCGGCTTCGTTAGCGAGCCATCCGAGGATGTCCATCCGGGCGCGCATCCGAAGCTCCTCCGACTCGTCTCCCAGCAACTCGAGGTTGGTTGCCAGTCGTGTCCAGGCGTCACGAGCCCGGAGCAGTCGGTAAGCGCCTACACGGGTGTGGGTGCGCTCGCCGGTGCGGAGAAGGTGCCAGAGGTGCCGCGAATCCAGTTGCGATGCGAGTGGCACAAGGGCATTCGCCGCCTGTTTGCACACGGCCGGCGAGGAGTCGGACAACAACGATGTGAAGCGATCGAGCGAGACGACGTCAAGTCGTCGGAGCGCGCGTACTGCTTCCGCGCGGATGCGAGAACGCCGGTCATCCAGCAACGGCTCGATGAGATGAGCGTCCTCTCGCGAGCCGGTCTCTCCTAGCCCGGCGATCGCCCAAACGGGCGGGAGTCGTTCCGCGACAGCGGGTCGATACACGTCGGCGGGGTCGCTTCCGTGGGATCGAACAAGACGTTGCGCGGTGTCTCGAACCGATCGCGCCCGATCGGCAAGTAGCTCGACGGGGGCACGAGACTCGCCTGCCCTATCGAGGGCGATCATCGCTGCCTGACGGAGCTGAGTTGCGGGATTCGCGAGGAGACGGCCGAGAACATCGAGGTTTCTCGTTCGCTCAGCAAGGTTGATCGCTGCGCGGCCACAGGTGAGGCGAGCTGGCAGGTCGCTGTCCGCAGCTGCGAGGTCCACGAGCTCGAGAAGATCGAGTCGCTGTTGTTCAACTGCAATCGCGAGAACACTGCGTCGGACCAAAGCGTGGGATGACCGCGCGACAGCGCGGATCGTTTCGGCTGACGAGGTACGAAGGTGCTGTTGGATCGTGGCGGCTAGCCAGTTGCCAGTTTGACGGCGCGACGTGAGGAGAGCGACGGCGCCAGCTGACTCGAGCGTGCCGACAAGGTCGCCCTCCAGACGCTTCTCGATCGCGGGTCGAGCGCGATCTCGCACTTGCGCGACCCAGTCGCCGCAGCGGATGGCCAACGCCGGGCTGACTGCGATGTCACCGAGTTCGGCCAACCGCGCCGTCGCGGCTTCGCGGACGTGACCATCTGGATGGAACGAAGCCACCAGCACGCCGAGGACCGACTCGCCTTTCGCCGCCTGATCAACAGCGGACCGCCACCACGTAGGAAACGCCCACCATTGCCGTCGGGAGGCGAGGTCCAATGCAAGCCACCCCTGGGGTGATGACGAGGTGATCTCGTGCAGAGCCACCGTGCGGACACCGCCTCCATGCCGGTCCGCAGCGACGACCAGTTCCAGGAACGCCTCGGCTGCTGTCGGGCCGCCGCGCGAGACGGCGTCCCTCGCCGCCCGTAGCTCATCGAGGGTGGGGGGCGCGTGAGAAGACGCATCCACTTGATGAGACGGGGCGCCTGAGCGGATCCTGCGAAGAAGCCGACGCCCGAGGGAGTCGGTCATCAGCTAGGTCCGTCGTACGGGTACGGGTCGAACGGGTCACCTTCCGGCCACCCCGCCGGCAAGTCGAGCAGCTGATGTGGAGCCATCGAGGGATCCAGATACTTGAGTTCCCCGCCGCGAACCACAGCTCGCCGCCACATCGGTGGGGCTGCCACGCGCCGCTCCGGGTCGGGGTGTTGCCAGAGTGTCGGCACGTCCGTGGACACCGTCCACGGCTGCAGGCTTCGTGCGATTAGCACTGCCGACACGTGGCGATGCTGCCAATGCGTTCCAGCGAACCAGTAGCCATCAGGAGCCCGAACTTCACGTGTGGCGGTCTCGCCGCTTGGGCTTCGCGTGAACTGCACCTGGAGCGATCCGTATAGGGCGTTGAGGACGTCGAACTCGTCGCTGGTCATGCTGCTCGTCCGAACCGCGATGACGAAGGGGCGATCGAGCATGCCGTAGGCGCCACCCTTATCCGACAGTGCCTTCTTGAGCGGAGTGACGTCGTCAACCATGTACGCCTCACCAGGCCCGAACACGCCGAGCGGCCGGATGTCATCTCCGCCGCGCGACTCCGGCGCCTTCGGCCAGGGCCTGAAGACCAGGTACCAGTCGTCGGCCTTCCACTCGAAAGGTGCGATGGACCGAATGTCTTCAGTCTCGACAAGCTGTCGGTGGACCTCGTCCGGATCGAGTGTGACGAGCCACTCCTCAAGGTTTCGACGGAGTCCGCGCGTAGCCAGGTCCGATGTGCCCTCGCCCTCGACGTCCACCCACAAGAAGAAGTTCGGGCTGTCCAATCGATTCAGCGAGTCGTAGACACGATTGCGGCGGCGATCGGCCGTGATCTTGTCGTCGGCCGCCGACGCGACGCGCGCTTCGAGGTAGAACTCGCCCTCGGCGCCCTCGACCAAGAAGTCAGGACGGCGAGACGTCCGCGCCAGCTCAGGGTGGCACGTCACGCGGCATCCCGAACGGATGACGGTCTCGTGCAAGTAGAGCTCCCAAAACGCCGCGCGGAACTGACGGTCATCCCTTGACCGGAGGCGAGCACGCACGTCGGCTTGCGCGTCTTCTGGCAAGTGACGGAACCACCCCTCGATGACCTCTCGCACGGAGGCCCAGTACGGGGTGTGCACGCGGTTCAAGAACTGCGCGTGGCTCTCTGCGTGCGTCGCCGGCGACGGATCCGAGCGTTTGATGTCGTCGAAGACACCCACGCCCTTATCGTGCCCGACATCCGACCGTACCCGGTTTGAGATAGCACGCCTCGCTAATCGCTCATGGCGCCTCTACGCGGCCAGGTGGCCGATCCAGCGTCGTAGCAGTTCGGCAGCGAACTCCTTCTGCTCCTCGAGGGCCCACGGCACCAGGTTGCGCTCCGCCACGTGACGCCCACCCTCGAGTGGCGACAGGTTATTGGCGGATTGCGTCAGGCGACCTTGCTCCTTGGCGGAGATGCCCAGTGTTGCGGCGATGCCTTGTTCACCTCCCAAGTCGCGCTTTGCGTACTCGTGGATCATGTAGAAGTCGGCGGCCGTACGACTCGCCCGACCATTCAGCCACAGCGCGTTTCGGAGGTGCTGACTCCGATCGATTGCAGTGGCCGCCTGTTCGGCAAAGCGGTGGTCCTCGCCACCGACGATCCCGGGCGCCAGGGCGCTCCCGGCGAGGATCCACTGGTTGCCCGCCTCGTCTCGGACCGACCCTGCGCCGAGGCCAGCGACCTGTTCGTCACGGAGCTCCCCGGCGATGGATCTCCACGAGCGGAGCACACCGAGAAGCGTCTGAAATTGGACCGTCGCGACGGACCGCACCTCGTCGTTGGGTTCCGTTGCGTCGACCCACAGTCGCAGGCCGTTCTCACCGTCATGTCTTCGAACGAAGCCGGGAAAGATGACTTCCCCCATGTTGACGAGCAGATCCTCGTCAGCGCCCTGGCACAGCAACGGTGCTGGATACGAGATCACACCGCCAGCATGTCGCGGACGGTCGCGCCGACGCCCGTCTCGGTCACCCGGTCGCGTCGAAGGTCAAGCGGCCGGTCGAAGTCGGTCCCGCACGACCGCTCGTTTGACACGATGTTTGACACGCCGCGCCACGACCCGCAGGACTGCCCCGACCTGCACTCCAGTTCGGGCCCAGTATTTCGCTCCGACTCTTGGGGCACCTTGCCCGAAGAGTGACCGAGGCCCATTCCGAGTTCGGAAAAGGGCCTCTGACCAGCACTTGGTGGCGGGGGCGGGATTTGAACCCGCGACCTTCGGGTTATGAGCCCTCAGAGCGGGGTTTGCGTCCGTCCGCTTGGTCCGTCTACGTCTGTGTTGGTGCGCCTCACGGCGCTCGTCGGCGTCTCGTCGTCCGGCGTCGTCCGGGTCGGTCCGTCGTGGTTCGTTTGACAAGTTGTTTGACACGTTTCCCCGGCCCTGACGCTCGAGCTCGCGCTCGACGGACCGGCGCCATCTCGGTCAACCGCGAGCGACGACGGCGCGCCGGACCCTGCGGCTTCTGGTTCTCCGGCCGCGCATAGAACTCGCACTCCTCGTCGCGGATCATCTTCTGGTTGGGGCTCGTCGATCCTCCCGGTACCGGGTAGCGAGGTGCTCGGCGGCCACGTAACAACCGATCGGGCGGCACTTGCCTGGCGCGCCCGAGTCCGACGGCACCAACGGAACGACCAGCACACGTCGGCGCCGGCCAGCGGCGCCGTCGCGGCGGGGACCCAAGCTGGCGCTCACTACTACGGTCATCCTGCCAGTCATCCTGCCGGCCACACAGCCAGCACCATCGGCACCCCCGCGGCGACGACGAGGACCGACACCGGCAGCCCCAGACGCCAGAAGTCGCCGAACCGGTACCCGCCGGCTCCGAGGACCAGCGTGTTCGATTGGTGGCCGATCGGGGTGAGGAAGGCCGCCGATGCCCCGACGGCGACGGCCATGAGGAAGGGATCGGGCGAGCTGCCCAGCCCCTCGCTCACGGCCATGCCGATGGGCGCCATGATCACGGCGGCAGCGGCGTTGTTGACGACGTTCGACAACGCCATCGTCGTCACCATCACCACGGAGAGCACCACCCATGTGGGGTACGAGGACGGCACGGCCAGCACCCCGTCGGCGACCCGCTGGGCGCCGCCGCTGGCCTCCAGCGCCTCGCCCACGGGGATCATGGCCCCCAGCAGCACGATCACCGGCCAGTCGACGGCATCGTAGGCGTCGGCGAGGTCGAGGAGGCCGGTGACGACCATCACGCCTACTCCCAGCACGAAGGCCACCTCGGCATCGAGGATGCCAGTCGCCGTCAGGGCAACCGCCGCGGCGAACACCGTTACGGCCGCCAGCGTCCGCCGCGGCGCTCCGAGACGAAGGTCCCTGTTCGCGAGGGGAAGGCAGCCGAGGGTGCCTATCGCTTCGTGGACCGCGTCCTCGGGTCCCTGGAGCAGGAGCACGTCGCCGGGCCGGAAGCGCACGTGGGACAGTCGGTCCTCGATCCGCCGGCCGCCGCGGGCAACGGCTAGCAGGTTGATCCCGTGCCGCCATCGCAGGTTCAAGATGGCGGCCGACCGGCCAGCCACCATGGCACCGGGGGTGACCACTGCCTCCATGAGCAGCAGCTCCTGCGCACCCAGGGGCTCGTCGCGATCCTCACCCCGTCCGACCAGCTCGAGCCCGGTGGCGTCGACGAGGGCTCCGATGGCTTCTGGCGATGCTTCCGTCACGACCACGTCGCCAGAGCGGAGCAGCTCGAACAGTGAGGGCTGCACGATTCGTTCCTCCCCGCGGACCAGCGCCACCACGATCACGTCTCCCTCGACGCCCTCGGTGAGACTGCCGAGGGGCCGGCCGACCAGCTCGGCATCTTCCGGCACTCGAAGCTCGGTGAGGTAGGCGGTGAACTCGAAGAGCTCGTCCAGCGACGCCTTGGCTCGTCGTTGAGGCACGAGCCGCCACCCGAGGGCGGCCACGAACATCACACCGACGGCGGTCACCGTCAGACCCACGGGCGCGAACTCGAACATTCGGAACGGTTCCCCCAGGGCGTCTCGTCGGAAGCCGGAGACGATGATGTTCGGTGGCGTGCCGATCAGCGTCATCATGCCGCCCAGCAGTGAGCCGAAGGCAAGCGGCATCAGAAGCCGAGCCGGCGACTGCCCCGTCCGGGATGCGAGCCGCAACGCCACCGGCATGAAGAGCGCGACTGCGCCGACGTTGTTGATGAAGCCCGAGACGAGGGCCACGACACCGGTGACGGCAAGCACCTGCGCGGTCCGGTGATCGCCAGCGCGGGCGACCAACCGGCTCAGGATGTCGACCACCCCCGCGCGCTCCAGCCCGCGGCTGAGAGCAAGGACTGCGGCCACGGTGATGACTGCAGGATGGCCGAATCCCGAGAACGCCTCGTTGCTGGGGACGACACCGGCGATGGTGACCACCAACAACGCTGCCAAACCGACGACGTCGTACCGCCAGCGCCCGACGAAGAAGGCGACCAAGCTGAGACCGAGCGTCGCGAAGACGATCGCCTGGTCGCGCACGGCGGGATTGTAATGAGCGACCGCCCGACCGGGAGTGATCGCGCCGCTGGCTCAACCGACGACATACCGCCTGGAACGCAAAACTCTTGACGGGGATTAAATCGTCGGATACATACTTGCGTAGTTCACCGATTTTGCGCCTTCGTCCGCTTCCGGTGGCACCTTGTCCCGCGTTGGTGCGTAGCGAGGGGGGTCGATGTCTGGAGATGCCGTCCCGCGATGGGCGCGCCGTATGCCACCAGCCCTGGGCGGCGTGCCGATGAGCCGGCGTCTGTGGGCGAATAGGTTTCTGCCGGTGGGTTTCTGGTGAGCGCGAGCCAGGATCGGGGTCCCCAGACCGACCGGTACGCCGGGCGTGCTCGGGAGCCCGACCGCACTGAGGATGCTCACTTCGTCGTGGAGTGGCAGCTGGTTGGACCTGAACTGACCACCGATCCATACGAGCACGCCCGGGATATACGGCTGCCCGCTGGATTCGGGGAATCGTAAGAAGCGGCCCGTCGTGTCGGGTCCATGACTGTCACGGTCGAGGGCAAGCTGGCAGCCGACCGCGACGAGCGGTTCGAGCCGCGCCTCTCTGCGCTCCTGGACAAGACGGTGGAGTTCATCGTGCTGTCCTTCGAGGGGCCGGACCGCTATGCCTCGGCGGGAGGGGTAGCGGTGCGGGTCAGCGGTCTGACGCGGGCGCTAGCCTCGCAGGGGCATCCGGTGCGGCTGTTCTTCGTCGGTGACCCTGACCTTCCCGGCGTGGAGCTCTCGGCTGGAGTGGAGCTGCACCGGTGGTGCCAGGCGTTGTCGGCGGCTGCTCCGGGTGGTGTCTACGCGGATGAGGACCGCAAGATCGAGGACCTGTGCGTGTGGCTTCCTGACCGTCTGGCCCACCTTGTCGGAGACACTGCCGCCGAGGGCAGGACCACGGTGGTACTGGCCGAGGAGTGGCAGATGGCCTGGCCGCTCATCGCGGTGCACGACGAGCTGGTGCGCCGCGGTCTCCGGAACGCGGCCGTGCTGGCCTGGAACGCGAACAACCGTTTCGGTTTCGAGCGTGTCGACTTCGGCCGGCTCAGCAGCGCGGCGGAACTCGTGACGGTGTCGCGGGCGATGAAGCATCTCATGTGGCGCTGGGGTGTGAATCCGTTGGTGGTGCCCAACGGCCTGTCGGAGGAATGGTTCGAACCGGTCGCGCCTGGCCTCGTGCCTGCCATCGGCGGGCGGCGGCCTCTCCTCGTCAAGGTGGCTCGGTGGGATCCCGACAAGCGATGGCACATGGCTCTGGCCGCGGTGGCGCTCCTGCGCGACCGAGGGCGCGACCCGCTGCTCGTCGCCCGCGGCTGGAACGGTGGAGTGTGGGCTCCGCACTATGGCGAGCTCCGGTCCCACGCCGCGCAACTCGGCCTGAGGTGGGTCACCTGCGACGCGACCAACTCGGCCGAGGATGACCTCGCCGGCCTGCTGGCCGGCGCTGCGCCGTCGGCCGACGTGGTCGAGGTGCGCTTCCCGCTCGACCGTGCTCACCTCCAAGCCCTGTACCGGTCGGCGGACGCTGTGCTGGCCAACAGCGGATTCGAACCGTTCGGTCTTGCTGGTCTGGAGGCGATGGCGTCGTCCGGGATCGTGATCGCCGGCTGTTCCGGCGAGGACTACGTCGCCCCGTTCCGCAACGGCTTCGCGCTCGACACCGATGACCCGACAGAGATCGTCCGCTGCCTCGACTGGCTCGAGCGGGCCCCCCAACGGGAGCGCCAGATGCGCCGGTTGGCGGGGCTCACCGCGGCGGAATACCGGTGGCACCACGTCGTGCAGCGCCTCGCGTTCAGCCTCCAGCTGCCGACCCCAGACGATCCGCGGAGCTGGCGATGACCGTGGCGGCTCCGGGGCCCGGCAACCCATTGGGCGCCCTCACGCTCCGCTTCCCGCTGGCCGAGTCGGTCCAGCCACCGGAGACGACCGGCCATGCCGGGCCGCCATCAACATCCGAGCGCGTCCTGAACTCGTCGCCAAGAAGGAGCCGCCGGCGCGCCGAGGCCATCGCTCGCCGACAAATTGAGGAGCAGCGACCATGCCGCCCGCCACTCGACGTCCCGCCTTGGAGACGCTGTCCGACGCCGCGCTGTTCGACCTTTACCACCAGCGCGGTGATCGTCTGGCCCGCGACGAGCTGGTCAGCCGTCACCTCCGCTTGGCGTGGAGTCTCGCCGGACGTTACCGCGACCGGGGTCAATCCATGGATGACCTGGCCCAGGTGGCCTCTATGGCCCTACTGAAAGCCATCGACCGGTTCGACCCGCGCCGGGGACATTCGTTCTCGACGTTCGGATCGGCCACCATCCTCGGCGAGCTCAAGCGGTACTTCCGGGATAGCGCATGGCTGGTTCGACCCACCCGCGCGGCACAGGAACGCTACCTCCGGGTGCGAGACGCCGTCCCGGAACTCACCCAACGGCTCCGACGTGAGCCCACCGCCAACGAGGTGGCCAAGGCGCTCCAACTCAGCGTCGACGACGTCGTCCAGGCACTCGCCACCGGGGCCAGCTACCGGACCGTGCCAATCGACCACACCGACGGCGACCATCCCCGGCCAACGCCGGTCGACCCCGACCGCTATGGCTTTGTCGACGTACACCTCGCCGAGATCGAGGTCCACCTCGATCTGGATCGTCTCACGCGTGGCCTACCAGAGCATTGCCGGGAACTGCTCCGCCTACGTTTCCGCGAGGGACTCACCCAACGTGAAATCGGCGCACGGCTCGGCCTCAGCCAGAGGCAAGTGTCCCGACTCCTTGCCTACGCTGCCGACAACCTCCGCGAGGACCCAGCCGACGAAGGCTGACCGAGCAGTCGATCATTGACCTGAGAGGGCCGGGACGACACGGTCGTGCCACGACCAACGAGGTTCAGCTTCGACGGAGGACGACGACGGAGCGAGCGGCTAGGACTAGCTCCCCGCCCGCCGGGATCGGGTTCTTCTCCGGGTCGGTGGCCGTGGTGGCGAGCACAGGTGCCCATGCTTCTCCCCAGGCTTTGGGGAGGATCCAGTCCATGCTCTCGTGGTGGGCGTTGAAGAGCACTAGGAACGAGTCGTCGGTGATGCGCTGGCCGCGTTCGTCCCGGCCGGCGATGGCCTCGCCGTTGAGGAACACCCCCACCGAGCGGGCGTGGCTGATGTCCCAGTCGTCGTCGCTCATCTCGGCTCCATCGGGGCGGCACCAGCCGAGGTCGACGGTGTCCCGGATCGGCCGGCCCCGGAACCACCGCCTCCGCCGGAAGACCGGGTGCTCTTGGCGCAGGGCGATAACCCGGCGGGTGAATGCATACAGGTCGCCATCGACGTGGTTCCAGTCGAACCAGGAAGTCTCGTTGTCCTGGCAGTAGGCGTTGTTGTTGCCGCCTTGGGTGCGGCCCAACTCGTCCCCGCCCACGAGCATCGGGACTCCCTGGGATAGCAGCAGGGTGGCCAGGAAGTTGCGTTGCTGCTGGCGGCGTAGGGCGAGGATGGCTTCGTCGTCGCTGTCGCCTTCGGCGCCGCAGTTCCAGGACCGGTTGTGACTTTCCCCGTCGCGGTTTTCTTCCCCGTTGGCGTCGTTGTGCTTGTCGTTGTAGGACACCAGATCTCGAAGAGTGAAGCCATCGTGGGCGGCGACGAAGTTGATGCTTGCCACCGGCTGGCGGGTGTCGGCCTGGTAGAGATCGGAACTGCCCGTGAGGCGGGCGGCGAACTCGCCCACGGTGGCCGCCTCACCCCGCCAGAAGTCCCGGACAGTGTCGCGGTATTTGCCGTTCCACTCCGACCACAGGGCGGGGAAGTTACCGACCTGGTAGCCACCCTCGCCTATGTCCCACGGTTCGGCGATGAGCTTGACCTGGGAGACGACGGGGTCCTGCTGGA
>CAZWDB010000004.1:11702-78332 GCA_964632885.1 uncultured Acidimicrobiales bacterium | reverse complement strand
GGGTTCACGCCGGAGAAGTCGATCGAGCTGTTCGTGATGGCCGTCATCGGCGGCGTCGGGTCGATCTCGGGTGCGCTGCTCGGAGCCGCCTACGTCGTGGGCGTGCCGCTGCTTCCCGGCCTCCGCAACATCGAATTCGTCGAGGTCCTGACGAGCGGTCTGGGCCTGTTGATCCTCCTCAACTTCCTGCCGGGCGGGCTGGCCGAGGGCGCCTACCAGATCCGCGACTCGCTGCTGCGCAAGGTCGCCGCCCGCCGCGGCATCCACGTGCCCAGCCTGGTCGCCGACTCGCTCACGGGCCACGACGACGTCGCCCTCGCGCCGGCTGGCGTGCCAGCCGAGACGGGCGCGGCTGAGGCGGCTGAGGCGGGCGAGCTCGAGGCGGCGGGCAGGTGATCGGCCTGCGCGCCCGCCTGCTCGGACCGGCGGCCGAAGGCGGCACGCTCGTGCCGCTCGGGCTGCTCTTCGGGCTGAACTTCGTCGACGAGTTCGACCGCATCGCCTTCGCCGCCCTCACGCCCGAGATCCGCGACGCCTTCGGCCTGTCCGACGCCGGCATCGGCGCGGTCGGCGTGACGACGGCGGTGTTCGTGCTCCTCGCCGCCCTCCCGATGGGCGTCATCGCGGACCGCGTCAACCGGGTGCGCGTGAGCGCCGCCGCCGCCGTGCTGTGGGGGGTCATGAGCGTGCTCACCGGCGTGGTCCCCGCGGTCGCGCTGCTCTTCGTCGTCCGTCTCCTCGCGGGCGTCGGGCGCGTCATCAACGAGGTCGTCCACCCGTCGCTGCTCTCCGACTACTACCCGCCCGACGCGCACCCGCGCGTTTTCCAGATCCACCGCATGGCCAACCCGGTGAGCGCGCTGTCGGCGCTCGCGGCCGGTGCGATCGCCGCGACGCTCGGGTGGCAGTGGGCGTTCATCCTCCTGTCGGTGCCGACGTTCGCGTTGCTGCTCGCCGTGGCCAAGCTCCGCGAACCGTTGCGGGGCGAGAGCATCGACGCTGACCTGGCGGCGCGGACGAGCGACCAGGCGCCCATCTCCTTCGCCGAGGCGCGCCGCCAGCTGTTCGCCGTCCGCACCCTGCGCCGCCTCTGGCTGGGTGCCTTCTTCCTCGGTGCGGGGCTGCTCTCGGTCGGCCAGTTCCTCGCCCTGTTCTTCGAGGAGGTCTACGGCTACGACGCCTTCGACCGCGGCGTCGTGCAGTTCGTGTTCGGTGCCGGCACCGTCGTCGGCCTGGTTGGCGGCGCCCGCCTGGCGTCGGCCGCCATCGCGCAGCGACGCCGGGCGCGCCTGGCCACGATCACCGGTCTCAGCTTCGTCCAGTTCGCCCTCGGGCTCATGCTCATGGCGGTTGCCCCGTGGTCGTGGCTGTCGCTGGCCATGGCCTTCGTCCTGTCACTCGGCGTGGGCGCCTACCAGCCCGCGTACTTCCCGCTCGTCGGACAGGTCGCGCCCCCGCGCGTCCGCTCGCAGGCGTTCGCCTACGCCATCCTGTTCGTCGGCCTCGGCGGGTTCCTGTCGATCGCCTTGTTCAGCCTGGGCGACAGCGAGGGCTACCGCGTCGCCATCGGCGTCCTGTCGGGCGTCATCGCGGTCGCCGGGCTCATCGGCGCCTCGGCGCGGCGGTTCGTCGAGCGCGACGTCGAGCAAGCTGAGAACGCGCTCGCGACCGCGGTGCAGCTCCGCGCCGAGCTCGACGCCTACGGCGAGCAGGCGCTGCTCGTCTGCCGCGGTGTCGAGGTCGCGTACGACCAGGTGCAGGTGCTGTTCGGCGTCGACCTGGAGGTGCGGCCGAACGAGATTGTGGCCCTGCTCGGGACGAACGGCGCGGGCAAGTCGACGCTCCTGAAGGCGATCAGCGGCACGGTCGACCCCATCGGGGGCGCCATCTTCTTCGAGGGGCGCGACATCACCCACGCCGACGGCGCCCAGACCACCGCGCTCGGCGTCATCCAGGTGCCGGGCGGGAAGGCGGTGTTCCCGACCCTCACGGTCGCCGAGCACCTACGCGCGGCGGGCTGGCTGTATCGCGGCGACCCGGAGTACCTGTCTACCGCGACGGAGGACGTCTTGGTCACGTTCCCGCGGCTGCGGGAGCGGCTGGACCAGATGGCCGGGAACCTCTCGGGGGGTGAGCAGCAGATGCTCGCGCTCGGGATGGCCTTCATCGCCAAGCCGCGTCTACTGATGATCGACGAACTCTCGCTCGGACTGGCGCCGACCATCGTCGAGCAGCTCCTCGGCATCGTGCGGCGCATCCGCGATAACGGCACCGCCATCATCCTCGTCGAGCAGTCGATCAACGTGGCGCTGACCCTCGCCGAGCGCGCCTACTTCATGGAGAAGGGCGAGGTGCGCTTCGAAGGCCCGACGGCCGAGCTCCTCGAACGCGACGACATCGTTCGGTCGGTGTTCCTGGAAGGCGCGGGCCGGGCGACGGGCCACCGCACTCTGGAGTCGCCTGCCCTCGGAAGCCGGGGGCAGGCCACTCCAGAGTCCACCGCGTCGCCGGAGCCGGTGCTCCAGGTCGAGGCGCTCGTGAAGCGGTTCGGCGGCATCGGTGCCGTCAACGACGCCAGCCTCGTTCTCGCCCCAGGCGAGATCCTCGGCCTGATCGGTCCCAACGGCGCGGGCAAGACCACGATCTTCGACCTCGTCTCCGGCTTCGTCGCCGCCGACGAGGGCCGCATCGTGCTCGACGGCCACGACATCACGACCATGACAGCCGACCGGCGCGCATGGCTCGGCGTCGGTCGGTCGTTCCAGGACGCCCGGCTGATCCCCTCGCTCACCGTGGCCGAGAACATCGCCATCGGGCTCGAGCGCCACCTCGAGCTGCGCGACCACATGGCCTCGCTGCTCAACCTGCCGCTCATCGTCCGCCAGGAGGAGGACGTGGCGTGGGCCGTCGCCGACCTCATCGAGCTCATGAACCTGGGCGCGTTCCGCGACAAGTTCGTGCGAGAGCTCTCGACCGGGTCGCGGCGCATCGTCGACCTGGCGATGACGATCGCGCACGACCCCAAGGTGCTCCTCCTCGACGAACCGTCCTCGGGCATCGCCCAGCGCGAGACCGAGGCCCTGGCCCCGCTGCTCCGGCGCATCCAGCAGGAGACGGGCTGTGCCCTGCTCGTGATCGAGCACGACATGCCCCTCATCACGAGCATCTCCGACCGCATGATCGCCCTCGAGCTCGGCCACCCGATCGTGGACGGAACGCCGGAGGCGGTGATCGCCGACCCGCGCGTGATCAGCTCCTACCTCGGCGGCGACCTCGCCGCCATCCGTCGCTCGGGTGCCGCGCACCCGCAGGAGGTCGCGCCATGAGAGCCATGAGACTCGTCGCCCGTTCCGCCGTCTGCGTCGCGGTGGCCGCCGTCCTGATCGCCGTGGCTGGCGCGCCAGCCGGGGCCGCCGAGCTGGCCGACTCGGGCTGGTGGTGGCGGGCCAACACCGGCGAGACGGTCGACGGCGTCGGGCCCGCGCCGGACGTGGGACTGCCCGGCACCGCGCCCGCGCCACCCCCGCCTCCCGACGTACCCGACGGCGGCCTGTTCGTCGCCCGCGACCCCGACGGCGCCCACGCCATTGGCGCCGTCCGCTTCGCGCTCGGTTCGGACGAGACGAACCCCGTGCTCACGCTCGCGGTGGCGGACGGCAACGGTGCCGGCGAGGGCGACCTGCTGGCGTGCCCGACGGCGTCGGCGTGGGTGGGGGAGGAGGGCGGGCGGTGGGACAGCCGGCCTCTGGCCGACTGTGACGCCGCCTTCGGCGGGGCGTCGGTGGCGGGAGTCCCCGCCGAGGACGGCAGCGCGTGGACGTTCGACCTCGCCGGGCTCGCGCGAGACGCCGGCGGGAGCCGGGAGGTCGACGTGGCTATCGTGCCCTTCGTCGACGCGGACGCACCGGTGGGAGCGCATGCCCCCTTCGAGCTGCGGTTTGAGAAGGTCGACGCTGCTGCCCTCGCCGTCGACGTCACGGTCGCCGACGTCGTGGCACCGCCGGAGAGCAGTGCCGCAGTCACCAAGGACCCCCTCACCGCCGTGCCGCCACCACTCGCGCCCGCGCCTGTCTTCGAGGAGGAGCTGCCGGCCCCAGCCGCGCCGGCGTTCGGGCCGGAGCCCGTCGCCCCGTCCGTCGACCTCGCCGAGCCCGTTGCGCCCGCGCCTACGCGGCGCCAGGTTGCCCTGCCCGAGGTCCGGCCGGCGGTGCCCGCGTCCATCGATGACACCACCGCCCAGACCACCGCGGCCGCGGTGCTGTTCGCCGGCGCGGTCGTCCTCTACCTCGCTGCCCGCCAACGGGTGCCGCTACTGCGCCGCCTCGCCCGCCTCGGCGCGCGCGGCGGCGCGGCCGGCACGCCGCCCGCCGAGCTCCCCATCGGCGGCCTCGGCCGCTTCGCCCGCCCGCGCCACGACGCGCCGCCACGGCTGTGACGCCGCGACGACTGGCTTTGCGCTCGCGGGCACGACACCGCGGATCCGTACCGAGAGTCGAAGGAGGACGTTACCGTGATCAAGCTGAAGCGATACCTGGGCAACACCAACACCCTCGAGGTCCACGACACCCAGAACGAGGAGAGCTCGTGCCAGCTCGACGAGATCAAACCCGAGCACCGCCAGTGGTACCACACCCTGACAGAAGCCAAGGTGGACAGGTCCTACGACAACTGCCATTGGTGCCTTGGCAACAGCTCTCGCTGAAGGCGAGGACCGGCGTCCACCAGTTCTCATACGCGATTGCTTATCTTGCGGCCGTGGACGAAAGCCTCGAAGTCGCGGCGGGCACGTTGCGTCGCGGGCGTGTCCAGGCAGGGCTGACTCAGGCGGCGCTCGGCAAGCGGGCTGGCGTATCGCAGGCGCTGATTTCGGCCTACGAGAACTGCCACCGCCAGCCGACGCTGCCCACGTTGATGAGGCTGGTGCGTGCAGCCGGTTCTGGCGTCCTTGTCCAGCTGTCACCGCTGCGCACCGAGATCCGTTCGCCAGACGGTCCGTACGAAGGCACGCGAAGTGATCGAGCCTGAGAGTCACGAGCGGTTACGTCGCGAGATCGCGGAACGAATCCTCGCTGATCGCGGGCTACTCGACGACCTTCGCAGCGAGGTCCGACGGTTCAGCGCAGGGGTCCACCGAATCCTTCCGCGTACGACGACATCGATCTCACTGGTCGGAACCGACGGCGGGAACAACTCGATCCAATTCGATCCCTTCCTCGTACAGCTCATCCGCGTCGTCGACTCGAGCAACAACGAGTACTGCCTTGAGGCCATCACGCCCACTACGAGTGTCTCCGAACTAAGCGCGCGACAGTTCGACGCCTACGGCGCGCCAGCTACGCCGCTCGGCGAGATGATGAACGACCTTGAGGTGGCGACACTCCCAGCGCTGAGCCACATGATCCGTTCAAATGAAGGTGACCGGCCGACAAGCCCGAGCTGGGTGCAGGTCTACCGAGAGCTCGTCGAGTGGGCCACGCTTTACTCGATCCTCAAGAACAAAGACTTCGGGACGGACACGCTCATCGTGTTTGACGGGCTTCTGCGCTCGAAGGTCTTTGCAGCGGATCGGTTCAAGCGATACCTGAGTCTTGCGGAGGAGGCAATCGACGCCCATTACCGGAGGAACCGGCGGCGGATCTACCTGGTAGGCGTCGCGAAGCACAGCAAGGTGTTGGCCCGCTACCAGCTCGCCATGTCCCTGGAGCGGATTCTTACGAGCGACTACGCCGCGTACGTCGAAGTCCCTCGGGAGTTGGAAGAGAAAGCGTATGTGTGGTCCGAGTACGCGCGAGGCGATGACCGCGAGCTCGCTGACGCGGAGATCAATCGGTTCGTCGGCGGCAAGATGTTCTTGGTCAAGTTCGGATCCAGTACGAGGGACCCGATCTGGCCGATCGACGTGTTCCTGCCCCAACGCGGAGAGGCCCAGGCAGTGCTCGGCTACCTCCTGGCCGACGCAATCGACGGCTTCCCCGTTCCCCTGTACCCGCGTTGCCTCCAGAAGGCGCATGAGAACGCCGCCCTTGTCGACTTCGACTTCGACGTCCTGCAGGACGAGATCTTCGCGGGCATCCGGGGCGCACTTGGCGTGGAGGCACCTGTCCTCGACGCCTTCCGGCTACAGGACCTCGACGTGTCACAACGGCGGTATGGCTGAGGAGATGGCGTGACCATCAGAGAGCTGTTCGGCCGAGACGATGTCGTCGGAGTATTCCGGGGGTTCCGAGAAGGAGGGCTCGAGTTCCACGCGGACGTCGTTCTGCCATATCGAAGCGACTTCCAACGCATCCCGATGCACGGGCAACACATCCTGGTTCAGCTCGAGACGCCAGACGAGGCGGTCCTTGGGCGGATCACGTCCCTCTCGTCGCAGGGGAAGCTGTCGAGCGGGAGTGGCGAGGAGTTCAACATCCGTGCTGTCCGCGAAGAACGCGCGGTCCCCGAGGACCTTCGCGAGCAGTACCTCCGGTACGCGGTCAATGTCCGCGTCCTCGGCGTTCTTCGTCGAACCGGCGACCGAGTCCAGTTCGTCGCCTCCCACCGACGACTGCCCCACGTCGGTAGCCCGGTCGCGTTCCCGTCGGGTCCAGTACTTCAGGAGATTGCCGGTCACAACGTCGACGGCGCGGCCATCGGGCTGTTCGCCCTGGGCGAGTACGTCTACGCCGCGGGCAGCACCTACGCGGACCACTTGGAGGACTGGGTCCAGGTGCGCTCTCCAGCGGTCGAGATCAAGTTCCCGGTTAGCAACCTCGTGTCGCGGCGATCCTTCATCTTTGCTCGGGCCGGATTCGGCAAGTCGAACCTCAACAAGCTGCTGTTCAGCACCCTGTACCACGAGACCCCCACCGTCGCGAAGCGAGATCGCGAGGTTCCCGTCGGCACCGTCGTATTCGACCCGGACGGTGAGTACTTCTGGCCAGACGAGAAGGGGCGTCCCGGTTTGGCGGATGTACCGGCACTCGAGGACAAGCTCGCGTGTTCACACCACGCCGCAACCCGAGCCCGTTTTATCAATCCTTCGTAGCTGGCGGCATCCGGCTGGATCTCCGGCGGATCAAGCCTGCCGACGTCATCGCGATCGCGCTCGGCCCGGAACGCCAGGACCAGCAGAACGTGCGGAAGCTGCGGGCGTTGCCACAGCAACGATGGGGAGAGCTCGTCGACATCATCGCCCTGAACGGCAACCAGTCTCGGTTGGAGGATGTCCGAAGGCTGCTCGATCTCGAGCCTGCACAAGAAGCGGAAGCGCTTGCCGCCCGAGCGAACATGACGACGATCGTCGGCATGTTGCACGACAAGTCCAGTCAATTCATGGATCTGCTCCTTCGCGCACTACGGGAAGGAAAGCTGTGCGTAGTCGACGTCTCGCAGATGCGAAGTGGTCAGGCGATGATCCTCTCGGGACTCGTGCTGCGTCGCATCTTCGACCATAACCAGGCCGAATTCACGGCGGCTGAGCCTCGATCGATTCCGACGATCGCCGTCATCGAAGAAGCGCAGAGCGTCCTCAACGAGAGGTCGAGTGCTGCTGAGCCCTACATCGCGTGGGTCAAGGAAGGACGCAAGTACGACCTCGGCGCGGTGATGGTCACACAGCAGCCTGGAAGCATTCCGGTCGAGATCTTGAGCCAGGGTGACAACTGGTTCATCTTCCACCTTCTCTCGGGCGCGGACTTGGGCAACGTCAGGAGCGCGAACGCGCATTTCAGCAACGACTTGCTCAGTGCACTGCTCAACGAGCCGATTCCTGGCCAGGGGGTGTTCTGGAGTTCAGTGGGCGGAACGCCGTATCCGGTTGCGATTCGCGTTCTGTCCTTCGAGCGGATGTACCCACCGCTGGACCCGACCTACGACGCTCCGGCGGCAGACACGTTTGCGCGCTCCTTACGGGAGGAGTTCGAGCAGGACCTCAGGGCCGCTGGGGTACCCCTCGCGGGGGAACGTGACGAAGCCGGGGGTGTCGATGAGTCGACACGGGGACTTGATGTTGCGGGTCAACTGGATCTAGGAGGGGACCTCGCCGCGGCGGGCGCCGATGTGATGGCGGCGTTCGAGCGGCGCGCGATTGAAGCGTTGAGGAACGACGCGCAATGGATGCCCAGGGTCCGAAGTGGTGACGGCGCAGCCTGGGGCAGTCTCAAAGCGGTTCTCGTCGAACACCTCCCGACCTCGCTAGACGACCGCGAGTCGATTGCTTACAGGCTCGTCGCCACGGCGATGAACGAGCTCATTGGCGTGCAAGACGAGACCTGGCACACCTACAAGAACGACCGCGGCGTGACCTACGTACGAGCCGGAAGAGCGCCGGATCGATGACGGCTCAGCCTTCGACCGCACTAAACGCCATCTGTCCGTACTTCACGATGTTCCCGCTGGACTTCCCCCTGCGGGTACTTCGGCGCGGCACGACGGGAGGTGGGGGGTGGGTGCTGGATCCGTTCTCTGGCCGCGGTACGACGAACTACGCGGCGCGTGTCCTCGGCTTGCCTTCAGTCGGGATCGACAGCAGCAACGTGGCCGTCTCGTTGACGCAGGCGAAGCTCGCTAACGTCACCCCCGACGAGGTGGTTGCGTGCGCCGACGAAATCCTGAGCGCAGGCAAAAACGCTCTCGACATTCCGATGGGTGAGTTTTGGGACCTCGCATACCATCCAGAGGTCCTCGCGACACTTTGTCAGCTGCGCGAGGACCTACTGGGCGACTGCACATCGGATGCCAGACGCGCGCTTCGAGCGACTTTGCTTGGCGCACTGCACGGTCCGCTCACCAAGAGAGCGCCATCACACCTGTCGAACCAATGCACGCGCACCTACGCGCCGAAGCCGAACTACGCAGTTCGATTCTGGACTACTCGCGGAATGCACGCCCCGCGCGTCGATGTCCGGGCAGTGGTGAAGGTTCGAGCCACGCGGTACTACACGAGCCAGCCGTTCGCAGAGGGCTTCGCGATCTGTGGCGATAGCAGGAGTAGCGCTACGTTCGAAGCAATCGACCGGAAGGTGCGATGGACAGTCACGTCGCCACCCTTCTACGGCATGCGCACGTACGTCCCCGATCAGTGGCTGAGGAACTGGTTCGTAGGCGGGCCCGCATCTGTGGACTACTCGAATCCCAAGCAGCTGGACCATCCAAGCCCGGCTGCATTCGCGAGGCAACTTCGGGACGTGTGGCGCAACGTGGCCGAGGTTTGCCGCAGCGACGCACAGATGGTCGTTCGGTTCGGTGGCATCAGCGATCGGGACGCCGACCCCCTCGCGATTCTCAAAGAGTCGGTCCGAGATTCGCCCTGGCGGTTCACGACCATCGTTCGAGCGGGTTCCGCGGACCAGGGGCGACGACAGGCAACGCACTTCTCGGGGGAGCGACCGCGCGCCGCCACGGAGCACGATGCCTGGCTCACTCTGGCATGAGAGCCTTCGCTACTACTCACCAGCCGGGCTGATCGCGACGCTCGATGGAGCCACGTAGCCGTTCCGGTGGCGCCGGTACACCACAGCCGCGGTATTACTTACTATATGAGTAGTACATCGTGTGTCATATACCGGTATATGCAACACGCAGTATGATGCACACTAGGGACACTCGGACGCCCGGAGCCCGTACGCGGGGCATCAACCGCGACAACCGAATCCTGCTCGAACGGCTGCACCGCGAAATGGTTGGCGCCTTCGACGTCGCTCAGGCCGCGGCGGCAATCGGCCTGGACGTGGACCGGACGCGCAAGCTTCTCGCCTACCTGGCTCGGCGTGGCTGGCTGGCTCGCGTCCGCCGCGGTCTCTATGTGGCGGTTCCTCTCGATGCCCGGCGGCCAGGCGAGTGGGTCGAGGACGCGTGGGTTGTCGCGGCCCGTGTGTTCAACCCCTGCTACATCGGTGGCTGGAGCGCTTGTGAGCACTGGGACCTGACGGAGCAGATCTTTCGCACCGTCCTTGTCGTCACTGCGAGAAGGGTGCGCGAGCGCGAGCCAGTGATCCAGGGCACATCGTTCCGCGTCACTGTTCGGTCGGAGGAGAACCTTTTCGGCACGACGCCGGTGTGGCGCGGCCAGGTCCGAGTGCAGGTCTCCGATCCGACGCGGACCGTCGTCGACATCTTCGACGACCCCTCGCTCGGCGGCGGGATGCGCAACGTCGCAGACGTACTGCACGAATACCTCCACAGCGAGCATCGTGACGACGAGTTGCTGGTCGCGTACGGCGACCGGCTTGGCAACCGGGCGGTCTTCAAGCGCTTCGGCTTCGTTCTCGAGCATGTCGGCGTGAACGCGCCCGACCTGATCGCGGCCTGCCACGCGAGGCGCAGCAGTGGGCTCGTCGCACTTGACCCATCGATAGACGCAAAGGGCCGCATCGTCCGGCGCTGGGGGATCCGCGCCAACGTGACCTTGGGAACCGCTGGAGGCGACTGGTGATCACCCGCGCAGACATCGTCGAGCGCGTCAGGGAGAGGGGCCTGACTGAGGAGGTGGTCGAGAAGGACTACGTCCTCGGATGGCTCCTGTGGGGGATCGGAACCGACCCGGTCCTCTCGCAGGCGTGGGTCTTCAAGGGACGTGTCTCAAGAAGTGCTACATCGAGACATACCGGTTCTCCGAGGACCTCGACTTCACCGTGCTTCCAGACGCCCCATACCGACCGGAAGACGTCGAGCCGCTGCTGAGGCGAACCCTGACGCGCATCACAGACGAGTCGGGGCTGGACTTCTCGACAGCGCCCCGGCTTCGCTTGCGGCCCAACCAGCTGTCGACGGAGGGCCGCGTTTACTACACCGGCCCGCGCCGGACGCCATCGCAGACGCCGCGCGTCAAGCTCGACCTCTCCGCTGACGAACGAGTGGTCCGACCAGCTGTGTTGCAGAAGATCGCTCACCCCTACCCCGACACGTTCCCCAGCGGCGGCAACACCCGCTGCTACTCATTTGACGAGCTGTTCGCCGAAAAGATCCGCGCCATGGCGCAGCGGGGAAGGCCGCGCGATCTGTACGACATCATCAACCTGTTCCGGCGCAACGACTTGCGGATGCATCCCGAGGCGATTCGGTCGGCGCTTGTAGAGAAGTGCGCCGTGAAGAGCATCTCGGTACCGACTGCAGCCGACTTCGATGACCCGCCTTTGCTGCTCGAGTTGGAGTCGGAGTGGGGCAACATGCTCGGTCATCAACTTCCGGCCCTGCCGCCACTCGAGCCCTTCCTTGAGGAGCTCCCATTGCTCTTCGCGTGGCTGGAGCGTGAAGTTCAGGAGGTAGTCGCAGGTGCGATCGCATACGGCCGCGACGAGGACGAGTCTTGGTCGCCCCCACCGACTGTCTCAACTTGGCGTGCCGGCGTGCCCCTCGAGGCAGCGCGCTTCGCGGCCGCGAACCGCCTTCTCGTCGAACTGCACTACGACGGGACGACGCGCCTCATCGAGCCGTACTCGCTACGCCGGACCCGTGCAGGGAACCTGATCTTGCACGCTGAGCGGGCCGACGGCAGTGGGCATCGCTCCTACCGGGTCGAGAGGATCACCCGCCTGCGAGTCACCACAACACCATTCCGTCCGCGATTCCCAATCGAGTTCTCGGCGCACGGTCCGCTGCATGCGCCGCCGCAGTATCGGACGCCTGTGCCTCGGGGTTCGCGGACATCGCGATCGAGGCGGTCGAGAGGACCTGAGTATCTGTACGAGTGCAACCGCTGTGGTCGCGAGTTCGCTCACACCACTCGCAACTCAAAGTTGCGTGCCCACAAGGATCCGTCCGGCGACCGCTGCAGTGGTAGGTCCGGTCGCTACGCCGGCACGAGGTAGTGATGGGCGTGAAGGTCGCGCACACAGCTGCTCCGGTGAGTACGCCAGCGCATGTATCCACCAGTTGGGGGGCACGCGTAGCGTTGGCAACGTATCAGTTGACGCTGGGACAGTCTGCCAGTCAGTCGCAGATGTCGGTCGTGTGACGCGGAGATCCGCTGGGCGGCCGACATAGATTCGACGGCGGCCCTCCGTCACAGCCGTTGTTCCGGTGCCAATCACGGCGCCTGGTCCCCGAAGTCATCACCTCACGTGTCGTGCGGCGCCCGACCTTCGGCTACGCGCTACCGCGCGGAGACGTAGCTCCACACAATAAGCCGGAGAGCATCACTCCTCGTCAACTCCAACAACCACTTTCGACCGGTGGTGCGGAGTCGTCCGCCCTGTGCGAAACCTGGTTTAGTCGGGTGCGCGGCCACCGAGGAGCACGATCGGCGGGCGCCGACCGAGTGAAGCTCCGCTCCGTCGCCTCCGACACGTTGTTGCCGACGTTCGAGATAATCTCAAGGCTGGTCGGGTCGAGCCTGTGCCAGTGCGGGAGCCGATGATTCCCCAAGACGAACGGGAAGCTCCGCCGACCTCGGCATCCCAATCGCGCGGGAACTAGCTGTCAGCGGACCAGCTGCGTCGTCCGTGGAGTCTCTGTCGGTCTCCGGCAATCCGCTCCTGCATATGGCGTGTGAACTCGGTTGCCAGTTCTCGGAACCAGGTACCCAGCGTCCGAACGGCCGACGCGGACCGGGCGTGCTCAATCCGGCTGGTGTGCCCTGCAGCGTCGTCAACTTGCATGTGTTCTTGGACGTTGTCGAGGAGCCCGCTAGCGCGTCGTGCCAACTCTCCTTGGTACTCATCAATGTCGCTTGCTCCGCGATCAACGTCACGGCTGAACCGCTCAAGGTCTTGCGCGAGACGTACGCATTCTCCAGGAAGCAGCTGCCAGTTCGTCGATGGCCTGCCCCGTGGCGGGACGCCAGGATGGAGTGGTAACGCCGGACGATCAAGGCCCATTTCGAGCCGCCGATCGAACTCCCGGCGTTCGTTCAGCTTCTCTCTCTGCAGGCCGCGTAGCGTGGCGAGCACAAACAACCCGAGGCCGGCGGTGGAGGCGGCTACGGCGAGCCCAGAACCCCAGTTCCAGAAGGCGCGGCTCTGCCGGTCGGCGGAGGCAACCACGATCCCCCATGAGGTCAACCACAACGTGGCGGGGCCACTGAGTACGAGTGCGACCCGAACAAACAGCCGACTCCAGAGATCTGGCTCTTCGCCGGGCTCCACAGCGCGATCCTAGGGTGTCTACGCCGACACTCCGTCCGCTCGCTTCGGGAGCAGGCCGCGCTTTTGCGACGGTCCTCAGATCAGAATCGCGGTCAGCGCCGCGACGACGGGAGAGGCGAGTACAGCGCCGACGCTTGCGGCAGCGATGCGATTCGTCCAGACCCGGGACGCGTGCTCGCGCGCGAGCGTGGACTCCTGGCGCCTGCGCTCGAACACGCTCAGGTGATACTTCGCTAACCCCTTGAGCAACGCCTCATCAACATCCGACACGCCGATCCTCGTCCCAAGTTCGACATCACCCTCCACCCAGGCGTGGAGTACATCCTCTTCGAGGCGTGAGAACAGGGGGCGCAGCGCCTGGATCTTCTCGGCGTCGTTCGGTGTACGCGCCGACGCAGAGGCGATGTCATATATGAGCCCTGTGTGCCTATAGCCCGTCCAGACGTGCTCCTCGAGGTTCTGCTTGAAGACGAGCATCGAGTGGGCCGCCTGCATCCGGACGGAGTGGACGACTACGGACGGAGCGGCGCCAGCATGCAAGTCATCAAGCAGACTCGAGGCGAGGCTGCCGATAAGAAGCGCCCACCACTCAGCAGAATTCCGGTCGGACTCCAGCAGCTCGATCGCCTTGTCAGCGTCCTCCTCGTTCTCCAGGTCGAGGTGAGAGAGGCGCGGGCTCGCCTCCAGGACCAGGTCAGCCTTCTCCTTGAGCTTTTGGAGATAGGCGCCGACGTCGTTCGGCTCGGACGGGAGCTCGCCGGCGAGGAGCTGAGTCACGAACCACGCGACCCCAGGCTTGAACAGTCGAGCCGTGGCCTTGGAAGGGTCGAGTGACATCTTGAGCCACCCAGCTGGAATAGTGAAGTTGTCCCCTTCGCGGATCTTGATGCCCCTTCCCCCGTCGCCTGGTTCCACGATGAATGTCGACTTGCCGCAGTCCGTGCATGACCGCTCGACATGGGGAACCGCGAGGGGCACCAAGCTCGCCGCGCAGTGATCGCAGAACTTCGGTTCGGGCATAGTCCAGTGTCGCAGGCGTTCATCCATGCCGCCGCCGACGTCCCGCGAAGGCGACGCGGCCAACCGACTGGTCGAGCTCGTACTGCTATCGAGGAACGAGGGCCACTAGCGGACCAAGCCGCAACGTGTCGTCCAAACGGGTCTCTTTTTTTCGGGACGAAGGGCGCATAGTTCGCGATGGCCTCGAAGCACACGAGGAGATGGCCGAGGCCCGTCGAACCCAGCAGTGGACGGCCTACGCACCGCAGCGGACGGCCGCCCTCGTCTTCCGAAGGGGTCAATCAAGTGACACGTACCAGGATGCTGAGGCGCCTTGTCATAGGCGCCGCCCTTACCGTCAGCTCGCTTACGTTCGCCGCTCCGAGTGCGCCGGCGACGCCGAGCAACCTCGACCCGGGCGTATGCGGCCACGGCCACGCCGGCGGCGTACCGCTGCCGTTCCCGGAGAGCTGCACCTCGTGCACCGGCTTTGGGAGTGGGCCTCACCACTCGGAGCCGTTCTTTCGCGTCTACGTCTGCGCCCGGGTCTGACCTAGGGCGAGACCACGTCGCAAACGATCTCGGTGAGCTGCTCGCGATCCTCGTCCTCGCCGCAGTAGAGGCCGGTCGGGCCGACCGCAATGTAGAACCCGTCAGGCGTCTCGGCGTCGGCGGGCGTGTCCTCCGGCGCAGGCGCCTCCGCGGCGACCGCGAGCGCGGGCGTCTCGACTGGGGCCGGCGCCTCACCAGTTGAGGCACGCTCGCGTGAGGCGGGTGCGGTGGGCATAGCGCCGGCGTCGGCTGGCGGTGAATCATCGCTGGAAGCAACCACGACCGGACGCGCCGCCCGCGCTGTGCCTGCCGCCGTCGACGCCTCCGACGGCATCAGTGTGAGCGACGCGAGTGCGGCCGCCGCCGCGACGGGCGCCATGACTGACAGCGGTGCGGCAGACAGGGCGGCGATCGCGCCGTCGAGCCTGGACGAGGCCGCGCCAAAGGCGTCAACGGTGGGCTGCAGGCGGGCGGCGACGCGGGCCCGCAGGCGGCGGTAGGCGTCCACCATCACCGGCACGCCCGCAAGGGGCCACTCGCGCCGCTCCCGCGCCAGTTCCTCGATGCGGGCCGCGAGCGCCCTTCGTCCGCGCATGAGGGTCGTCCGCACGGACCCGACGCTGCGGCCCCGAAGGTCGGCGATGTCGGAGTAGCTCCAGCCTTCGAGGTCGCGCAGCTCCACGGTGTTGCGATACGACGAGGGCAGCGATGCGACGGCTTCGCGCACGAGGCCCGCTCGCGATCGACGGGATACCAGCTCCTCTAGGTCGACGGTGTCGACGCGGTCGAGCACGTCGATGGAGGTCTCGGGATGTTCGCGCCGCGCCGCGTCACGGCAGGCGTTGGCGGCGATTGTCGCCAGCCACGGCCACATCGGCGAGCCCACCCGGAAGCGCGGCAACGCCTCGTAGGCCTTGGCCAGCGCTTCCTGGCAGGCGTCCTCGGCGGTCTCTCGTCGCCCCAACAGCCTCCGGCAGAGGCCGAGCACCCTGGGCCGGTACCGAGCGAACAGCTCCTCGACCTGTGCCCGGTCCAGGTCGTTCGCCTCGGCAACGTCCGGAGCGGCTCCTGGCGCTGCCTTGTGCTGTTGTCCCGAATAGGCGAGCATCGTGACCCCCCGCGCGCCAGCCCTGTGCTGTGCAACTTCGCCGGGCACCGCGGAATGTCCTCCTTCGCGCGCGACGGTTTGGCAGCTGGGACGTACAGCATCATGTGAGACCGGATCTCGCCGAGGTGCTGCTGGGCGTGTGGGAGGCGCTGGCCACGAGTGCGGACCTGCCCACGGCGGTGCGGGTCGCCAACCGTCGCCTCCGCCGCCCGCTGGACACAGGCGTCACGATCGCAACCGTGGTTGCACCGCCTCCGCCACGCGAGCACGAGGGTCCCACTCAACCTGAGGAGGGCCGCATCGTCGTTCCCATCCGGCGAGGTCGTCGCCTCGTCGGCGCCCTCCATGTCGCTGTCGATCGGAAGCGGACCGCAGCCCTCGAGCCTGGGTTCGTCGGAGGCCTGGCGGCCGCCTTCTCACTGGTGATCGAGCGCGTCGACGCCCAGCGCCAGCTGGACCGCCTCGGCGACCGCAGGGTGATGCCGGCGGACATGGCGGCGCCGGCGTGGGCGGCCGCCCGCCGCCACATCGCCCGCGTCGGCACCGGGCTCGCCGGCGCGCTCCAGGACGCCCGCGAAGCCACCCCGGCCAACTTGTCCCGGCTGCTCAACGAGCTGAGCGCCGCCCACCGCGCCCTCCGGCGGGGCGAGGGCGGCGCCCTCTACCTCGCACGGGACGTCGACGACCTGCGGTCCTCCTTGCGGTGGCTGGCGGGCGAGTTCGGAGCGGCGACGGGCATCTCCGTTGCGGCCCAGGTCCGCGGCGAGCAGTTCCCTGTCGACCCCGCGGTCGCGTACGCGCTCTTCGCCCTCGCCGTCGACTGGCTGCTCACGGCCGAGCTCGATGCGCGGGCTGCCGCCGTCACGATCGTGCTGTCCTACAGCACGTCGGACGTGACGCTGTCGATGCGGGACGACGGGGTGAGCCTCGTGCATCGCCCACTCTTCGGGACGCCCTGGGCGGTGCGGTCGCTGCAGCGCGCCATCGAGCACGACGGTGGCGCGTTCCGCATCAGCAATGTCGCGCCTCGCGGCGTCGAGGCCGTCGCCTCGTTCGCGGCGGAAGTGCGGGTGCGATGATGACCACCGACCACCACCCGGTGCGTATCGTCATCGTCGACGACCACGAGATCGTCCGGGCGGGACTCACCGCCATCCTGAACCGCGAGCGCGACATCGACCTCGTAGGTGTCGCCGCCAGCGGGGAACAGGCGCTCAAGCTCATCGCCAACGTTGCCCCTGACATCGCCGTCGTCGACTACAGCCTGCCCGGCATGACGGGCGTCGAGCTGTGCGAACGCATCACGGAGGAGCACCCGCATGTCGCCGTCATCTTGCTGACGACGTTCCTCGAGGACAACGTGATCCGCGGCGCCCTCGACGCCGGCGCGCTGGCGTTCGTGTACAAGGACATCGGTGGGTACGAGCTCAAGCGCGCCATCCGGGCGGTCGCGGCCGGCGACCCGGTGATCGACCCCAAGATCGCCAGCCGGGTCGCCAAGTGGCGGGGCCAACGCCAGTACGCGGGCGACGAGCCGCGCCTCTCCCACCGGGAGGTCCAGGTGCTCCGGCTGGTCGCCCGGGGCTACTCGAACGAGGACATCGGCGGCGCACTGGGCCTGACGCCGAACACCATCCGTACTTACATGCGCCGGGCCATGGCCAAGCTCGGCTGCCGGACGCGGTCCGAGGCGGCCGCCGTCGCGGGCCGGAACGGGCTGCTCTAGCAGATCGGGTAAGGCTCTCGCATAGGCGCAGGCGAGTGTGCACGTAGGGTTCGTTATTCGGGGCTGACCCAGGCCAAATCACGACCCGCAATGCACAGTGGTGTGGCTGCGGGCGTTCGCGCGGATGTCGTCCAAACGGGTCTCTTTTTTTTTGCACCAGATCCGTATCGTCCCGATCATGGCCCCTCCCATCACGGTGATCGTGTGCGACGACCATCCCGTCTTCGCGCGCGGGCTCGCCGTGATGCTCGAGCACGAGGACGACGAGATCCAGGTCGTGGGCGTCACGACGACCGCCGAGGACGCCGAGCAGAAGGCGCTCGACCTCATGCCCGACGTCGTGCTGATGGACATCCGCATGCCGGGGACCGACGGCATCGAGGGCTCCCGCCGGGTGCAAGCCGCCTCGCCGACGACGAAGGTGCTCGTGCTCACCGCCAGCGACGAGCAAGCCGACCTCTACAAGGCCCTCAAGGCGGGGGCGTGTGGCTACGTGGTGAAAGACGCCGAGGCGGCTGACATCGCCCGGGCGGTCCGGTCGGTGTGGGCTGGCAATCTGGTGATCCCGTCCGACCTGGCCGCCAGCTTCGTGACCGACCTGGAGGCGGCCGACCCCACCTGGCTCAGCGACATGGAGCGGGAGGTGCTCGTCGGCATCGGCCGGGGCGAGACCAACCGGGAGATGGCCACCCGGCTCCACATGTCCGAGCGCACCCTCCGGCGGCGGGTGGAGGACATCTACGCCAAGCTCCACCTCAGCGACCGGATAGAGGCTGCGGTGTACGCCGCCCAGCAGGGCATGACCGACGCGAGGGGGTGAGGTGGCCGCCCCGCCGGAGCCCGCGCGCGACGTTTCGGCGGCTCGTGCGTACAACACCCTGAGTGACGGAGACCAGGACCTGATGGTCCTCACCGAGCTGCCCCCGTTCCCGGAGGTGACGCCCGCCACCGGGCGCCTGCTGGAGCGCGTCGCGCTGGCGCTCAGCTCGACGCTGGACCTCGACGAGGTTCTTGAGCTGCTCGCCGAGGCCGGTCTGGAGGCCACGGGCGCGGGTGGCACGGCCGTCCTGCTGCTGCAAGGGCGCCAGCTCCTCCCGGCGACCGTCGTGCGCGAGGTGCCTGGGCCCGACCTCCACGAGCGCTTCCACGGCATGAAGCCCGTCGAGCTCGACGACTTCCGCTGGGAGCTGCTGCACGCTGGTCGTGCGATCGTCTTCGAGGACGCCCGCACGTCCGACGTCATCCCCGGCGAGCTCATCTCCCGCTTCGACCTGCGCGGCTTCGCCCTCGTCCCGCTCATGGCCGCCGGCGAGCCCTACGGCGTGATGTGCGTGGACTGGGACGAGGTTCGCTCGTTCAGCCGCAACGACGTCGCCCTCCTCGAGGCGTTCGGCGCCTACGCGGGGCTGGCGGTCCGCAACGCCCAGCTCTATGCAACCGTCCGCGGGCGCGCCCGGTTGCAGGAGGCGCTGGCGCAGGCGGCGGCCTCGCTCGCGTCGCCGCTCGAGCCCGCGGTGATCGTCGACCGCCTCGTAGCCGCCTACACCGACCTGCTCGGGGCCCGCTGCTGCGAGGTGGTGCTCTTCCAGGACGACCTCGACACCATCACCTCCGTGGCTGCCAAGGGCGTTACGCCGTTGCCGGCGGTCACGCGCCTCTCGGATGTCCCGCGCGCCATCGTCGACCCGCTCATTCGCGCCTGGGTCGGTGTCGACAACCCGCCGCCGGTCGAGATGGGCGACCACCCGTGGCTGGCCGAGGAGTTCGGCGGCACCGCCGCCGGCGCGACCCGGTACCTGTTCCTCCCGCTGCTCGTCGACGGCCCGGCGCGCGGCGTCGTGACCCTCGGGTTCGACGCCAGCGCCGCCCTCGACGACCAGGAGCGCTCGGCCGCGGTGGCCCTCGCCGACATCGCCTCCGCCGCGCTGGAGCGCCACGCCCTACTGCACCGCCTCGCCATCCTCTACGACGCCAGCGCGGCGCTGAACTCCTCGACGTCGCTCGCCGAGGTGCTCGACCTCGTGTGCCAGTCGTTCGAGACGCTGCTGGGGACGAGCCACTGCTCGGTGAACCTGCTCTCCGACGCCGATCCAGACGTGCTGCACACCCTCGTGCACCGCGGCGTGGCTTGGTTCGCCGCCCGGCCCAAGAGCGTCGGCGCCGTCGCACCCGCGGAGCTGGCCCGCGCCCGGGGAGTGTGGGCGGAGCGGCCCGATCCTCTCGTGTACCCGTCAGTGGACGGCGGCCTCGCCCTCGACCCGCTGTTCGTGCCGCCGGCGGTGCAGTCGGCCGCCCTGTTCCCGCTCCTACGCGGCGAGCGTGTGGTCGGCGTCGTCGCCACCGGCTTCCCGCTGCCCGGCGGCGCGGGCGAGGCCGACCTCGACACCGGGCTCGCGCTTGCCCGGCTGGCCTCCGCTGCCATCCACCGGGCCGACCTCGACGACCACCTGCGCCTGCGGCTGCGGGAGGTCGAGGCGCTCTACCGGCTCTCCGACGTGGTCACCGGCACGACGAACCTCGACGCGGCCCTCGGCGAGCTGAACCGGCTCTTCGAGGCGGAGCTGGGCTTCGCCTTCCGGTCGGTGGCCATCGCCGATAAGGACGCCCGCGTCGCCGTCGGTGCGCGCCAGGCCGATCGCGAGGAGATGGCGTCCATCCGCTCTTGGCGGCAGCAGCTGGCGCGCCGGGGCGAGTCGCTCCGACCGCGGACGACGTCGACGGGACTGCTCGTGCCCGTCGTGCACCGGCATCGCGTCTACGGCGCCCTGCGTGTCGCCGTGCCCGGCCCGCGACCGGACGCCAGCGCGGAGGAGCTGCTCGTCGCCATCGGCGCCGGCTGCGCCGAGATCGTCTACAAGGCCGGTCTGCGGCGCGAGCTCGCCGACCGGGAGCGCCGCCTCGCCATCGCGGCGGAGCGGGAGCGCATCGCCCACGACCTGCACGACTCCGTCGGCCAGGTGCTGACCGGCATGGGCATGCTGCTCACCCAGTACGTGGCCGACGCGCCGGACCCCCGGTGGCACCGCCGGTTCGAGGAGCTGGCGGGCATGGCCGGCCGGGGCGCCAACGACGTGCGGGACGCCATCCACGCCCTGATGTTCGCCGAGGCACGACAGATGGGCCTGGTGGCGTCGCTCGAGGCACTGACGAAGCGGTTCCAGGCGACCACCGGCATCGCCGTTTCCCTCGACGTCGCCGGCAACCTGCCCAGCTTGACGGCTGAGCAGGACGACGCCTTCTTCCGTACCACCCACGAGGCGCTCATGAACATCGAGCGCCACGCCCAGGCGACCCACGCGTCGATCGTTCTCCGGGGCGCGGGCCGCGACGTCACCCTCACCATCACCGACGACGGTGTCGGATTCAGCGCGGCCAACGACGCCGAGGACGACGGCCGTCACCGCTTCGGCCTCACGGCCGTCGAGCGCCGCCTCGCCGCCGTCGGCGGCACGCTCCGCTTGCGGACCGCGAGCCCTCAGGGCGCCGTCCTCGAAGCCACTGTCTCTTGCCCACGCCCGTCCCGAAGGAGCCAACCCACGCGATGACACTCGTGACCGAAGCCGCGCCGCAGGAGCCCGCGCGGCCCCCGAAGCCACGCTGGCGCGCTCGCGCGCTCGTGCTCCTCGCCGCCCTCGTCCTGGTCGGCGGCGTCGCCTTCGCTGCACAGCGGGTCTTCGCCGCCGACGCGCACGACCACGGCTCGCACAGCCATACCCCCCACCTCGACCCCTGCACTCTCGTGACGGAGGCTCAGGCGGAGCGCATCGTCGGCCCGGTGCTCGAGCCCCGCGAGGGCGGCCTCGGCGTCGTCAGCGACCAGGTCGTGTGCCAGATGAACCTCGAGCGCGATGCCCGCTGGAGCGCCAACATCGGCTTCGCCGACTTCGATGCGGAGGCGAAGTACCGCGGTTTCGCCACCCGCTTTCCTGGCGTGAGCGAGGAGGTGGAAGGGCTAGGTGACGAGGCCGTCTGGATCGACGTCTTTCGCCTCGTCCTAGTGCGCGTGGACGACGAGCTCATCACCGTTCAGCACTCCGACGTGGTCACGGACCCGGCGGTCGTGAAGGACCAAGCTATCCACCTCGCCCGCCTTGCCGCGGAGGCCCGCGGGTGACAATGCGGACGACGAGAATTTCACCAAATGTCGTCCAAACGGGTCTCTTTTTTTTCGGGCCACGTCCGTACAGTCCGACAGTGCAGGTCACATGACGCGCTCGGGAAGGGGACGATGTCGCATATGAGCGTTCAACTCTACGATGAGATGCGCGCGCCCTCCGGGGCAACCTGCACGGTCTTGGTATCTGCAGCCCGTGCTTCCGCGCAGGCGCTCGCACGCGAGCCGGGCTTGGATGTGGCAGGTGTGGCCACGAACGGTGAGGCGGCGGAACGCCTCGCCCGGACCCTGCTGCCGGATGTTGCTCTGGTGCAGCTCCGCGGCGCGCACGGCGTTGCGGCGGCGACCACCCGGCGAGTCCGATCCGCATCGCCGACCGCCAGGGTGGCGATCCTCACAACGAGCGACGCCGCCCCGCACCTCTACGACACGTTCAAGGCCGGCGCGTCCGGTCATGCCAACCTGAACCGCGGCGCAGCCGAGATCGCCGCAGCCGCGCGGTCGTTGGCCGCAGGGAAGCCCGACTTCCCTTCACATCTGGCCTCCGAAGCCCTCCACGACCTGGAGGCGGCAGGAGCCATGTACCTGACAGCGACCGAACGAGCGCTCCTCGAGGCAGTCGCGCAGGGCCTGAGCGGTGACGAGGTGACTGAGAGCCTGAGGCTTGATGTCGACGTCGTGCACCGGACGGTCGAGAGCATGCTCACGAAACGGCACTCCGCCGAAGTGCTCGACCTGGAAGCACCGAACCGGTGGCCGATGACGGCCACGAACTTGGCCGCTCCGGCCTCTTGTCCTAGCCCGATCGGGTGAGGACACTTCTGACCACAACGAAAGTGAGAGCAGCTCGATGAGAAAACTCGTCCGAATCGTGGCGGCAGGCTTCATGCTGGCGAGCATCGCCTTCGCCGTGCCGCAGCCCGCTTCAGCCAGCCATGATGACCCGCTCGGCACGAACCACCCGTGCACAGACGAACCTGCCAGTGACCCGAACACGAAGTTGCCCAACTGCCACGGCGACGCCTACCACGAGGAGATGCCGAACCTCGCTGTCGCTGGCTTCACAGAGATCTGTGGCGTCACCGGCGTGGTTGTTCCGGGAACGGCCACTGCTGGCGGCCCGCAGCATGACCCGAAGACCATACCGCTCTTCAACGACAACCCTGCCCACAGCCACTACAACTTCCTCAACACCGTGATCGCGTGCACTGACACGGGTCCGGTCCCAGTCACCTCCGACGGCGGCAATGACGGACACATGATCAACCCAAACACCATCGACGGTGACGGTGACTTGCTTGAGATCGACCCGGTAACCAACAACGCCGCGCAGCACCCGTTCAACGACCACCACGGATCCGTGACGGAGTCGGCTTGGAGCAGCAGCGACAACTTCCAGGAAGCGATCGGCATGGGACCGGGTGCTCGAGGCGGAGGCCCGAGCAACGACTGCGTCAGCCCCATGAACGACAACAAGGCCGACATCGTGGCGGGCGGTACACCTGGGTGGGTCAAGTACATCCGTGTTGGCACCGCGCTCTACGTCTGGGGATGCTTTGACCTCAGCGCAGGCGGTGCGGTCGCGGCCAATCCGTTCTTCTCCGCTGCTCTCGCGATCAGCGTTGATCCCACTGTGAACTTCCCCCTCTGTGTCGTAAGCCCGCCGCTACCCCCGCCGACGCCCTGCGGTTTCATCATCGAAGGTGTCGCTCATCGCTCGGCGGCCTGGGCGGTAGATACAGGGCCGTAAATCAGGAACGAACTCAGCTAGGGAGGCAGTACAGCAACTCCGTTGAAGTAGGGATATGCAGGCCTTCCACGTAAGAGACACTTAGTTCGGAAAGTGCGGCGTATTCCCCAGGCGATTCGCCTGGGGAATACGCCTCGCTCATAGGAAGCAGATACGAGGCAATGGTGGCCGCGACGACTAACCGAGAGCACGCAGAGAGGACTTGGGCGCACGTTGCTCGGCGTGTCGTCGTCGGGTTACTTGTTGCCGCTGTCTCGGCGACCCTCTCGGTCGCAGTACCGCAGGTAGCGACGGCCGCGGCGCCGGACCCGAGGTTCCCGTTGGTCGCTGACCTGAGCCTCTCGAACTGCTCGCCCACGTGCGCCAACCCAAGCAGCACGTTGGGCGGGACGCAGACCAAGCCATTGCTCCACGTCGATGTTGCCCGGCGCCAGTTGCTGGCTTATCTTCCCGAGGGTAGTGGTACGGTGCAGCCGGGTGTCGGTGTGGTCGACATCGATACACAAACCCAGACCCGGTGGATCGACCTAAGCAGCCTTCCGTCGAAGCGGTTTACGGTCTCCGCCTACGATCCAACTCGGGCCCGTCTGTTCGTCGGCGAACGGTCGTTCCACCTTGGCTGCGCGAACTTTGCTCCGACGAACCCGGCCGGTTGCGCCGAGCCCGGCCGCTTCGCGTTCGTCGATCTCGCCGTAGCTAACCCGACGCCGGTACAGGTGCAACTTCCCAGAGCGGCGACTGTGCTGCAGTCCGAGCAGACACCTCCCAACGTGGCGGAAGGTGACGTCGTGAGTGGGCTCGCGGTCGACAAGACCCGCGACCGCCTTTACGTGCTCACCTCCAGCGGTCAGACATTTGACCACAGTCCGGCAGGAAAGGACGCCAAGGGAATCGCGGTCCATGCCTACCGCGCGGCCTCCCTAAGCGGCACGTCAAGGCCGCTATGGACCTACCGCGTTCCCTCCTGTGGCATCCCACTCCAGCAACGGAAGGGCACTTCGTACATCGATGCGGCTGAGGACGGCAGCTTCGTCTACCTGGGTTGCCGCAACGCGACGGGCTTCTCGGTGCCTCCGGGCGTGGCGCGGATACACGTTGACGAGCCCAACTCGGTCGACCCTCTTGCCGACGTGACGACGGAGTTCTTCCCATTCGCGGGCAACATCCTGAACAGCGGTTTCGCGATCGGCGATCCTGCGGGCGATCGCATTGCGATAGGGGTCAGTGCCAACTTCGGTCAGCGCACGTACGTCTTCGACGCCCGCCACGGCGCTTGGATCGGGTCGATGCTCTTGGGCTTCGGCAACGTCGGGGGTGGCGGAGTCGACCCCGCTACAGGGCGCATGTACGTCTTGGACCAGAACGACAATGCGGTGCGCTTCATGGACAACGCCGGGCTACCCGTCGTGGTGAGCGAGCCGATCCCGATCGGACACTGGCTGGACACCGACCTGACCGTCGACCCGGTTACACGGAGCGTCTTCGAGCCGGGCAACTTCTCCGAGCCGAGCGGAGTGGTTCACGTGAAGGTGTACGAGGATCGCACCCAGCCGTTCATCCCCGCTGCGCCGCGGGACCCCGACGAAGAGACGCACGACCTTCCTGAGGATGAGGCAGTTCAAGTCTCTCACAGTGGGGCGGGGTCTGCATATGGCGCTCGAGCTATGTGGGTGAGAGGCGTCGAAGGTGTTCCGTTTGTCTCAGATGCCAACGCGAATCTGCCCGGGCCTACCGAACGGTTCAAGGTCGAAGGCGGCGACCGCGGGTTGTTTCTGGGCCGCGTCGCAGGCGCGCAGCTCACGGGCGAGACCGATCGGGGAGAGGCCACAGCGTCGGCGGCAGCCATCGCCGTCGACGAGGCAACAGAAGCCGACCTCAAGGGGAAGTACGGGCAGGTGACCGGACCTCTCGGGGTTGGCGATGACGGCGCCGAGCAGTGCGACGACAGTCAGCCCAGCCAGGAGTGTCTGTCGTATGACTCCGCTCGTTCCAGAGCCGGACCGCTGCAAGAGTCAGCCTGCAAAGACTTTGGTAACGAGCACGATCCCCGTAACGCGTCGCGCCCCGGCTCGGAGGCCGACTGTCGCCGCCTCGACACGGTCATTGCGTCTGCCTCGGCGTCCCTCGAGCCAGCCGCTACCCCCGATTCAGTCTCCGTCGGCATCGCTGAGTCGGACGCACGTGCGGAGGTGACGAAGCTGGCCGACGGCGGCATTAAGACGGTCTCGCGGTCGACGGCGCGGGGCATCGCCGTCACAGTGCCTGGAAGCGGAGCCCTCAGTATCGGAGAGATCAGCACCGAGGCGACATCACAAGCGGCGGGCCGGCCAGGCTCAGCGGCGTCGGCTCTCGACACGGTGGCCAAGAATGTTCGGCTGACGAACGCCACCGGCGATGTGCTCTTCTCGTGCGGGGTCCCGGGCGTCAACGAGGTCAACCAGGATGGCGGAGAGCAATGCGACGTGGCGGACGTCGTCCTCGCGATAAACCGATGGCTCGCTCCACGCGTCATCGCGAGAGGTCCGCGCCCCGAGATGGACCCCTTGACCAGGCACAGCCCAGGCGGCGCGCAGGCCATGATTACGAAGGATCGGTTCGCACTCTGGAGCGACGCCACAGTGAACGGCGACGCTGGAAGCGAAGTCACGGGTCTCGACCTGACGATCTACAACGACAACAGTGACGCATCTCGTGTCATCCTCCAGCTCGCAGGGGCGTACGCCGAGGCCCAGTATCAGATTGGCGAACCGAAACCTCCGGAATCCAGTGCACCGACGAAGCTCTCGGTCGGTCTCGTAGACAGTCGCCGCGAGCCGCTCGAGGGCGGCGTGTTCCAAGTGCGCGACAGTGACCCTCTTGACCTCGGTCGGCTCCTTGGTGCCTGCGTTACTGGCGCAGACGGCATCGGCGACTGCGAGTTCGAGGGGCTTGCGCCAGGCGAGTACGTCGTCTCTCAGACAGCCGCCCCAGCGGGCTACGCGCCTGCGGACGATGCCACGATCTCGCTCGCCGAGGGCCTGCACACCGAAGTCGTGTTTACCAACCTTCGCGCCGTTGGCGAGATCCAAATATCGCTGACCGATGACGGCGGGGAAACAGGGACGCCGCTCCCGCTTCAGGACGCCACGTTTGGCGTCCTCGCCGACAACGGCGACCTTGTGCGCGGCGACGGCGACCAGCTCTACGACGAGTGCACGACCGACGGCGACGGGATGTGCACCTTCGAGGACGTGCCGCTCGGCCCCTATGTCGTCTACCAGAAGTCGGCTCCGGACGGCTATCTGACCGCGGACGACGTGGGCTTCGAGCTCCAACTTCCGGGTCAGGAAGCGGAGCTCTCGTTCATCACAGGGCTCGAGGGCATTGCCGGGACATCTGGCAGCAGCGACACGGATGAGACGCAGGTCGCCACGGACGGGGAGGCTGCGCGCGACGCCGCTTTCGTCGACGAACCGACCGAGACGACGACCGTCATCATCGAGGAGCCGCCCATGCGGTCCGCGGCTCAGGTCTCCACGTCACCGCTCAGCGGCGGAACGGGCATCGGACGTGTGATCGCCCTGCCGAGCGAGGCGCTCGGCTTCCTCCGCCGCGAGCCTCTGCAAGCGGTCCTCTTCGGGTTGGTCTGGCTCCTCTTGGCGGCGCCCGTCTATCTGGCCGTGCGCCGCCGGACACTCTCGATCGCGAAGGAAGTGGTGTAGGTGCCGTCCAGAACCTCCCCGCTCGGACCGGCGATGGCAGGCTTCGCCGTCGGCGCCATTCTGACGTTCGTCGCCATGGTCGCCTTCGTCCCCGGTGGTGCCGGGCCCGGCAGCGGAGGGCCGATATCGCTAGGCACCTTCGGGGGCGGCGACGAGGTGGCACTCGATGGCGAGTTTGCTGAAGGCGAGGTCATCCTCGACGAGCAGGGCAACATTCGTACTGTCACGGAGAAGAGTGGCGGTGGCGGCACGCGTTCCCAGTCCGGAGGCAACGCCGACGACTCGGGAAGCGGCGGGGGCGGATCGACAGGCGGTGACCCGTCGGGGACCGAAGGGCGTGAGGGTGGGACATCGGGCGGCGGAACCAACCTCGGCGGCGGGGACGCTGGTGGGTCAGGGTCCGAATCGAGCGGTGGCGGCGGTTCGCTCGAGTGCGCTGGCGGCCGCAACGGCGGCAACACCGACGTGGGTGTAACCGCGACGCAGATCAAGCTCGGCGCCACGGTCGCCGAGAGCGGCATCGCCAAGAGCTTTCTCGGCGAGGTACGGCAGGGGATGGAGGCGCAGGCCAAGAAGATCAACCGCGCCGGGGGTATCTGCGCGCGACAGCTCCGGATCGTCTACAAGGACGACGGCTGGAAGCCCGACACAGGGGCTCGCTTCATCCAGAACCTCGTCGAGGACGACAAGGTGTTCGCGCTGGCGGTGTCGCCGTCATCGGAGGGGGTCGACCAGGCCCAGCGCCAGGGGTACTTCCAGGACCAGAAGGTTCCCGTCGTCGGCGCGGATGGCCTGGTGCGGAGCCAGTTCCAGGATCCCTACATCTTCCCGGTCGCGGCAGCGACGACGACGGCTGTCAACATCATGATGAAGACGGCTGCTGACCGGGCAGGGGGCGGGAGCAAGTTGAGGCCCGCGATTGTGTATGGCAAGGGATATCGCTTCGGCATCGAGGGCGCCTTCGCCGCCAACGAGGCATACAAGAAGGTCTCCGGCGGCAAGAACATTCCCGGTTACTCCAACCCTCTGACCAACGCCAAGTGCGAAGAGCGGTTCTGCGGAGTCGACCCGGGCCAGGGCCAGTACGGCACCCAGGTAAGCACCGTGAAGGGCGCCTGCGGAGACGACTGCAACTTCATGATCCTGCTGCTTGAGCCGAAGACAGCGCAGGACTGGATGGCCGTTCCCGGCGTGCCGACAGCGTCGGACAAACTCGCCATCAGCGCCCCGCAGCCGCTATTCACGTACGACTTTGCCCGGAACTGCGGCGACAAGTGCGATGGCATGTGGCTGTGGACGGGTTACAACCCTCCAATTGACAAGTACCAGGGTCAGAGCGGAGTTGCTACCTATGTATCGGATCTGCATCAACAGAGCGCGTCTGCTGACGAGTTCAACCAGTTCACGATGGGCGGCTACCTCGGCATGCACCTGCTCATCGAAGCCTTGAAGCAGACGGGGCCAAACGTGACTCGGGCCGCGCTTGTCGACACGCTGAACTCGATGGGGCCGCTCGACACTGGGCTCTCCGCACCACTGCAGTGGCGGCCGGACGCCCGCTATGCCAACCACTCTGCCCAGGCCTTCAGAGTCGAGTCGAAGAATGGCTTCTCAGGCTGGGTGCTTGTGAAGGAACCGACGCGTGACATCTGGCTTGGAGAGCACGCAGGATAGCGGTGACGTTCTTCCTCACGCAGCTCGTGCTGGCGACGCCACTGGTCGCGGCCTACGCGTTGTTCGCGTTGGGCATCGTGTTGATCTACCGCGCCTCGAAGGTGCTCAACCTCGCCCACGGCGTGATGGCGATGGTGCCGGCGTACATCACGCTCAAGCTGCGTGAGGCCGGTCTGCCGATGGTGGCCGCGGTGATCGTCGGTGTTGCCGCGGGTGCGGGATTGGGTGCTGCCGTCGAGGCCATCTTCGTGCGACGGCTGCGCAAGGTCTCACCGACGGCGCAGACCGTCGGCACTGTTGCGGTTTACGGCCTCGGAGTGGCCGTGATCGCGCGCGTGTTCGGCACTGCGCCCGTGCGCGCCGAGCCCGTGTTCGGCGACGGCGAGATCCTCTTCGGCTCCGCCGGTATCAGCCACAGCCAGATCGGGCTGATCGTGATCTCGTGCGTCCTCACGGCGTTGCTCTTCGCGCTGTTCAAGTTCACCTCCCTCGGCTTGGCGATGCGCGGCTCGGCTTCGAATCGCACGGCGGCATCGCTCATGGGCGTGAACCCTGACCGCACTACGGCGGTGGCGTGGATGATGGGCGGCGGCCTCGCCGGAATCACCGGGATCCTCCTCAGCTCAGTGATGAGCCTCGACCCGTTCGGCTTCCCGCTCCAGGCCCTCCCGGCGTTCGTCGCCGCGCTCATCGGCGGTCTCGGCAGCATGCCCGGCGCGCTGCTCGGCGCACTTGTCGTCGGGCTGACGATCGGCGCCGTCCCGGGGCTGACGAGCGTGCCACTGATCGGCGACTTCACGTCATCCATCGGCGCACCCCAGGCAGTGCTGGCCCTCGTCGCCTTTGCCGTCATGGCAATGCGCGGCGAGAAGCTGTCGGCGTCCAACGTGCGTTCCGAGGGGCTGTCGTGACGCGGCGCTCGTTGGGCCGCACCGTGCTTGGCGCTGCCGCCCTTGCAGCGGTGTTCGGGTGGGTCTGGCTGGCACCCTTCTCGGTGCTCGGCACCGCCAACCTCGCGCTCGCGTATGCGCTGGTGGCGATCTCGCTGGTCGTGCTCACCGGGTGGGTCGGGCAGATCTCCCTCGCCCAGGCGAGCTTCGTGGGTATCGGCGCCTTCGCGACGGGCGTGCTCGCCCGCAGCTTCAACATCCCTTTTCCCGTCACCCTCCCGATCGCCGCCCTCGTGGCGGCGGGCTCCGCGGCGGCGCTCGGCGTCGTCGCTTTGCGCGTCCGCGGCCTCTACCTGGCCGTCGCCACGCTGATCTTCGCCTGGATGGCCCAGGAGTACCTGTTCAACCAGTCATGGCTGGCCGGGGTCGGAGGATCGGCGTCCGCCCCCGCGCAGGCGCTCGGAGTCGAGGACACGTTCCCCTACCTCGACTTCACCGACCGGCGCACGTTCTACTTCGTGATGCTCGCCGCGGTCGCCGCCGCCGTGGTGGCGACGGCGAACCTGCGCGATTCGAAGACGGGTCGCGCCTGGTTCGCGGTGAAGGGCTCCGAGACGGCTGCGGCGTCACTCGGTATCGCCGTCACCCGCTACAAGCTCGCCGCCTTCGCTGTCTCCGGCTTCCTCGCCGGCACCGCCGGCAACCTGATCATCACCCACCAGCAGGTGACCACCTCGAGCGCCTTCGCCCCGAACATCTCGCTCTTCTACCTGGCGGTCGCCGTCGTGGGCGGCCTGTCGAGCCTGCCGGGCGCGGTGGCGAGCGGCGCGCTGTTCGCGTCGCTCGAGGAGCTGTTCTACCGGGTCGAGGCGTTGCAAGGGTCGCTCGAGATCGTGTCGGCGATGCTGCTCGCGGCAGTGCTCCTGTTCTTCCCGGCCGGCCTCGCCGGCATCTCCCACCGCCTGGCACCGACCGTTCGCCGGGCAGGCAAGGGGCTGGCCGGGATGACCCGCTGGGCGCTTGGTCGATGGCGGCGCCTCACATCTGCCCGCGACGACGCCGAGGCGGCGGAGGATGCCGTGGCGCGGCGGCGCTTCTGGAGCAGGGTCCGGCGGCGTCGGGACGTAGAGCGCGACACGCTCTCGGGAGGCACCGGCTTCCAGCCCGTTGACCACCTGAGCGACCAGCCCTTCCCGTCGGGGCAGGTACCGGGTTGGCAACCGGACCCACACGGCGGGCCGCTCCTCCGCTGGTGGGACGGGAGTGGCTGGACTCCCCAGCTCTGGGACCCTCGGGACGGTGACGTCCCCGACTCGCCCAGCGGGGCTGCCCCCGCGGCGACCTACGAGCCCGGCACCGCCACAAAGGTCGACCTGCCGCCCCGCGAGGAGCGGCCGCTCATCCTGGCGGCACGCCACATCACCGTGCGCTTCGGAGGTCTCACCGCGGTCGACAACGCGCGCCTCGACGTCCGCCAGGGTGAGATCGTCGGGCTCATCGGCCCGAACGGCGCCGGCAAGACCACGCTCTTCAACGCGGTGTCGGGCCTTAACGAGCCGACCGACGGGACGGTCGAGCTGTTCGGCCAGGACATCACCTCCCTCGCCGTGCACGAGCGCGCCCGGCTGGGCATGGGCCGCACGTTCCAGATCATCCAGCTCTTCCCGCAGCTCTCGGTGTTCGAGAACCTGCTCGTCGCGACCCACCTCCGCAACCGCACCGGCCTGTTCCGCCACCTCGTCGCCTCCGACACCGCGGTCGAGGCCGAGCGCGAGGCGCGCCAGCGGGCCCGCCAGGTGATCGCGCTCCTGCACCTGGAGGAGGAAGCCGATCGTCCGGTGACCGGCCTGCCGTTCGGCGTGCTGCGCATGGTCGAGATCGCCCGCGCCCTCGTGACCGGCGCCCCGTTCGTGATGCTCGACGAGCCCGCCTCCGGGCTCGACAACGCCGAGACCGACAAGCTGAGCGACCTGCTGCTGTGGGTGCGCCAGAGCCTCGGCGTGAGCCTCCTCGTCATCGAGCACGACGTGAAGATGGTGACGAGTCTCACCGACTACATGTACGTCATCGAGCGCGGCAAGCTGATCGCCGAGGGGACGCCGGCGGAGGTGCAGCGCGATGAAGCCGTCATCGCCGCCTACCTCGGCCAGCCCGCCGGCGCCGAGGAACCGGAGCCCGAGCAGGTGAAGGTCTGATGCTGGAAGTCGACGGCATCGACGTCTTCTACGGGCCGATCCAGGCGCTGCGCGGCGTGACGCTCAACGTCGAGGCAGGGGAGATGGTCGCCCTCGTGGGCGCCAACGGCGCCGGCAAGACCACGACGCTCCGCACTGTCTCTGGCCTGCTGGCGCCCACCAAGGGCGAGATCCGCCTCGACGGCACGCGCATCGACGGGGCGTCGCCGTGGAAGGTCGTCGACGCCGGCATCGCCCACCTCCCCGAGGGCCGCGAGCTGTTCGCCGACATGTCGGTGATGGACAACCTCCGCCTCGGCAACTGGCCGCGCCGCAAGCAGCGCCAGTTCAAGGCGCGCATGGACACCGTCATGGACCACTTCCCCATCCTGCGGGAGCGGGCGAACCAAGCCGCCGGCACGCTCTCCGGGGGCGAGCAGCAGATGCTGGGCGTCGCGCGGGCGCTGATGTCGGGCCCCCGCCTCCTCGTGGTCGACGAGCTGTCGCTCGGCCTCGCGCCCAAGATCGTCGCCCAGCTCTTCGAGATCCTCGAAGAGGTGCACGCCGAAGGCACGAGCGTGCTGCTCGTGGAGCAGTTCGTGCACATGGCCCTCGAGCACACCGACCGCGCCTACGTGCTCGTCAAGGGCGAGGTCGCCATGGAGGGAAGGAGCCGCGAGCTCCTCGACGCACCGGAGCTCATGGCGGCCTACCTCGGCGACGCCGACGCCGGCAGCGGTGCGGTCAGCGAGCCGGGCGGGCCCTCGAACGGCACCAGCTCAGCGAACGGCAAAGCAACGTTGCCGACGAGGTCCATCGGATGAGCGCCGCCTACCCCGCCGGGGCGGCGACCCTGCCGGTGACGGGACGGCGGTGGTCGCTGCGATGGGCACTTCTCGGAGCGCTCGCCGCAGTGGCCGCCGTCGGCCTCGGCCGCCCCCTCCTGATGGACCGCGGCGGAACGCCCGCTGTCGACGAGACCGCCCGTGACGCCGCCGCCCTGGCCGCCTTCCGCGAGGACCTCCACCCCCTCGTAAAAGAAGGCGGCCAGGTCGTCGCCCTCGGTCTCAAGCCCGGCCTCGCGGACGTGAGCAACGAGCGCTACGCCCCGACCGTGCTCGCTTCGATGGCATCGGGCTGGGCGACCGAGATCGAGTCGCTCCGCGCCGAGGTCGAAGCTCTCGACGCGCCCGAGTTCCTCGCCGACGCCCACTGGCTCTACGTCGGGGCCCTCGACGGCTACGTCAACACCGCCCGCGCCGTCGAGGCCGCCGCCAACGTCGGCGACGTCCAGCTCCGTGACGAGCTCATCGACCTAGCAGCCGCCCTCGGCACCGCCGCCGACGAGCTCTACGACCGCGCCGAGGCCATCCTCGAACGCCACGACACCCGACTCCGCCCAACCGACTAGGAGTGATGCAGATGCCCACCCGCCCGACCCGAAGAGGATCCCTCAGGATCCTCGGCGCGCTCGTCGCGACTGGAGTGTTCGCGGGCGTCAGCATCGGGATGCTGCCCAGCCCCGCCGGCGGCCTCGGCGAAGAGCTCCTCACCACTACCACGACGTCGACCACCCTGCTCGAAGACGAGGTCGACACCGTCACCGACACCGTCGACGACCTCACCTCCTCCACCACGACAACGACGAGCACGACGTCGACGAGCACGACCACGACGACGAGCACGACCACGACGACCACGACGGCGCACTCGGCATCGACGACGACCACCACGACGGCGCCGTCGACCACGCCCTCGACGATCGCCGCGTCCAGCCGCAACGCCAGCGGTCCCCCGGAGCTCCCACCGGCCGGGCAGGAACCGACGGCGCCGGGCGAGCTGCAAGCTGACGGGCTCCCACCGGTGCACGAGCTCGACGCGCCCGCGCTGGAGCCAGTGCCGCCGCGGCCGGCAGGCGCGGTCTCGTTGACTGCCGGCGACCAGCCGTTCGCGCTGCCAGACGGTGACCGGTCCACTGCGGGCGTGCTCGACCTGCTCGCCGGCCTCGACCTGCCGCCCACGGTCATCGCCAAGATCCTCGCACCGTTCCCCGTCGCGGGGCCGGCCCACTACACCGACGACTGGGGCGCGATCCGCACGAGCCCGACGCTCCACTACCACGAGGGCACCGACATCTTCGCTCCGCGTGGCACTCCCGTGATCGCGTCGGCCGACGGTGAGGTGAGCCGCCTGGTCGAGGACAGCCTCATCGGCGGCAACGCCCTCCGCCTGACCACCAAAGCCGCCACCTACTTCTACTACGCCCACCTCGACGGGTTCGCCCCCGGGCTCGAAAAGGGCGACCGGGTGAAGCGGGGCGACGTGCTCGGCTTCGTCGGCTCGACCGGCAACGCGAAGAGTACCGCTGACCACCTTCACTACGGGATCTACCGGGCCGGCGGCGAGGCCATCAACCCCGTGCCCTACCTCGACCGCTGGCTGGTCGAGGCCGAGACGAGCGCCCGCTCGGTGCAGGCGTCGCCCAGCTCGGTAGCCGCCGGCCTCGCCGTCGGGTCCCGCACCCAAGTGGCGGACGGGGGCGACGAGACGACCGGCAACGGCCAGCCAGCCAACGGCGGGGCGACAGCGCCCGCCACTGTCGCTCTGGGGCCTGTGCAGCCGATCTCGTCCGTGGCGGCCGGGCCCTTCGGCGTGCTGTTGTTCATGGCGGGTGGGCGGCTGGCGTGGAAGCGGACGATGCGCCGCCGGCGCGCCCGCCGCCGGCGGGTGACCCAGGCATGAGACGCCCCGGCGGGATCCTCGGCCTCGTGGCACTGCTGGTGGGCCTCGGCGCGGTCATCGTGCCGGCGCGTGCCGCGAGCGGCGACGTCATCTCCACCTACGCCGGCGGCCTCGGCTCGGGCGAGGCCACCAACGTCGGCCAGACGCCCGCGGCGATCGCCGTCGACGAGGAGCGAGGCTTCGTCTACGTCGCCGACACGACCTTCAACGTGCTCCGGCGCATCGACGTGAGTACGGACCCGCCGACCGAGGAGGTGTTCGCCGGCACCGGCGAGGTCGGTTTCTCCGGTGACGGCGGGCCGGCGACGGAGGCGACGCTCGCCTTCCGCGGCGAGGCACCTCCATCCCCGCCGCCCGGCACCGCACCCGATCCGCTGCCCGGGCTCGCAGTCGACTCGGCGGGCAACCTCTACATCGCGGACTCGTTGAACCACCGGATCCGCATGGTCGACGCCGCGGGCGTGATCACGACCGTCGCCGGGACAGGAGAGGCCGACTTCGCCAACGGCTCGCCATCCTCCGCCAAGTTCAACCAGCCGAGCGGGCTGGCCGTCGATGCGGGCGACAACCTCTACATCGCCGACTCCGGCAACCACCGCGTCCGGCTCTTCGTCCCGGCGGAGGACGCGGTGGTCACCTTCGCCGGGACGGGGACCGCGGGTTACTCGGCGGCGGAGAACGGCGGCCCGGCAACGAGTGCCCGTCTCCACATGCCGACCGGCGTCGCCCTTCGCGGTGACAACCTCTACATCGCCGACAAGGGCAACTGCCGCGTCCGCAAGGTCGACAGCAGCCTTGACATCTCCACCTACGCGGGGATCGCAGCTGACGGCTCGGTGTGCGGCTACACCGGAGAAGGAGACGCCACCGAGGTTCAGCTCAACTCTCCCCACTCCGTAACGACCGACAGCACCGGGAACCTCTACATCGCCGACACCGACAACTGCCTCGTGCGGAAGGTCGAGCCCGGAGGCGAGCTCGGGAACCCCATCTCCACGGTCGCGGGCAAAGTGCCCGATCCATCGGTCCACTGCGGCTACGACGGCGAGGGGACCGCGACGGCACAGATGCTGTCGGCTCCTTTCGGAGTGGCGACGCAGGACGACGAGGTACTCGTCGCCGACACCGCCAACTTCCGCGTCCGCGCCCTCACCGGCACCACCATCGCCACCTATGCCGGCAACGGGACCGTCTACTACTCCGGAGACGGGGAGGCCGCTGTCGGCGCCCAGCTCGACAGCCCATGGGGGACCGCGGTCGCCGCTGACGGCTCGGTGTACGTCTCCGACTGGAGCAAGCACGTCGTCCGCAAGATCGACCCAGAGGGGGTCATCACGACCGTCGCCGGTACGGGCGCGCCGGGGTACTCGGGTGACGGCGGTCCGGCTACCGGCGCGCAGCTCGACAAGCCGATGGGCTTGGCCGTCGACGGCGACGGCAACCTGTTCATCGCCGACAGCGCCAACTGCGTCATCCGGAAGGTCGACGCCGACGGCGTCATCACCGTCGCCGCCGGCCAGCCACCGGACGGCGACGGAAAGCACTGTGGCCCGTCGTCGGCCGACCCCGTCCTCGTCGCGAACGCCGAGCTCGACGACCCCGGTGACGTGGCGGTCGACGCGGACGCGAGTCTGCTGGTAGCCAACACCGGCGACCACACGGTGATCCGTGTCGGCACGCTCGTGGCCGAGCGGGTCACGGGAACGGACGCGTCGGGCTCCGGCGCTGGGCAACTGGACACTCCGCGGGGCATAGCGGTCGATGCCGAAGGTGCGATCTATGTCGCGGACACGCTCAACAGTCGTATCCAGATGGTCGAAGATGACACCGTCACGACATTCGCCGGCATGACGGGCGAGGACGGCTTCTCCGGCGACGGCGGCCCGGCGACATCGGCCAAGCTGAGGTGGCCGCGCGGGGTCGAAGCCGGTCCGGGCGGCGTCTACATCTCCGACACGCACAACTACGTCGTGCGGCAGGTGGATGAGAGCGGCACCATCTCCACCGTTGCGGGTGAGGGCGGTGTGGCCGGCTTCGACGGCGACGGCGGCCCGCCGACCTCAGCCCACCTCGATGGGCCCCACATCGCCGCCGTGACGGCCGACGGCGTGCTCTACGTCGCGGACAGGTTCAACCAGCGCGTCCGGCGCGTCGGGCCACCACCAGCGACCGCTCCCGGGCCGCCCACTGCAGTCTCGGGCGAGCCGGCCGATGGCGAAGTGACCGTGACCTGGTCACCGCCGCTCGACGACGGCGGCGCACCCGTCGACACCTACCGCGTCTACCAGGACGGCGGCGAGGAGCCGGTGGCGACGGTGACCGACGGAAGTGGCGCCGCGACCGTCACCGGTCTCACGAACGGCACCGAGTACACCTTCGGGGTCACCGCCGCCAACGAGGTTGGCGAGGGTGACGCCGCGTCGACCGGCCCGGTGACGCCGCGCACCGTTCCCGGCGCGCCCACCGGCGTGAGCGCGAATGCAGGCGACGGAGAGGCGACGGTCTCGTGGTCCGAACCGGCGAGCGACGGCGGGGCGGCGATCACGTCGTACGAGGTCACCGCGAGCCCAGGAGGCAAGACGGCCACCGCCGGCGCGAGCGCGACGTTCGCGACGGTCACCGGGCTGACCAACGGCACGAGCTACACCTTCACGGTCCGCGCGTCGAACGAGGCAGGCCCGAGCGAGCCGTCAGCGCCCTCGAACGCAGTGACCCCGCAAGGATCCCCTGACTCTCCGTCGTCACCGTCGGGCGGCGGGGGGTCGGGGTCTCGCTCCGGCTACTGGATGCTGGGCGAGCCGGGCGCGGTGCACGCCTTCGGCGATGCGCTGCATGCGGGCAACGCGACGCCCGTTGGCTCGGCCGTCGACATCGAGGCCACGCCGACGGGCAACGGCTACTGGGTCCTCGACGAAGCGGGCTACGTCTACACGTTCGGCGACGCCGGCTATCACGGTGGGCTCAACGGGGGAGTACAAGCCGGTGAGCAGGTGACCTCGATGTCGGCGACGCCGTCGGGCAACGGCTACTGGCTCTTCAGCACCGCGGGGCGGGTCGCGGTCTTCGGCGACGCGGCCGACTTCGGCGACATGTCCGGGACGACCCTGAACGGGCCTGTCCTCGACTCCGTGGCGACCCCGTCGGGTCAGGGCTACTACATGGTTGCGTCCGACGGCGGCGTCTTCTCCTTCGGCGACGCCGCCTTCCACGGCTCGATGGGCGGGAAGCCCCTCAATCAACCGGTGCAGTCGCTCACGGCTGACCCGGACGGGACCGGGTACTGGCTGGTCGCGTCGGATGGCGGCATCTTCGCCTTCGAGGCGCCGTTCCACGGGTCGATGGGGGGCCAGCCGCTGAACCAGCCGGTCACGCGCATGGTCGCCTTCGGCTCCGCCGGCTACCTGATGGTCGCGACCGACGGCGGGATCTTCTCGTTCGGCAGCGCCCCGTTCCACGGCTCGCTCGGCGCCGAGCCTCCGCCGTACCCGATCCGTTCTGTATCCGTACTCAACGTGCCATGACTCGATCAGCCATGCCCTCCGATACACCACGACTGCGCCTTTTGGTCGCCGTGGTGACCGTCGCGCTGCTCGTCAGCGGCGTCGCCGCCGCGGTCGCAACCGGCGCTCGTGATGGAGGTGCCTCGGTGACCCCCACCGCGCCGACGCCTACGGCCGGTGGTGACGGGTCGGCGCCCGTGGAGTCGGGCCGCGAGTCTGGGCCCGCGGACGGCAACGAGGCACCCGCTGAACACAGCAACGACGAGACAACCACAGGGCAAACAACCGACGTCGGGGACAAAGCGCGAGGCGAACCGGCGGCACAGCGCCAGCTCGCCACGACCAGCCCGCCGCTACCTGGGACGTATGTCTATTCCTGGTCCCGCCAGGACGGCGCGGAGTCGGACAGCGGTGAGCGGCGAACGGTCGTGGTCGACGACGGGACAACCGACGGCGACCACAGCCAGCTTGTCAAGCACGGCAGTGGTGGAGGATCCGCGACGAACGAGGTGACCTGGCGACGGGACGGCGCGTACGTCACCGCGACGACCTACGTAACAGGCCCAGTGAAGCAGCGCTGTGACTGGGACACCGCTGTCAAGGAACTCGCACTACCGCTCGACATTGGTGCCGAGTGGTCGTACGCGGCGAGTTGCACTGCCACCTTCGGTGGCGAGCCGATGACGATCGACCGGAAGGGGGACTTTGAGGTCGTCGGCGTCGACCGCGTCACGGTAGGGGGCGAAGCCATCGACACGTGGAAGCTTGAGAGTGTCGAAGAGTTTGCCTTCAGCACCTCCGACCGCATGCGGCACGAGACGACTGCATTCTTCTCCCCCCGGCACGGCCTCGTGGTGAAGTCGGTAAACCGCACGACCTCGAACGGCGACAGCGAGTCCACATCGGTCGTCGAGGTGGAGATCAAGAACCTGAGTCCGCGGTGAAGCGGTTCAGCCGAGTCGCAGACTGGGTGGTGATCTGACCGGTGGTGGCCGACCACGTCGAAGTTGTCAGCGTCTCGCCTGCCGACTACCTCGCTCTCAGCGCGCTTCGTCAGTTCGGCGCCGATTGGGAGTCGCACCGACGGCTCCTTCAGCCAACTCTAAGGAGCGTTACAACAGAGGCGCTCTTCGAGGCCGCATTCAAGCTGCGAATTGTGCACCTCGTCCGGAAGGCCTATCTCGACGACTCACGGATCCGCTCTCGACGTTCACCCTTTCAGCTTTGGCATCTTGCCGCAGTGGCCGCATACGAGTGCCAGGTTTCTGCCTGGAACGTTCTCGCGCGGCGTCTGCGCGAGGAGCGCGTATCGCCCGTGCTGTTCAAGGGCATACACCTCGCGTCCACATGCTACCCAGACGATGTTGTGCCCCTAATGAAGGACATCGACTTCTTCGTCCAACGAAAGGACCTCCGAGCGACTTGTGCTGTCCTTGACGGCCTCGGCTACTCGCAACATGTCCGCACGTATCGCGGGAAGCTGCGAAGCGTAACTGCCGCTGAGATAGCTGCGAATGAGCAGCAGCTCGGCTACGAGCTGGCTGCGTTCGGCTTGCCTGCCGAACTAAAGATGAAGCCGAGGACGCAAGGGTTTGTGCGGCAACACCTCCGCGCCTTCCCTTTCTTTCAAGGACGCGGCCTCAGGGCCAATCGAGTCGAGGTGCTCATCAGAGCGACACCACACTTCAACGTCCGGATCCCACATCTTGAGACCAAGGATCTATTGAAACGGGTCACCAAACCACCTGATCGAATCACACCTGACTGTGATGTATTCGACGGTGCCCTGACCACCTATTTCCTCTCAATGCGAGTCTATGCTGAGCTAGCCACCTGGGACACGATTGGACCGAACCACTCGCCTGGGAAGCTGTTGGGAGACCTTGTCATGGTCTGTAGTAAGGGAGACATCGACTATCCGGATTTGGTGAAGCTGGCGGTTAAGTACGATGACACTTATGTTCACTACTACAACTTGGCGTTCGTTCAAAACTGGGTGGGTATTGGTGATCGTAAGTTGAAGGCGGCGGTAGCGCTACTGGCGAAGAAGTCTCGGCACTCTGGCAGGGATAGACGCAGCGACGTCTTGCCGCATCTATTCGGCCCTCAGCGGAGAGCTTCCAAGGGGAGACGGACGGAGTTTCGGTCTGCTTCGCAGCCAGAGTGGCAGGGCGATCTAGCTCAGTGACCACGGCGACTGCATCCCGGCCCGGGCGCGGCGCAGTCCTAATCTCGGGAACGAACCGCGGTACCGGCCGCGGTATAGCCGAGGCGTTCCTCGCCGCCGGATATGACGTGGTCTCGCTTAACCGAACACTCACAGGAAGATCTGAGCTTGGCGAGATCTTGTGCGATGTTCGAGACGTGGACGCGGTGCGGCGGGCGGTAGATGGGATCGATGAGCCATTGTCGGCCTGTGTCATCAACGCCGCTGTTCGGCGGCTTGACCCGATCACTGCGATGAGCGAAGGCTCGTGGCGAGTCTCGGTTGAAACGAACCTCACGGCAACGCTGACCTTGATGCAGGCCGCGCTGCCACGCCTAGCAGAAGTCAGTGGCGATCTCGTCGTCATGGGCAGTCATGCTGCAGCGCATCCGTTCGAAGGTGGAGCGGCTTATTGCGCTACCAAGGCCGCGGTCCATGCTCTCACTGGCGTCGCGAGGCTCGAGGCGCGATCGCTCGGCGTTCGAGTCACGTGCATCAACGCTGGCGCCATCAGAAACCGTGACGCCGACACCAGCATGGCGAAGATGGCGCCGCGCTCAGTCGGCGCGGTCGTCGTTGCCGTCGTCGAGATGCCCCGTGACGTGCTCGTGGGAGAGGTCGAGATTCGTCCGGTCGAACTGTGCCCCCCACGAGTGACCGGCATCGGGCGTCTGGAGCATCTCTGACGTGGCGGGGACCATAGTCGCCATCGACGGCCACGATGGCTCTGGCAAGAGTTCGATTGGGGCGGCGGTTGCAGAACGGCACAGCCTGCGTTTCGTCCGGCCGTTTGCGGACTCGCTGGGCGATTACATCGCTTCGCTGTGGCAGAACAAGCGGTTCGCCCTTGCAAGTGACGTTGCGCGGACCGCGGTGGAACGCGTTCTCGCATCGGCTGGTGCCGAAGGCGTCGTGTGCGACCGACACTGGACAACAATGTTCACCGTACTGCCCGAAGTATTTTGGCACGACTGGGAGAGCGACGGGCTGCCGCCCACCATCGTGTGCTGGGCGTCGACGCCCGTAACAATGCGTCGCCTCCGCGAACGCGGCGAGGATCCCGGCGAACCAGCCAAGCACGAGCACTACCACCGGCTTTACCGCGAATTGGCGTCGCGCGCGCCACGATCATTCCTGCTCGACACTACGGACCTGTCGCTCGCCGATGCTGTGGCGGAGACGTCAGCGACCCTGGGCGCGTGGCTTCGCGGTTGAGCAGCAGCCGCTCCGTCGAGCTGTGTGCTCTGCGGGGGCAAGCAACGCTGGCCGCGCATGCAGTCGGGCGGGCAACGGCGATTTGTGTGCGCGGGATGCGTCGCGGACTCCCGCCTCGGACAGGCGAGACGCGGATCCCGACCGCGTGGAGCGAGCGTTACCCCGGCACCTCGCGCCGCGCCCTCCACCCCACAAGGCTGTTGCGGGCATTGGCGAGGCGCAACGGGAGAAGGGACACTGAGATGGACCAGCATCCTATCGACATCGTGTTGCTCAGCTCGGTTTTCGGCGTCGCGAAGATCGCGGAGCCGATGGGTGTGGCCATCCTCACTGCGAGCTTGCGGGACCGAGGCTTCACCGTCGAGATCCTTGAGCCATCCCTCGACGGATGGACCATCGATGAGACTGTCGATCAGATCGCGAGCGTGCCTTCGAGGATCGTTGGGGTGTCGATGCTTCGAGACAAGCATGTCGAGGACGTCCTTGAGTTTGTCACCAAGGTCCGCGCCCGCTGTCCCGACAGATTCCTGGTAGTCGGCGGGCACGGCCCCAGCATCAGCGTCGACCAGATGTCAGAGTCAGAGGCTCCAGCCGAAGCAACTGCTGCTCCGCCCGTGGCGGTGCCTCTCGCGGCTTCGCGAGCACCGAAGTCACCTGTGGTCGGAGCCATCGTCGACGCAGCGCTAACCGACCGCGGAAAGGGTGCCGGCGACATCGACGACGACGGCATAGCGGGGCGGCGCCTGTTGCCTGTAGCTCCGGATCCGAGGTGCTCGACGGGCATCGCCAACGGACCGAGCCCGTACTTCGACAAGTCCGCGGAGTACCTAGCGGTTGCGTCGCAGATTGACACGTACTTGATCGGCGAAGCGGATGACACCTTGCCCGCTCTCGTGGAACGGGTCCTCACCAGTCAGGACTGGCGCGTGGTGCCAGCAGTCGCTTACCTCGGAGCAGGCGGACGAATCGTCAGAAACCCACTGCCACCAAAGATCCCGGACCTCGATCGGCTTCCGACCATGGCGAGAGACGTGTATCTGAACTACATCCAACGCTACGGGGACAGAATCCCCGCGTCCGTCCTGGCAAGCCGGGGATGCTTCTACCGCTGTTCCTTCTGCTCCGTAGTGAAGTATGAGGCACTCCAGGAGGGCCGGAATCATCGCCAGAGATCAAACGCCAGTGTCCTAGGCGAGATCACGGAGATGTACGAGTCGTACGGCACAGCCGCGTTCAACTTCGAAGACGACAACTTCATCATAAAGAGCCGCGCTGGCCGGCGTCGCCTGCATGATCTGTGCGACGAGATCATCGCCCTCGACCATCCCGTCCAGTTCACGTTCTTCTGCAGGGCTGACGCCGTCGACCGGGAGTTGTTCGCGCATTTCAAGCAGGCAGGGCTCACTGGTATCTACTTCGGGATTGAGTCGGTGTCGGACGAGGACCTCGACTTCTTCGACAAGGACTTGTCCGTTGACCAGATCTTCGCCGCCCTGGACACGCTGCTCGAACTCGGCTACTCGCCGGCAGTGGACGCCGACCTCCGCATCATGTTGGGTTACATCACATGGCATCCGCTGACGTCGTTCGACTCGCTACGTGCCTCGTCGGCGTTCATCCGACGCTACGAGGCTCCGCCGAAGCTGCTGCGACGCAAACTGCGGCTGTACGCAGGTACCGATGTCGTTGCGGACACGATGAGACTCGGCCTGCTGGATCCCATGCACCGCGATGGCTGGCGATTCAAGCGCTCTCAGATCGAGGGTCTCGACGACTGGGTGAACTCGTTCTTCGGCGAGGTCAATGGAGCGCGTGACGCGGTGCGGACGCTCGAGAAGGCTGCCGCGCGATACGGCTTTAGTGTCGAGGACTCCGACGCCCTCCAGTTGGTGCGGCGCAGGCTGGACGCGATGTGCCTCGACTATTTCGACGGCTTGGTTGACGTCTGTGAACGGCTTCGTGTTGACGCCGCGTCCCAAGAAGTCCAGACCTTCCACGCTGGCTGGCTTGGTGATCTCGAGGCATACCTTAAGGCAGCGCAGATCAAGGAGCGCGTCCGAGAGGGCTACCAACGGTGTGGCTTCCCGCTCGAATCGGTCGACCTCTTCCGTAGGTAGGTAGGAGAAGTAAACAGGTGGATGTAGCGTCGGTGACCGCGACGCGACCGGCGGTAGTCGGCCACAGCAAGTCGGTGTGGATGATCAATGACGGCCTGTGTCTGGTCGAGCTGCGGCCGTCGCTGAGTAGCTTTACTTATGGGCGTTACGAGCACGTGCCAGGTACTGAGGTCTTGCGGCTCGACTTCTTTGAGCTTGCCATCGATCGGTTGCGGAGCGCTGGCATCGAGCATGCCTTCGGGCAGCGGGTGGGACCCGCGATGTATACCGCCCGCTGGTGCACTGCGCCTCCATTTGAGGTGATCGTCAAGAATGCGGCGCAAGGGTCAACCACTCGCAAGTATCCGGGACTCTTCCCCGCCGGCCATCGATTCGAGCCCCCCGTCGTGAAGTTCGACTTTCGGATCGATCCAGAGGACCAACCGATTGCGGACGACTACGTTCGCGCCGCAGGCTGGCCTGTCGATGACCTGAAGGCGATCGCCCTGGGAGTCAACTCGACAGTGGGCGCGTGGCTGGCTCCTCGTGAGTTGCTGGACTTCTGCGTCGTCGTTGGACGTGATTCCACAGGTCGGCTGCTCTTGCTTTCCGAGATCTCACCGGACTGCATGCGGCTGCGCGACACGGCGGGTCACCCGCTAGACAAGGACCTATTCAGGCATGGCGCAAGTCACGAGGAGATCATTGCCACATGGACCGCCCTGGTGGCCGATGTAACCATCGAGCGGTCACACATCGTCTAGCCCGAGCGGCAACGTCGTCGGGCGGCATGCTCCACCGGTGATCGGCTCGGCGACGGCCTTACCACGCCGCGATGAGGTCGTCAGGCCCGAGCCTGGCGGCTGCGCCGGGCGCGGACACACCGCTTCGGCTCACAGCGAGCCGGCGCGGCGTCGCATCGGCTCCGGGCAGGCTCGCGACGTCGGCCGCGAGCTGGCGGAAATACCGGTTACCCAGCGGGGCGTTGTCGTGCCATTTGATCGTGCCTGCATAGGTGATCGCCTTGGCGACGGGCGCGCGGTCGGCGCCGATCAGGTCGATCTCCGGGACGTTCGTCCGAGTCCAGTAACCGCCGACGGCGGCGGCTGCCGGCAAGCCTGGCAGCGGAGAGAGGCGGGAAAGCGCTTCGCGTATGACGGGCTCGATGGCGCGGCCCCGCCACGGCGGCCAGTCCGCCTTCACGCGTGCGACGCCCCGATCGTCTCTGCCGGGCTCGATCTCGCCCAGGTTGGGCCCGACGAATCGGAGCCTGAAGCGCAGAGATGAGTCCGCGACCCGGTAGCGAGCCTCGCGGCTCGGCTTGGTCGACAGCGGCAGTCCCCGAACGACGACAGTGCTTGGTGATGAGCGTGTCGAGCGACCGCGTGAGCCATGACGCCTGCAGCCCTCCGGCGCGCGGGCAGTGTGCGAGAACGTGGTCTCGCCCGCGCCGATCCGGCCGAGCACGGCCCGCGCCTGCGCGTCTTCGGGGAACTCCGCTGCCAGCGCGCGCTCGGTGCGGACTATCAGAGCGGAGGTCGGGTGGTGAGCGCGTCTTCGAGGTTGCGCCAGATGCTCCTGCCGCGGGCCACTCGTCACAGATCATGGGGAGGCCGCCGGTGACGAAGAAGCTGTCGAAAGCCTCGGGAGCGCGGCACGTGTGATTTCGTCCGCCTCTGGCGGGCTGAGCGGCATCACGGCGAGTCGGTCCCCCGCTGGAAGAAGGCCCGTCCGTGCGTGTTGAGCGCCCTCGATCATCGCCAGGTCCTCGTTGACCACGACGATGGCGGAGGTCCTCACCGACTGCCTCGGCGAGGATCCTGAACAGGGCGTCCCAACTCTGCGGCGCCGTCTCGGCGAACAGGTCACCGGTCTGGGAGGTTGACCCTCAGATACTTCTACCGAAGGTAGTGTCACCAACGATCACAACCTCGGCTCACGGGTGGGTTCCCTCCTGGCTGAGCCCACCGACCAGCTCGCCCGGGTCGACAGATAAGGCGGCGGCGAGGCGGAGGATATTGCGGAGCGAGACGTTGCGTTCTCCCCGCTCCAGGGAGCCGACGTAGGTGCGATGCATCTCGCACCGGTCGGCGAGCTGCTCCTGCGAGAGCTCGAGCTCGAGGCGGCGCGTCCGGACGCGGGCGCCAACCTCAGTCATCGGGTCGCGAAGTGTGCTGGTCATTGGGCGAGCATTTCAGCAGGGCCGACGACGTTGCGTCTATACGGCGCTTTGCTCATCGCGGAACATCGGCAACGCGTCGGCAGGCCTCGCACGGTCAACCTCAGCGGGCGCGGCGGGAGACGCCTCTGCGTCCCGCGCCGGGTTCCGCCGAGCGAACTGGCCGCGGGATCCCGCCAGATCTGGCGGGATCCCGCGGCCAGAACGGACGGCCAGCCGGTTCCACACGGTCCGAGATCGCTCGCTAACGTGAGCGGGCGCGCCGCCCCTCCGGCTGCTCGCTCAGCCCGCGGACGAGCTGACTGGGGTCGACACCGAGGGCGGCCGCGACGCGGACGATGTTCGCCAGCGAGATGTTGCGTTCGCCCCGCTCGATCGAACCTATGTAGGTGCGATGCAGCCCGCAGCGCTCCCCCAGGTCCTCCTGGGACAGCGCAAGCTCAAGCCGCCGGGCGCGCACCCGGCTCCCGAATTCGTCGAGTACCGCAGTCTTGGCCACCAGCCCTCATTCAGGCTGTGGTGATGACTTTGCGTCTACAGCCTATGAGTAGCAGCTCGCCGAGCGCGGTAGTGAGGGGCGCTAGCCGAGGCGGCGGACGGAGGTGCCTTCGATCCTCCAGCCGATCCGCGGCTCGCCCTCGGCGGATGCCAGGAAGAAGTGGGCGCCTGGGTGCTTCAGGTCGGTTCCGGGGTCGCTGACACCAAGCTGGAGGGCGACGTTCCCGGCTTGGTCGAACACGAGCACCGGGCCTGACGGGTCGAGGGCAAGCCAGACCCGCATCCGGCCGTCAGTGCCCAGCACGCCGAACCCGAAGGTGCCGGGACCGCCCACGTCGTCGTCGGTAAGGTCGCCGACCACGGCGCGCACCACACCGTGCTCGTCCACGAGCTCGACGCGGCGCGCGCGGATCGCCTCAACCGGGTCGTTCTCGCCCTGGTGGCCGCTCATCGCGGGCTCTCCTCTTTATATGTGCGCGCCCGGGGCGGGGTCACCCGAGCGAGGGCGATCTGCTGAGGCGGGCAGCGCTGCCCGCGAAGGGGAGGGAGACCTCCGAATGCCATGACTGTAATTCCCAGGTGCGACACGGCCAGCCCCTACCGGGCCACTACCGCGACGGCCCGCTCCACCGCTCGCTCGAGCGATGCTCGCCCGTGGCCGGTACAAGCGATCCACGGGAGCCCGGCTTCGCCTGCGGTCCGCCGGAGCCGACGACCGAGGAGCGTCCGCACGAACGACATCAGGACGAGGGCGTCGCTCGTTGGGTAGGCGGCCTCGACGCGTGCCGCCTCCTGGCCCCAGTTCGCCGACCAGCCCGGGGTGAACCACTCGACGCTGACCTGCCCGCCGTAGGTGGATCCAAGGTGGTCATCGACGGCCGCGTGGTACCGCGCCTGGACTTCGTTGCCGCCGACGAAGAGCACCTTCACCACCCGGCGAAGCCTTACTGACGCCTCGTCCGCAGTTGCCGACGAGGCGGGCGCTCCCGAGGCGGCGGGGACCAGACGAGCCAGCGACGCCAACTCCTCGTCGTCGACCCCGAGCTCGCCCATCAGCTCGAGGAGATCGTGGGCGTCGAGGGGGGCCTCTCTGTCGGCCGCCGCCCGGTAGAACAGCCCGCGGGTGATGGCCGCGGCCTCGTCCGGCGCGCCTGCTCGACGTAGCAGATCGACTCGCCTGGCGTCGGCGTACAGTGGTCCTACTGCGTCACGGAGCGGCCCGGTACCAAGGCTTACCGCCCACCGCAGCTCGAGCGCCGGGTCGCACACCCTGGTGAGGACGCGCTCCACCCCGTCGACGGCCACGTCGAGCTCGTCCGGTGCGCCCGCGGTGTGGGCGCCGCGAGCGGCGGCGCTCAGGATCTCGAAGCGGTCGGCCAGGCTGACGCGCTCCTCGTCGGTTACGGCTCCCGCGGCGGCTACCGCGCTGGGGTGACCTAGCTGGGCGTGGCGGATGAGCGCGTTGACGGCGGCAGTGTTGGTGGGGGAGGTGCCGAAGGCGGCGACCGCGATGTCGGCGGCTTGGGGTGCGCCGTGGGCTTCGAGCGCGTGGATGGCCTCGGCCAGGTGGTCCGGACCGGGCTGGTAGCCGGCTGCCAGGGCGTCGAGCATCGCGGTGGCGGCCGCCTCGTCGGTGCCGGGCTCGAGGAGACGGGCGCGGGCCAAGGCGGCATGGAAGCCGATAGCAGCGAGGTGACCGGCCTCGGCTCCCGCGGGCTCCGTGTCCCGGTCGGCTTCGGGGGTGACGGATGGCCACGTGGCCTTGGCCATCCCCAGCTCCACCGACGCCCGGCGGTCGTCGCGCCGGGTGAGGGCGAGCAGTCCGGCCAGCAGGTGGGGCGCGGCCCGGTCTGGGGCGGCCCGCACCGCGTGCTCGATGCTGGCTTCGGCTCGCTCGAGCCGAGCCGAGAGTCGCGCACGGTCCTCGGCCCGGCGCGGAAACGCGAGCGACCTGGGGTCGCCGAGCTCCACCGCGATCAGGGCGCGCTCCTCCGCCGCACGAGCCGCGTCGTCTCTCGCCACTCGGTCAGGCGGAACCCGGTCGAGCATGTCGGCCGCGCCAACGAAGTCGCTGCGCTGGCGCCGGCACGATACCCGTCGTATGGCGATCGCCGCGGCCGCCCGCTCCAACGAGGTCGCGTCTGTCTCGTCGCGGGCCGTCGCGGACCACAACGTGATGGTCTCGTCACACGCGGCCAGGATTTGTTCGGCGAGGGCGACCCGCCCCCTGTCGAGGAGGCGGAGAGCGGTGTCAGCGGCATGCGCGAGCACATCGCGGTAGCCCGGGAAAGGTTCGGAGGGGAGCCGCAAGAGTGCACTCGCACGGCTGGGATCCGCGTCGAGCATGGCGTAGACGATCCCCGCCGCGAGGGGCTGCCCCTCAGAGGTGCGGAGGATGCGCTCGATCGCGCCGTGGGCGCGGCGAACTACCTCGGCCACTTCGGTCGTTGCGCCCCGCTCGGTGAGCGCGGCGAGCCTGCCGCGCAGCATGGCGTCGGTCGCCGCGGTGGTCGTGGTCGGGGGCGCCGGAGTGGCGCTGTTCCAGCCGGAGGCGAATCCGGCCAGGAACCACGACCCCTCTCGCAGCGGCTCGAGGTCGAGTAGCTCTTCGACGACCGCCCCGACGTCGACACCGCGTCGGGCGGTGGACCGCACGAGCTCGTCGAGCGCCGACGGCCGGGTGTCGCTGGTCGCGGGTGCAGGTGCAACCGGCGCACTCGACTCCGGCGCACTCGGCTCCGACGTGTCCGCCGCGAGTAGCGGCCCTTCCGCGGGTACTGGCGCCGCTCGCTCGGCGGAATCGATGAGGGCAGTGATGGCACTGTGCTCGGCCCCACCAATCGCTCCGATGTCGGCTGCTGTCGCGAACAGGAGCCTGAGGACACTTGGCGACCACTCGCGGAGCAGGGCGGGTAGCAGCCTCTCGATCTGGGGAACGACGTCGTCGTCGTCGCAGTCCCACGTGAAGTCGGCGAGAGCGGCGCGAAGGAGGTCGACGCACGCAACCGCGACGTTGTGGGCCGCGGTGTCGTCGAGCGACCGCAACCTGGCCCGTACCAGGTCTGGAGCCCGGTCGGCGGCGCGGCCGGGGCTGAGGCGGAGCCCCGCCGCCCGGAAGAGCGCGGTCCGCTTTGACCGATCGAGCGCACCGAGCACGCGGGCCACATCGTGGCGCGACAAGGCGCGCAGCGGCCCGCGGACAGGGCATCGGTGGCCAGCGGTCGAGACTGGTCGCTGGGGGATGCGACCCATAGTCATCACAGGTTAGTTCGACGGACCGCCGAGATTCCCTTTTCTGGCGTGCGCCGCTCCTCGATACCGCGACCGGATCCGGGCTGACCGGTGGCATGCTGAACGGCGTCATGTGGGTGAGAATCGGACCGGTCCCCGCTGCGAGCGCGCGCGCCTGGTTGCGGACGGCGGCCCACAACATTGAGAAGCTCAGCCACGACGAGTGGGTTCGGGCTGAGGTCGACGTCCCCAGCGGCATCACCGACGGGTTCCGACGGTTCATCGACGCGTGGACGGAGGCGGCCGAGTCGGACCGCTTCGACTGGGCGGCTGAGGTCGACGTCGAGGAGTCGAGCCGGCTCGCCCTGTGGTGGTTCAACATCGCCGGCTTCGTCCGGGAGCGGGGCGAGCAGTTCGGCCTGATGCGGGCGCCGGTCGAGGCCGAGCCGTTCTACGACAGCTTGGTGGCAGCCATGGCTGAGGTCGTCGCGGCGGCCGACACCGCCCACGCCAACACGGCCGACCGTCTCGCCGACAAGTTCGCCGAGGTCGTCCCGAGGTTCGACGCCGAAGGCAACGGAGGCGCCCCCGGCCGCCAGCCGGGACAGCCGATCCGGGTGCTCGTCGTCGACGACACCGAGGACATCCGCCTCCTGCTGCGGTTTGCCCTCGACCACGACGAACGGTTCGCGGTCGTGGGCGAGGCCGGCACCGGTGAGGACGCTGTCGACCACTGCCGGAACGACTGCCCCGATGTCGTGCTGCTCGACTGCATGCTGCCCGGCATGAGCGGCCTCGACGCGCTACCGGTCATCCGCGAGGCCTGTCCGCACACCAAGGTCGTGATGACTTCCGCCTCGGACGAGTTCCGCGAGCCTGCGGAGGCATGGGGCGTACCCTTCCTCTCCAAGACGGCGACCATGGCCGAGATCGCCGCCACCCTCCACTCCGTCGCCTGACCCACATCGTTCTTTGAACGCCAAACCACCCCCTGGGTGGCTGCCCGTTCAAAGAACCTCTGGGGTTAGGCGCGGCGGCCGTCAGTCGCGGAGGACGGCTACCGACACGATCGGGTACGGCGGTGGGTTGGCGCCGAGGCTGCCGTGGAACGGCGCGCTGCCGAAGGCGAAGATGCCTCCGTCGGACGCGACCATCAGATACCCGGCGGACCCCGACGCGACCATGCCAGTCACGGGCTGATTGAGGACGGTGTCGCCCATCGAGCCGTGGAACGGCGCCTCGAAGGCGAAGATGCCGCCGTCAGAGGCGACCAGCCAGTACCCGGTCCCGTCGCCGTCGGGCACAAGCGACTGCACCGGCGCGTTGAGCGGGATACCCCCCATCGAGCCGTAGAAAGCGGCGTCGCCGAAGGCGAAGATGCCGCCATCCGAGCCGACCATGTAGTAGCCCTTGCCGGACGGTGTGGCCACCGAGTCGAGCACGGGGCCGTTGAGGGCGACGCCGGTCATGTCGCCGAGGTGCGGAGCAGCACCGAAGGTTGCGACCCGGCCGAAGTTGGTGAAGAGCCAGTAGCCGTCGCCGGTAGGGGTCGCGGACATGGCGGTGACGGCTTCGCCCGCCTGGAGCGCGCCGTTGAGCCCCCCGTGGTAGGCGGCGTCGCCGAAGGTGCCCACGTACCCGCCGGCGTCGACCACCCAGTAGCCGTTGCCCGACGGCGACGGCTCGATGTCCTCGGCTTGTCCAGGCAGGCTGGCGCTGCCGAAGTCGCCGGCGTCACCGAAGGCGTGCACGTTGCCGGGCGAGCCGAGCATCCAGTACCCCGACCGCGGCAACGGGATGTCGACGGGCTGGGAGTGGCTCGACGCCGGGCCGGTGCCCACTCCGTTGGTGGCCTTGACGGTGAAGGTGTAGGTGGCACCCGCGTCGAGGCCGGTCACGGTCTTGGACCGGGCCGAACCGGAGGCGGTGGTGGCGCCCACGGAAGTGGAGCCCTTGTACGCAGTGACGGTGTACTTCGTGATCGTCGAACCGCCGTTGTCGGCCGGGGCTTTCCAGCTGACCTTGGCGGACTCCTCCCCCGCGACGGCGCTCACGTTTGTGGGCGCATCAGGCACGGTCTTCGGCGTGACGCCGCTTGTCGCGCTCGACTCCGGACCGTCGCCCACGTCGTTGGTCGCGTAGACCGTGAAGGTGTAGGTCGTGCCGTTGGTGAGTCCGTTGACCGTTTTCGACGTCGCGGAGGCGCCCGCGCTAGTCGTCTTCACCGGAGTCGAGCCGTCGTAGGTCGTGATCGTGTAGCTAGTGATCGCCGACCCGCCATCGTCCGCCGGCGCCGTCCAACTCACCGTCGCCGACGCATCACCCGCCGACGCGCTCACGCCGGTGGGCGCGCCCGGTGGACCGAGGGGGGTGACCGCGTTCGAAGGGTCAGACTCCGGACCGTCGCCGGCGTCGTTGGTGGCGTACACGGTGAAGGTGTACGTCGTCCCGTTGGTGAGCCCGGTGACCGTTTTCGACGTCGCGGACCCCGACGCGGTTGTGGTCCCTGTTGGGTTCGATCCCTCGTAGGTCGTGATCGTGTACTCCGTGATCGCGGAGCCACCATCGTCTGCAGGCGGCGTCCAGCTCACCGTCGCTGACGCGTCGCCCGCAGTGGCGCTGACGTCGGTCGGGGCGCCGGGAACCGTGGCCTCTTCTGGTGTCACCGCATTCGAGGGGTCCGACTCCGGACCGTCGCCCACGCCGTTTGTCGCGTACACGGTGAAGGTGTACGTCGTCCCGTTCGTGAGGCCGGCGACCGTCTTCGACGTCGCGGACCCCGACGCGGTTGTGGTCCCTGTTGGGTTCGATCCCTCGTAGGTCGTGATCGTGTACTCCGTGATGTCGGAGTGCCCGTCGTCCTCCGGAGGCGTCCACGACACGGTCGCCTGCCCATCGCCCGCAGTCGCGCTTACGTCCGTGGGCGCGCCCGGCACCGTCGGAGGTTCGAGCGCGGAGGCCAGGTTCAGCCGCTTGCCCGACACCGTCTTGCCGTCGAGATCGGACAATGGGTCGCCGAGGTCGAGCAGGCGGGCCTTCACGTCGAGGTGGCCGAGACCGGGGTACGTGGCGTGCACGACGGCGGCCGCGCCGCTCACGTGAGGAGCCGCCATCGACGTCCCGCTGAACCAGGTAGTCGGTGAGCCGCGCAGGCCCGCGTCGGCGCCATCCAGGGGGAGCAGCGCGTCGGAGAAGAGCTGCGAGCTCGACCCGCTCGCCGACAGCTCGATCGTCGGCAGGGCGGCATAGGCGGTGTCCGCCTGGGCGACCAGATCGAAGTTCAGGTCCAGGTCCGAGATGTAGCCGGTGTTGAGTGTGTCGGACAGCAACGTGTTCGGCGTGGTGCCGTCGTCGGTGAGGTCGAAGCCGATGTCCTGGCCGAAGAGCAGGAGGTCCTCGCCGTCGTTGAGGTGCGTGGTGAGGTTCGACTGGTCGGTCTCGGTGAGGGTGTCGTCGCCCTCCGGCGTGGGGGCGCCGAAGGGATTCGTCGACCAGCAGCCGAAGTCGGTGCCGGTGAACCAGATGACCAGGTTGCCGGCCATCGTGGTCGCGTCGGGACCATGATGCGACCCACAGTCGTCGCTCGGCCCCGGCACCGGAACCGTCTCCGTAGTGACGTCGGTGTAGCCGAGGTCGGTCAAGGTCGCCTCGTAGGTCCCCTCGAACGACGCGCCCCCGTCGTCGTCGACGAGGAGGATGGGCGTGTCGCTCACCGCGCCGGCCCAGTCGAGGGCGGCACCGAGGAGCGCCTCGCGGTCGCTACTCGACAGCACGCCCTCGAGCCCGAAGGAGTGAAAGGCGGAGTGATACGCGGTCGCACCCGGAGTGTCGGGTCCGGTTAGGACCGCCTTGGCGAACTGCGGGACGGTGGAGAGGATGCTCTGCCCCGGCGCCCCCAGGTCGACCGAGGTCTCGCCGAAGTTGGAGAACGACGCCAACGCGTCCGTGCGGGTAGTGGCGGCCACCGAGATGATGTTGGGCAGGTCGTAGCTCGCCGGGTATGACGGCGAGGCGTCGTTGTCGCTGCCGGCGTTCCCGGCGGCGGCCACGAACAAGATTCCGGCGTCCCCCGCAGCCTCGATCGCGTCGCGGAGCGCTTCGCTGAACATGCCCCCGCCCCAGCTGGCGTTGATGACGTCCGCGCCCTTGTCGACGGCGTAGGCGATGGCGGCGATGGCGCCGTCGGCCGAGCCCCCGGTCGGCCCGATGAACTTCAACGCCATGATCCGCGCGTTGCTCACGCCTGCAACGTGCGTGCCGTTGTCGGCGACGGCGGCGATGGTGCCCGCCACGTGGGTGCCGTGGTCGTCGGGGTCGGCTTCGTCGAAGACGGACCCGTCGTCATTGAAGAAGTCGTAGCCGTGCACGTCGTCGACGAGCTCATTGCCGTCATTGTCGGTGTCGTCGTCCGGCGTCTCGTCCGGATTGGTCCACATGGCACCAGCCAGGTCCGGGTGGTCCGCCCACACGCCGGTGTCGGTCACCGCCACCACGAGGTCGCTCTGGTCGCTGTCGATTTCCCAGGCCTCGGGGGCGTCGATGTCGGCGTCGGCCGTGCCGCCCATCTGGCCGGTGTTGTGCAGACCCCAGAGGTCGCCGAACTCGGGGTCGTCGGGGAGCGTCTGGGCCGGGTGGTACACAAAGTTCGGCTCAGCGAGCCGAACGGCGCGATCGCGCTGGACTCGCTCGGCCTGCTCCTCCGGCGGCGTGGTGCGGTCACCGGTGCGAACCAGCTCGAAGTCGACAAGCGGGAGATTTCGTACATGAGCCAGACCATTCCGATCACGCGCCTCTGCCCGCTCCGACCCGCGCACGCCAGGCTCGAATTGGACAAGCAGCTCGCCTGGAACCACCTCCGCGTCCCCCGAGCGGTCCGGACGGGCGGACGCCGGACCCGACGGATCCGCCCCGACCGGCGCGGCGCCCGCGGCAGGCGGGATCGCGGCCAGCATCGCCGCTGCGAGTACCGCCACCACTGCCACCGCCAGAGATCTCACTGCCACTCATTCAATCATCGACACGTCCTTATCGAGTCCATAGGCTGCGGCGGCATGCCGGTAGGCCGTGGGCGCGTTCTCGCGGTGGCCGTGCACCCGTCCGCCGTCGCGTCCACCCGCCTCCGCGTCGAGCAGTACCGGGACGCGCTCGCGAGCCGCGGCCTCGACCTGACGATGTGGACGTTCTTCCGGGCCGCCGACCTGCCGGCGTGGGAGGGCGGGTCGACCCTCGCACGGGTCGGGTGCGTCCTCCGCAGCCTCGGGCGCCTCCCCGCCCTCGTCCGCGCTGCCCGGGGCGCGGACGTGCTCCTCGTCCAGCAGGAAGCACTCCCGTTCGGCCCCGCGTGGGTGGAGCGCCTGATCCGCGGCCGCCGCCGGCGCCCGCTCGTATGGGACATCGACGACTCGGTGTGGGAGCACCACGTGAGCGTGTCGTGGGTGCCCCAGTGGCTCCGGGCGACCGGTGACAAGTACCGCAGGTTGTGCGAGACGGCGGACGAGGTGTGGGCCGGCAGCGAGGTCCTCGCCCGCTGGTGCCGCGAGCACAACTCCAACGTCGTCGTCGTGCCCACGGTGGTCGACGTGCCCGAGCACCTGCCGGCGGCGGCGCCTGGCCGGGTCGCGGGCTGGATCGGGTCACGCACCACCGCGCCCTTCCTGGAGACGGTGCTGCCAGCCGTCGCCGCGGTGAAGCCGCCGCCAGAGGTCGTCGCCGTCGGCGGCGAACCGGCCGCGCCGGGCGATCTGCGGGTGACGGTCGAACGGTGGAGTCCCGCGACCGAGGCGGCCGCCCTCGCCCGGATGCGGGTCGGCCTCTACCCGATCGAGCGGGACCACCCGCTGGCGGAGGGCAAGTGCGGGCTGAAGGCCATTCTTTATATGGCCCATGGGATCCCGCCCGTGGTGACCCCCACCGCGACCAACGCCACGATCGTCCGCGACGCGCTCGACGGCCTCCACGCCGACTCCCCCGAGGAGTGGACCGCGGCCGTGGCCACGATCCTCGACGACGCCCGCACGTGGCAGCGGCTGCGGACGAGCGCGCATCACCGCGTCCGCACCCACTACTCGCTGGGGGTGTGGGGACCGACAGTCGCGGCGCGGCTGCACGACCTGGCCGGCCACGCCCGAACCCGGCGGGTCACCTATCTCACCGTGAACTCGCTCGCCGACGGGGTGGGCGCCTCGCAGGTTCTCCCCTACGTCGAGCGCATCGCGGCGGCGGGGCGGCCCGTCACGCTGCACACCTTCGAGCGGGAGCCCCGCGCGCCGTCGACTGAAGCACGGCTGGCGGCGGTGGGAGTGCACTGGGTGCCGCACCAGTTCGGCCGAGGAGGCGCCGCGGGCGGCCTCGTGCGGGTCGTGCGGGGCGCAGCCGCGATACGGCGAGCAGAGCTCGTCCATGCCCGCGGCTATCTCCCGGCCGGGGCGGCGATGCTCATGGGCCGCCCGTTCGTGTGGGACATGCGCGCCTTCTTCGTCGACCAGCGGATCGCCTCCGGATCGCTCAGCCCGACGTCGGTCGTCGCACGCGCTCTCCGCCGCCTCGAGGGCGCGGCGGCGCTGCGAGCCCGGGGAGTCGTCGTGCTGGCGGCAGCAGCCGTCCAGATCCTCGCCGAGCGCTACGGCGGGGTGGTCGCCGCCAAGTGCGCCGTCGTACCGACGTGTGTGGATCTCGACCGGTTCCGGCCTCACCCGATGCCCTCGGCGCCGGTGCAGCTGCTGATGGCGGGCACCCTCAACCCGCTCTATGACCGCGCCACGATGGCCGCCTTCGCCGAGGAGGCGGGAGCCGTCCTTCGAGTCGTCCAGCACACTCCGCCGGAGGAAATGCCGGCCGAGATCGCCGACGCCCACGCCGGTCTGTGCATGCTGCGCGGCGGACACCCGGTGAGCTCGGCCGGCGCGGTGCCCACGAAGCTGGCGGAGTTCCTCGCCGTGGGCCGGCCTGTGGTGGTGAGCGCCGGCCTCGGTGATATGGACGACCTTGTCGCCCGCCATCGGTGCGGTGTCGTCGTGGCCAGCCCAGACGAGCACGACATCCGCGCCGCCGCCAACGAGCTCCGGGAGCTGCTCGCTGAGCCTGGCATGCCAGACCGCTGCCGTGCGGCGGCGGCAGCCCACTTCGACCTCGATGCCGGCGTGGCCGCACTCCTCGCCCTCTACGATTCCCTCGACGACCGACTCAAGTAGGTTCGCCCGCCGTGCCGGCCCCCACGGTCGCTGTCGTCATCCCCACCCACAACCGCTGGCCCCTCGTGGCCGACGCCGTCACCTCCGCCTACGACCAGCAGGTTGTTCCCGATGAAGTGGTCGTCGTCGACGACGGCTCCACGGACGGCACCGCGACCCGCGTCCGCGAGCTCTTCCCCCACCTTCGCGTCGTCGAGCAGAGCAACGCCGGGCGCAGCGCGGCCCGCAACCGCGGCCTGGCGGCCGTCGAAACGTCCTATGTGATCTTCCTCGACGACGACGACGTGCTCGAACCGTGGCAGGTCGCGCAATTCCAGGCGGCGTGGTCGGCCACCCGTGACGACGCCGTCTTCGCCGCGCCGGCACGCCTGTGGGATGCCGCCGCCGGCCGCACCCGGGCCCAGCCGATTCCCGACAACGCCAAACGCGACGCCCGGCGCGCCTGTCTCTGGGGCATGGCCGTCCCCCTGCAGGGCCTCGTCGTGCCGGTCGCGGCCGCGCAGGCAGCGGGCGGGTTCCCCCCACTCGAAGGCAGCGAGGACTGGGTGTTTCTCGCCCGCCTGGCCGCTCGCCTCCCCTTGCGCCTGCTGCCGCGACCGGGGGTGCGCATCCGCGAGCACCCCGGACGATCGATGCACGATCCCCTCGACCGCATCCGCTGGCGCCAGATCGCGGCCGAGCTGGTGCTCGACGAAGGTGTGGGGGGCGCACCGTTGCGGACAGAGGAACGCCAGATCGTGCTGGCCGGCATGCACCGCTTCTGCGCCGCGCACTACTACGTGGCGGGCGACATGGGCGTGGCACGGCGCGAGCTGCGCGCCGCCCGCAGGGCCGTTGGTGGCTGGCGCGGCGTGTCCCGAACGGGGCGGCTCTGGCTCCAGACGTGGCTGCGGCCGGTGTGGCGCGCCAGGGCGCGGCGTTGGCGCGATCGGCTGGTGTGGCGGTGAGCGCGGGCGGCCCGGCACCCGCTCGAGTGCTCCAGCTCATCGACGGCTTCGACGGCCAAAACTTCCCCGCGTTCCTTGCCGCCTTCGACCCCAACCGGTTCGCGTTCCACGTGTGGGTCGTTCGCGGCACCGAGCCATGGCAGCGCGACGCGCTCGAGACGGCTGACGCCACCATCGTGGCCGCGCGGGCGGCATCCCGCCGCCACTACCCCACCGTGCTCGCCCGGTTGGTGGCCCTCATCCGCCGCGCGCGGATCGACCTGGTGCAGGCCCACGGCTTCGACGCGTCCGTGCTTGCGGTCGCCGCCGCGCGGTTGACGCGTGTGCCGGTCGTGGTCACGCGCCATCACGGCGACATGCACCACATCATGAACCGGCCCTTCCACCGCCAGGTCGACCGGGCGACTGCGTTGTTCGCGACGCGCGTAATTGCCGTCTCCAACGCGGTCCGCGACGTCCTCGTCCGGCTCGACCACACGCATCGCGGCAAGGTGGCGGTCGTCCCCAACGGCATCGATCTCGCCCGTCATCAGGTGAGCCCTGATGCCGCCCGAGCCGTCCGAGAAGAGCTTGGGCTCGGTGGTCGCCTTGTCGTGACGGTCCCCGCCCGGCTCCACTGGATCAAAGGTCACCGGTCGCTGCTGGACGCGCTTCGCCACGTCATCCCCGAAGTGGGCGACGACCTCGCCGTGCTGTTCGCCGGCCGCGGCCCGGAGCAGGCGGCACTGGAACGGCACGCGGCCAACTCCGGTGTCGGCAACGTCGTGCGGTTCCTGGGCTGGCGGGGCGACCTGCCAGCCGTGCTCACCGCCTCCGACGCGGTCGTCGTACCGAGCCGGAGCGAGACCTTCGGCCAGGTGGTGGTGGAAGCGATGGCATGCGGCGTGCCGGTACTCGCCACGGCGGTGGGCGGCATTCCCGAGATCATCGACCACGACGTGAGCGGCCTCTTGGTACCGCCGGACGACCCGGACGAGCTCGCCCACGCCCTCACTCGACTGCTCACCGGCCGGCAGCTTCGGTCCCGGCTGGCGGCGGCAGGCCGCAAGCGGGCGGAGGACTTCTCTGTCAGCCAGATGGCCGCGGGCTACGCCGCCGTGTACGGCGAAGCGGGCGAGCGGCGAGGCTCCTGAGGACAGGACGCACGAGCCGCGGCACTCCGATGGGTGACCGCAACAACCAGGGCGCCAAGCGAGCGGCGCGTACGGCGCACAGGGCGGCGTGGAGAGGACGGTGGGCGCGGCCGGCCAGCACCGCCTCCCGGTGGGCCTCCCAGGACGCCATCGCGGCGGCAGCCCGCTGCTGATCCTGAGGCGGCAGCTCGGCGATGAAGGTCTCGCGCAGGTGCCGGCCTTCCTCGTAGGCGCCCTCCGGTGTCGCGCGTACCTGGTCATGGTGCTGGCGGTAACCGTGGACGACGCGAGGCGTCACCACCACCGTGCCCCGGTAGGTGACGCGGAGCCAGTAGTCGACGTCCTGCTGTAGCGGATAGGCCCGCCACTCGCCGATGTCGTCGAGCACATGGCGCGCCGTCAACACCGCGCCGATCTGCGGTGTCCACCCAGCGATCAGGTGTAGCCAACCGTCCTCGACTCGGCTAGGCCACAGCGGCCGCACGCCGCGGCGACCACGCGCTGCGCCGACGGCCCGCACGCAACCCACGGCCGCCACCGCGTCGGGATGGCGGCGTACGGCATGGTGAAGCGTCGCCAGCGCGTGCGGCTCGAGCAGGTCGTCATCATCCAGGTACAGCACCCACCGCCCGCGCGCCTCGGCGAGGCCAGCGGTCCGGGCGACCGACCGCTCCGCGTTCCGGGGCATGGTGACGGTCCGCAGCCGGTCGTCGTGGATGGTCGCCAGCCACGCGGCGGTGCCGTCGTCGGATGCGTCGTCCACGACGATCAGCTCCCAGTCGGTGAACGTCTGCGCGGCGACGGACGCGACTGCCTCGGCCAGCAGATCCCGGCGATTCCGTGTTGGGATGATCACCGAGACGTCGGGATCCACGGCTTCAGCTCGCTTCCGCACCGCGCGGGAGGGGCGCGGTGTGCTGACGTCGCTCGAGCGAGATGCCCGCGACCAGAGCCACGGCAGCCAGCACGCCCGCGACGATGAGGTCGCCGGTCCACGACAGGCGGGTGATCGCGAACGCGGCGGCGGCGCACGCCGCCTGGGCCGCCCACAGGAGTGCCACGGCGGACGCGGGGCGGAGGCCGGCGCGAACGAGGCGGTGCGAGCTGTGGTCGGTGCCGCCCTGGGTGACCGGCACCCGCCGCCGCAGGCGCGACACCGTCACGAGGGCGGCGTCGAAGAGGGGGACGGCGACCACGATGGCGGGGACGAAGAACGTGGCCGTCTTGGGTGCGTCGAGGAACCGCAGGCGGATGCCGAGGAAGGCCAGCACGAACCCGATGAACATCGAGCCGGCGTCGCCCATGAAGATGCGAGCCTTCGGGAAGTTGTATCGCAGGAACCCCGCGCTGCCCCCGGCCAGTCCGATGGCGAGGATGGCCACGAGGTACTGCTGCTCAGCCACCGCGATGGCAAAAAAGCCCAGGGCGCAGGTCGTAGCCAAGCCCGCGGCCAAACCGTTCATGTTGTCCTGGTAGTTGAAGGCGTTGACGACCGCGACGATCCACCCAACGGTGAGCGCCACGTCGATGACCGCCACGCCGACGAGTTGCACCTGCACCCCGAAACCGACGAGCACGAGCGCGCCCGCGACCTGGGCCAGGGTCTTGAGCCACGGGTCCATCGAGGCCACGTCATCCTGCAGCCCTGAGACGAGCATCACCAGGCCGGCGATGAAGAAGCCCTTCAGCTCGGGCCGGGCGCCCGGTGCCATCAGCCACGCGCCAGCGAACGCGCCGCCGTAGATCGCCAGCCCACCGAACAGGGCGACCGGTTCGACGTGATGGCGGCTGCCATCGGGCTGGTCGGCGTGACCAAGCCGGCGCGCCAGTCGCATTGCCGCCGGCGTGAGCATGATCGCCGCGCCGGCAGCCGCGACGAAGATCGAGAGGTAGAGCCAGTTCGACGGCTGCCGCACCGGGCCAATGTTACGGAGGTCGGAGCTGGCACCCGCGCCCGCGAGGTCCCCTATCGTGATCGCATGTCGGAGCGCTGGAAGGTCTTCGTCGTCGCGCTCGGCGCGCGAGCGGTGGCGGCGGCGGCGCTCATGACGTATTTGGCGGTGACCGGCACCGAGTTCCTCCAGAGGGACGAACGGTTGTATCTGAAGGAGGGGGCGCTCGCCGCGGACGGCGATCTGAGCCGCCGCGCCTACTCGAACGTCATCGGGTTGTTGTGGCGGCTCACGTTCGAGAGCTCGTGGCTGCCCCGTCTCACCAACGTCGTGTTGGGTGCGGCGGTGGCCGTGGCCGCCTACGAGCTCGGCCGCCGCCTCGCGGGCCGCGGGGCGGGGTGGATCACCGGGCTTGTGGTCGCTCTGTGGCCGTCACTCGTCTTGTGGTCGGCGCTCGTGCTGAAGGACGTGGCGGTGCACCTCGGGCTATTGGTGATGCTTCTGGGCGCGCTCGTCGCCTACCGGGGAGACCGGCGCGGGGCGTTGGTGGCGGCCGGCGGCGCCGTGGTCGTGGTGCTCCTTCGCGATTGGGTGTACGTCGTGGCGGTGATCGCCCTCGGCATCGGCGCCGTGGCGGCGGTCGCGGCGCGCCGCCGTCCTGTCGCGCTCTCGGCGGCCGGTGCGCTGGTGCTCGTCGCGCTTGCGGGCGGACTGGCCGGCCGCGGTGTCGCCGGGTCTACCGTCGTGGAAGACAAAGTGACCTACGCCCAGATCGAGGCGCGTACCTCCAAGGAACGGGGGGCCACCTCCCACGTGCGTCCGCCGCCCGACGACATCGGCGACGTCGCCCAGGGCGCGCCGACGGCAGCGGTGTACAACTTCCTCGGGCCGCTCCCGTGGCAGGCGGAGGATCCGGCGGCGCGCGTCCTGCTCGTGGTCGAGCTGCCGTTGTGGTACGCGGCCTTGGCGCTCGCAGCAGCAGGCGCCGTGCGGCACCGGCACAACCTCTGGCCCGACTGGATTGGGCCCGGCGCCCTCGTGGGTGGCGTTGTGGCCGTGCTTGCCATCTTCGAAGGCAACGCCGGCACCGCTTTCCGGCAGCGGGGGATGGTGATACCGGTCGTCGTCGCCCTAGCCGTCGTCGGCGTCGCCCGGTCGCGCCGCGGCCCAGAGCTCCTCGTAGAGGGCGGCGACGTCGGCGACGAGGCGGTCGGCACCGAACCCGTCCGCTAAGCGGCTCCGCCCCGCGGCCGCGCCGGCCGCGTAGCTGGGATCCGACAGCACGTCGGCCACCGCAGCGGCAAGCGCCTCAGGCGAGCGGTCACGCGCGAGCGCGGCCCCCGGTCGCTCGCTCAACAGGTCGATCACGCCGCCGACGGGGACGGCCGCCACCGGACGGGCCGCCGTCAACGCCTCGATGAGCGCGACCGGCGAACCTTCCGACTTCGAGCTGAGCACGACGGCGGCACTTTCTCGCATGAGGCCCGGAACGTTGGCCACGTTGCCGAGGAAGCGCACCCATGAGGGCGCTGCCCGTTCCAGTTCGGATCGGAGGGGACCATCGCCCGCGATCGCGAGCGTGAGGTCAGGGAGCCTGGTACGGGCTTGTGCGACCGCGGCGATAGCGAGGGGGACGTCCTTCACCGGGGCCAGCCGGGCCACGAGAGCTACCTGGCGATTGCGGTGATCGGGCGTGATGGGAGGGACCGCCATGAACGGGGCAAGGTCGAGACCGAGCGGCACGACCCGGATGGCTCCGGGTGCGATGCCGCGGTGTGCAAGCTCGGCCTTCACCGCAGGGGACACGGCGACGGCGGCGTCGGTGAACCGGGCCAACACGCGTTCGGCCGCGGCGACGGCGCGAGCGGTGGCAGGTCGGAAGTGACCGCCGAAGACTGTGCCGTGGAAGGTGTGGACCACGACCGGTACCCGGTGCAGTCGTGCGAGCGGGCGGGCGAGCGCACCCGCCTTGGCGGTGTGGGTGTGGACGATGTGGGGTCGGAACCGGCGGATGAGACGTTCGAGGGCGGCGGCCGCCCGGATGTCCTGCACTGGGTTCACCGCCCGGCCCAGGCCTCCGACTCGTTTCAGCCGACCCTCGAGCTGGCTGGCGTAGTCGGGCCGCAGGGCGAACAAGTCGCCCTCCCGCGGGTCGGGGATGCCGGCAGCGAGCAGCGACTCGAACCGCTCCGGATCGAGTCGCGTGGTGAGAACTGCGACGTGCTGCGCCGGCCCACCGACGTTCGTCCGTGCGATCACGCGCAGCACGCGGAGCTTTGGTGGGGCCACCACCCGTCCACAGTGCCTCGCCCGTGCGCGCGGTGGTTAGTTGACCGCGTCAGTTCGGCTACCTAAGGTGTGGCCGCTCCACCGACTGGGGCATTTGCAATGGAGGAGGCACCTTTGCGCGTCCAGGTTCTTCGGATCACGATGGCGGCGGCTTTGGCAGTGGCACTTGGAGTGTTCGGACTTCCAGTCAACGCGCCCGTGCTGCAACCCGTCAGTCCCGCGCTCGCCGCGGACGAGACGGTCACCGACTGCGCCGATCTGCAGGCGGCGCTCGACCAGGCGGTCGACGGCGACACCATCACCCTCGACGCGCTGTGTACCGGCATGTCATTCCGTCTCAAGGACGGCGTGCAGATCACCCTCGAAGGTGTGCCGGGCGACGGCGACGAAGAGGGCTTCGACGGCACCGGTGCGCCGCACCGCGTCCTCTCGGGCCTCGACGTCGGCACGACCACGATCCGGGACCTCGTCTTCCGCAACAGCACCGACCCCGGTTCCAACGGCGGCGGCGCCCTCGCTCTCACCGGCACGGTCGCGCCCCGCATCGTGAATTCGATCTTCCAGGGCAACGAGGCGGCAAGCTTTGCCGGCGGACTCCTCATCACCTCTACTTCCGGATCCACACCCGACATCCATCTCACCGACACCATCGTCGGCGGCTTGAGTGCCGGCGGCGTGGGCAACGGCGCCGGCAACTCGGCGCCTGACATCGGCGGCGCCCTCCTCGTCAACAGCGGCGACGGCGACGTGTTCATTTCCGGCAGCAACATCGACGGCAACGTCGCGACTGACTCCGCGGGCGTCGTAGGCGGGCTCCTCGCGATTGGCGGCTCCGACGGTGGCGGACTGGCGCTCTCCAACACCACGCTCAACGGAAACATGGCGCACGACTTCGGCGGCATCCTCGCGATTGCCGAGGGCATCCATCTCTCAGAGGTCAGTGCCAATGACAACGTCGCCGTCGCCGATGGATCGGGCGGCGTGGGCATCTTGGGCGCAGGCGAGCTCATCTCATCGGCTGCGTCGGTGAGCAGCACGAGGAGCGTCGAGGACGCGCTGCGACTCGCGACTTCTCGCAGCGATGCCCTTGGGCTTGGGCAGCTCGACAGGGACTCGCTCACACCTGAAGCCGCTCGTGAGCGCTTCGGCGCGGTCCACCCCCAAGCCGTCGAGGGCGCCGCCGCCGGCGACCTCGTGGTCGAGAACTCGACCTTCGACGGCAACGACATGACCGACGGGAGTGCGGCCGCGCTGCTCACGATCAGCGAGGGCACGACCTGGTTTACGCAGAGTTCGATATCGAACAACTCCGCCGCCTCGATCTTCGCCGGGGCGGAGTTGATCGCACTTGGCGACCTCAACCTCCTGACGAACACCATCTCCAACAACATCACCGATGCCGACGGCGACAGCAGCGGCGTGCTGCCGATCGGTCTCGGACCGGTCACGCGAGTCGAGAACAACACCATCTCGGGGAACCAGGCTGGTCCCGACTCGCTCGGAGCGGGCGTCCTCGGAATCGGTGTCGGGACGTTCAACGTTCGGAACAACTCGGTCAACGACAACATCACAGCCGGCGAGGGTGGCGGGCTCTGGCTGGTTGGCGGTGCCGACCTTGAGCTCAGTGGCAACAGCATCGCGATGAACCGCGCGCTCACGACCTCTGACCTCGAGGGCATCGGTGGTGGCGCGTTCCTCTCCGCCCCAGTGCTCCGCATTCACGACAACGCGATCGAGTCGAACGACGCGACCAGCGACGGTGGGGGGTTGTGGGCCGAAGCATCGGTTGCGACGTCCGTCGCCGGCAACACATTCCAGGGCAATGCCTCCGGCGACGACGGGGGTGGGCTCTATTACGCCGGCGCGAGCTGCGAGACCGTCGAGGTGAACGACAACACCTTCTCGGGCAACGAGCTGCGCGCGACTGACCAGGCTCGGTCCGATCGCGAAGGCGGCGGTCTGTGGCTCGACAACTCGTCGTGCGAGGTCACGATGTCCAACAACCTCTTCGACGGCAACGTCGTCCAGGCCAGCCCTCCCTTCGCCGAAACGCAGGGCGGCGGCGCATGGATCGCGGCGGGTCAAACCCAGAGCACCAACGACACCTTCACCAACAACACCGTCAACGGCGACAACGCCGAGGGCGGCGGGCTCTGGGTGCTCGACCGAGTCTTCGACTCCTTCATCGGGCGCAACCTCGTGTCAGCGGGCAACACCATCGGCACCGGGTCCGGCGGCGGCATCTATGCCGACTCCTCTGGCAGCACCGCTGTGCTCGCGCTGCAGAACTCCACCGTGTCTGGCAACACCGCCGGCACGGGTGCGGTGGCACCCGGTATCGGCGGTGGAGAGGACGAGGAGCATCTGCACCTCACCAACACCATCGTCGCCGCCAACACCGGTGGCACCGGACCCGACATCGCCGGCTTCGAAGACGTCGACGCGGTGTTCTCCGACGCCTGCATGGGTGCCGGGTTCACCGGTGGTGCCTTCCCCGGCGACGGCAACATCTGCGCCGATCCCGCACTAGTGGGCGGCGACGACGTGCACCAGACCAATGACAGCCCGACGCTCGACGCCGGCAGCAACGCACTCGTCCCCGCGGGCCTCGACGAGGACTTCGAGGGCGACGATCGCATCATCGACGCCGACGGCGACGGGACCGCAACAGTCGACATGGGCGCCGACGAGGCCCTCCCGGCCAATCTGTCGGTCGTCAAGACCGCCAGCCCGACCGAAGTCGAGGTGGGTGACACCGTCACCTACGAGATCACCGTGACCAACGAGGGACCGGGCGTCGCACGCGACGTGACGGTCACCGACGACCTGCCCGCGGGCACGACGTTCAACTCGGCGACTCCGTCGTCGGGTGGTTCGTGCACCACGCCTGCCGTCGGCACCAACGGCACGGTGACCTGTACCTGGGAGGGTGACACCGCCGCCGGTGCCGAGCGGACGGTGACGATCGTCGCCACCGTCGTCGAGGAAGGTGATCTCACCAACTCGGCTACGGCGACGGCCCTCACCGTCGACGACGACGATTCTGACGACACCGGCTCGGTCGAGGTGCTCAGCGGCGCTGCAACTGCACCGCCGCAGACGCCTCCGGGCTCGATCGATCCGGACGGCTACTGCCTGGTGGCCGAGGACAGCGGTGTGTTCGCCTTCGGCGAGTGCACCTTCTTCGGCACGGCCTCCGCCACCCAGATCACTCCAGTCCGGGCGTTCGGGATCATCGCTCCCAGCCTCCGTGAGCTGGTAGCCCCGATCGTCGCCGCGGCCACGACGCCCGACGACGGCGGCTACTGGCAGGTGGCAGCCGACGGCGGCGTATTCGCCTTCGGCAACGCCGGCTTCTTCGGCTCCATGGGTGGGGTAGAGCTCAACCAGCCGATCGTCGGCATGGCTGCCACGCCGACCGGGCAGGGCTACTGGATGGTCGCATCCGACGGGGGCATCTTCTCCTTCGGCGACGCCACCTTCCACGGCTCCACCGGCAACATCGCCCTCAACCAGCCGATCGTTGCGATGGCGGCGACACCGTCTGGTGCGGGCTACTGGTTCGTGGCCTCCGACGGAGGCGTGTTCTCCTTCGGTGACGCCACCTTCCACGGCTCCACCGGAGCGATCACCCTCAACCAGCCGGTGGTCTCGATGGCCTCCACGCCGGGCGGCAAAGGCTACTGGCTGGCTGCGACCGACGGGGGCGTGTTCTCCTTCGGTGACGCCACCTTCCACGGCTCCACCGGAGCGATCACCC
>CAZWDB010000004.1:0-11602 GCA_964632885.1 uncultured Acidimicrobiales bacterium | reverse complement strand
TCAACCAGCCCATCCGGGCGATCCGGGGCACGCCCGACGGTGGTGGCTACTGGATGGCGGCAACCGACGGTGGCATCTTCACCTTCGGCAACGCCGTCTTCCACGGCTCCACCGGCGACATCGTGCTCAACCAGCCGATCGTCGACATGATCGGCTGAGCAGCTCTGAGCCTAAGGTGACGGGGCCCCTCGGGGCCCCGTCATCCGCGTGTGCCCTACGCTGGCCGCCGCTGTGGTTGACACACCCCCTGACTCACCGCCCCCCGACCTCCGGTACCGCCGCAGCCTCAACCCGGTCGCGGCGGTCCGCGAGCTGTGGACCGCCCGGTTGCTGCTTTGGACCGTCGCCGAGCGCGACTTCCGCGCCCGGTACAAGCAGGCGGTGCTGGGCGCGACGTGGGCGGTGCTCACTCCTCTTGCCCTCCTCGCTGTCTTCACGCTGCTGCTGCAACGGGCCGCCCGCTTCGACACGTCGGGGACGCCGTATCCTCTCTTCGCCTACACGGCCCTCGTCGGGTGGACCTTCTTCGCCGCCTCGCTCACCCGCGGGGGCACCAGCCTCGTCACCAACAGCGCACTGCTCAACAAGGTGTATTGCCCCCGGGAGGTCTTTCCCCTCGCGAGCGGCGTGGGGACCGCCGCCCTCGACACGCTCTTCGCGCTGCCCACGCTGCTCGTGCTCTTCGTCGCCTACGGTCACCTCCCGGGACGGACCGCGGCCGCCGTGCCCGTCCTGATGGCGATCCAGCTCGCGTTCACGATTGGTGTCGTACTCCTGCTGGCCGCGTTCACCGTGTATGCGCGTGACCTAGTGTCGGTTCTTCCCGTGCTTCTACAGCTGGGACTGTTCGCCACACCGGTCGCCTATGGGATGAGCAGCATCCCCGAGGGCCTCCGCATGCCGCTGACACTCGTGAATCCGCTGGCGCCGGTGATCGATGGGTACCGGCGGACGCTCGCGCTGGATGCCTGGCCCGAGTGGCACTTGGTCGGCTTGGCCGCACTCGTCGCCACGGTCTGGCTCGTCGTGGGGTACGTGTCGTTCAAGAAGCTCGAGACGCGGTTCGCAGATGTCGCCTGAGGGGCGCATCGCCGCCGAGCACATCTGGAAGCGCTTCCGCCGCGACCGTCCCCCGACCCGCCTCAAGGACATCTTCGAGCGAGCGCGACCGGCGACACCGGGTGGTCGCTGGCGGTGGGCGCTCCGCGACGTGGATCTCGTTGTCGAGCACGGAGAGGCGGTGGGCCTCGTCGGTGTGAACGGCTCCGGCAAGTCGACGCTGTTGAAGATCCTCAACCGGATCATGTACCCCGAGTACGGCCGCCTAGAGGTGCGCGGGCGGGTCGGCGCCCTGATCGAAGTGCGGTCGGGCATCCACCCTCAGCTCAGCGGAAGGGAGAACATCTTCCTCTACGGTTCGCTGCTGGGCTTGACCCGGCGCCAGGTGGCGGAGCGGTTCGACGAGATCGTCGAGTTCGCCGGCGTGGCACCGGCGATAGACAGGCAGGTGAAGTTCTATTCGACCGGCATGCAGATGCGCCTCGGGTTCGCGGTGGCGGCCTTCCTCGAGCCCGACGTACTGCTTGTCGACGAAGTGCTGGCGGTGGGCGACACGTCGTTCCAGCAGCGCTGCCTCGATCGGATGCGCACCGTGCTCGGCATGGGCACGACGCTCGTGTTCGTGTCGCACGATCTCGCCGCGGTGGAAGCCGTCTGCACGCGGGGGGTGTGGATCGACGACGGTGAGGTCCGCGCCGATGGCAGCGTGGGGGAGGTGCTCAGCCAGTACCGCACCGCCATCGAAGAGGCGGCCATCGAAGGTGCAGCCCAACGCGGGCCGGTGCGGCTCACCGAGTCGGAGGTCGGCATGGAAGGCAGCGGCGTCGCCGCTCACCGGCCGCTCCCGCTGCGCTTCGTGCTCGAGTCCGACGCGCCCGTGGTCGGCAACCTCTGCGTAGGCGTGAGCGACGGGCCGTCCTCGCCGTTCTTCGTCGTCCGCCGCGACGACGTGCACCTGCGGGCGGGCACGACCGAGACCCGCTGCACGATCGAGGAGGTCCCGCTCGGCCGGGGCGTGTACTACGTGTGGTTCGGCATCTACCACGAGGGCCGCGAGCTGCTGCCATGGCAGCCGGCGGCCCGCGTCGAGATCGGCGGCGCGAGCGCCGACCCGCCGCCCCGCGGCGTGATGCGCCTCTCCCCCGTCCACGTGCGAGCGACATGGGAGATCGGGTGACGGCCCTTCCGTCGGTGAGCGTGATCATCCCGGCGCGCAATGCCGCTGCGACCATCGGCGAGCAACTCGCCGCCTTGGCCGCCCAAGACTACGGCGGCGAGTGGGAAGTGGTCGTGGCCGACAACGGCTCTCGCGACGGGACCGCCGAGGTGGCGGCGTCCTACGCCGACCGGCTCCCAGGGCTGCGCGTCGTCGACGCTTCACACAAAGTTGGCGCCAACGCGGCACGCAACGCTGGAGCCTCTGCGGCACGCGGCGAGTTCTTGCTCTTCTGCGACGCCGACGACGCGGTGTGTGGCGGGTGGCTGTCGGCGATGACAGAAGGACTCACACACTTTGGCGCAGTTGGCGGCAGATTTGAGCCGTTGCATGCAGCCGCCTTGAGGGAAGTCCCACACGTGGACCGCGACCTACCGTTTGCGCTCGGTCACCTCCCGACTGCATACAGCTCGAACATGGGCGTGCGGCGCGAAACCTGGGCGTCGCTCGGTGGATTCAATGAGAGTTACCCGCTCTACGGTGACGACGTCGAGTTCTGCTGGCGACTGCAATTGGCCGGTGAGTCGCTTGCGTTCGTGTCAGACGCGGGGGTCCGGTACCGCGAGCGAACAGTGCTCGTCCCCTGGCTTAGGCAGTGGCACCGCATCGGTCGTGGCGACTGCCGGCTCTACCGCGACTTCCGCGCTACCGGTGTCCGTCGAGACGCCCGCCGCGCCGCTGCGGTGTGGTTCTGGATTACCACGAGATCGCCCGCAGTACCGTTCAATCGCTCCCTTCGCACGAGATGGCTGCGACAGATGGCCCACCGAGTGGGCCGGCTAAGCGGCTGTCTGGCCTTTCGTGTCTGGTTCCCATGACCGGCATCCACTACAGCGACCTCGTCTTCGTGGTCGGCGCCCCCCGCAGCGGGACCTCCTGGCTCCAACAGCTCTTAGGGGCCCATCCCCAGGCAGTCACGCCGCACGAGACCTGTGTCGTTGAGTATTTGGCGCCCCTCGTGCGCCGTTGGGAGCACGAGCGCGCCGAAGTGAGGCAGGCGGCGCAGTCTATTGGGGTCCGTGGTGCTCGACGACCGCATGGCCTGCCAGTGGCGCTAACCGATGAAGACTTTGTGGCGTTCTGTCGCGTGCTTGTCGACAAGGTTCGTGACAGTTGCCGCGCGCTGAAGCCCGGAGCCCGAGTCATCGTCGAGAAGACACCACGGCATGCGCTCTTCGTCGATATCATCGGCCAGCTCCTGCCAGACGCCCGCATCGTCCACATCATCCGGGACCCACGCGACGTCGTGGCTTCCCTGCTGCGGGGCGCGTCTGGGTGGGCGCGTTACTGGGCTCCCGAGGCGGCCGAGCAAGCAACATCTATGTGGCTGGAGCACGTCACCGGCGCCCGAGTCGCGAGTAACACTGCCTACCTCGAGGTGCGATACGAGAAGCTCCACACGCACACCCAGGAGACACTGGCCAGGATCCTCGATTTCTGCGGGCTCCCCGCGACGGAGGAGGACCGCGCCCGCATTGCCGATGCTCTCAGTCTGAGCAGCCAACGCGACGAAGGCACCACCAGCTTCGCCATCGGCGGTGAGCTGGCGAAGCTGATGTCAGGTCGCTCCTATCGTGAACCTGAGGGCTTCTTCGGACCAGCCCGGCCAGGTGCGTGGCACGAGAGCCTCCGTCCCCACGATCGATGGCTCGTCGGTCAGCTGGCAGGCCACGAGATGGCTGAGTTGGGTTACGCGTCCGACGACAGCTGGGTCGATGTAGACTGGCCGCGCTCGCTGACCTACCGCGCGCGCCTGACGTTATGGCACGGCATCCGCGCCGGGGGAGGAGGGCTCCTGCGGCGAGCGCATTCCATCGGTCAGGCGGAGCCACGACGGCGAACTTGAGGCAATGACTGCGCGAAAACGTGAGGTATTGGCTCAAGTCGCGGGGTGCGTCTTGAGCCACCACTCGATGGTGCGGTCGAGGCCATCGTCGAGCGGGACGGTGGGCTCCCAGCCAAGGAGTTCGCGGGCGCGGGTGATGTCGGGTACTCGACGGCGGGTGTCTTCGAAACCGGGCCCGTAGTAGGACGCGTAGTCGGTCAGCTCGACGGTGCTGTCAGACCCGAGGCGCTCCCGGATCATCTCCGCCAGTGTCGCGATCGATGTCTCGGTGTCGGGGTTACCGAGGTTGACGACGGTGCCCGCCGCCTCGGGTGTGAAGCCCGCGAGCATCGTGCCCGCCACCGTGTCGTCGATGAAGGTGAAGCAACGCGTCTGCCGCCCGTCGCCGTGCACGGTCAGCGGCGCGCCGGCGCGGGACTGGCGGATGAAGTTGGCGACCACCGAGCCGTATCCCTTCTCGTCGAGCCTGGGCCCGTAGGAGTTGAAGTAGCGCACGATCACGACCGGGAGGTTCATGGCCCCGTACGCGAATGCCAGGTGCTCATCGATGGCCTTTGCGGTGGAGTACGACCAGCGGTGCACCGTGGTCGGCCCGAGCACGCGGTCGTCGTCCTCGCGCATCGGGATGGCGCTCGTCTTGCCGTAGACCTCGGAAGTCGACGCCACCACCACCCGCTTCCAGTAGCGGTAGCAGGCGCCGAGCACGTTGTCGGTGCCGCGGGTGTTGACGAGCAGCGACGCCAACGGGTCGTCGACGATGTGGCGGACGCCGACCGCAGCCGCCAGGTGGAACACCACCTGCACCGGCTCCACCTCGGCGTGCACCAGGTCGGCATCCAGAATGGACCCGTTCACGAACCGGATCTCGTCGAGGCGATGCTCCAGGTTCGCGGCGTGGCCCGTTCGCAAGTTGTCGAGGACGGAGACCTCATGTCCGGCCGCGCACAACGCATCGACGAGGTGGGAGCCGATGAAGCCAGCACCGCCGGTGACGAGCACGCGCATCGCCGTTGAACGCTAGTCCGACCGCCTACGCTCGACGACATCGCCAAGTCCCGCACGCGTCCACCCGCGCGCCGTCGCCCGCCGCAGCGTCCCGCGCCGCGCCGCGGCCGGCCGCGCCCCGAGGCCCCGCCGCTTCTGATCGCGGCGTGGCTCGCGGGTGTGGCAACCGTGATCCTCGCGGGCATCGCGTTGCCGGACGCGGGTGGCGGCGCCGCCTTGTTCGTCTTGGGGATGGGCGTGACCGCAGTGCTGGTCGTCGCCGAGGTGCGGGCCGCGGGACGAGCCGGCACGACCACGGACGCGGTGACCGTCGCCCGCCGGGCCGTGCTGATCGCCATGGCGGTGGCCGTTCCCGCGGTCTTCGACCCCCGCACCTTCGACGTCTTCAACCTGGTGAAGTTCGCCACCCTCGCGTCCGGTGCGTTGGTTCTCGCGGTGCTGGGCGCGGTCGACCTGGGCCGCGGTCGGATCCCCGTTTCGCGATCGGCGGTCACCATCGCTCTAGCCGTCCTAGTGGGCTGGACCGCGGTCGCGACGGTGTTCTCCACCAACCCCGCCGTCAGCGTCCTCGGCTTCTATAAGTCCTACGACGGGCTGGCCACCACCGCCGCCGTGGCCATCGTTTTCCTGTCCGTCGTCGACGCTTTCCACGCCGGGAACGTCGGTAGCCTCCTGCGCGGCCTGCTGTACGGCGGCGGCGGCCTCACCGTCCTCTACGGAACGCTGCAACTGCACGACCACGTTGCGGCGGCCGGTGGCCGCTGGGACTGGGTCGACTGGGGCGAAGCCAGCTTCAAGAACACGGCGATCTGGTCGACGTTCGGCAACCCGAACCACCTTGCAGGCTTCCTCGCGACCCTGGTCCCGCTCGCCATCGTGTTGACGATCAGCGGCGCCTCGCGATGGAGCCGGATCGGCGCGGCCGCGATTGGCGGTCTCGCTCTCGTGCAGATCCTCCAGACCACCACGCGAGGCGCCTGGCTCGCCACCGTCGCTGGCGTCGCGGCGCTCGGCGTGTTGCTCGCGCCCGACATCCGTCGGCGGGCGAGCGTCGCCGGCGCGGTCGGCGCCGGGCTCGCCGTGGCCGTGGCGGCCGCCATGGCGCTCGTCGGACCGCACCGCATCGTCCGCCAACTGTCGTCGATCGTCGACTTCGGCGGACGTTCCTCGGGGGCCCAGCGGATCGAGTTGTGGCGGTCGGCCGCCAGCATGACCGCGGACCACCCTCTCACCGGTGTAGGGCCCGACTCGTATCGCATCGGCTTCGCCTCGCACCAGACGGACCGGTTCGTCGAGCTCTTCGGCGCGAACCAACTCGCCAACGGCGCCCACAACCTCGTGGCCAACACCGCCGCCAGCCTCGGCCTCGCCGGTCTCGCGGCCTTCTTCGCCCTACTCGCGACCGTCGCCGCGGTGGCCTGGCAGGGATGGCGGACGCTCCGCACGGCCGAGCGGGCGGGGACCGAGGGCGCGCGCGAGCGCCGCATGCTGCTGGCGGCCACCGTGGCTGCCGTTGTCGCCTACCTGGTGCAGGCCAGCTTCAACGTTCAGCAGGTCGCGCTGTCGTTCGTCTTCTTCGTACTCCTCGCTGTCACCGTCGTGCTCGGTCGCGGCGACGCGGCACCGCCCGCGAGGCCCGACGCGACGCCCGACTGGAACCGGCGCGGGTGGCTCGTGTTCGCGCCGGTCGCGGTAGTCGCGCTCGGATTGGGGTGGGTGACGTTGCGTGCCTACCGCGCCGACTACGCCTACGTCGACGGTCTTCGCCACCTTGCCAACGAAGATGCTGCCGGAGCCGAAGCCGCCTACGAGCGAGCGAGCGGACTCAACGGCTGGGAGATCGAGTACCGGAAGGCCGCCGCCGACGCCGCGAATGCTCGCGCCGCCGCGGTTGCGGAACAGCCAGGCGCGTTCCGGGCGGCCGACGTTGCGCTCCATCTACGAAGCATGGCCGCGCACCTCGACGCCGCGCGCCGCCTGGTGCCCGACGACCCGGCGTTGATGGCCCGTCACGGCGTGGCTCTCCTTCAGCTCGCCGAGGTGACCGGCGACGACGGCCCGAGATCGCGCGGGTTCGACGCGCTCGCCGCCGCGGTCGAGGCAGCGCCGTTGCAGCCCGAGTACGCGCAAACGCTGGCGAGCGCGCTCGCTGCCGCCGGGCGACGCGCCGAGGCCGTCGAGGTGCTCGACGCCGCCATCCGGCGCGTGCCCGACAACCGCGTCAAGGATCTACGCGAGGCGCGGACCGAACTGTGATGGCGGCCCTGATCGCGGCGTGCTAGGGCCGGCTCGGCGGGCGACCGGGTCCGGGCGCGGCTTGGGCCACCTGCTCGCCGATGTCGAGGAACTCGTCCTCCGTCGTCGCAGTGTGCACCGCGCCGACCGCAGGGTCCGCGGGCACCTCTACGTCGACGTCGCCGCCGAAGTCGAATAGCTCCATCGTCAGGCGGGCTTCGAGGATCCCTTCCACCACAGTTACCGACCGGATGCGGCGCGGTCGATTGTCCTCGTCGAGCCATACGCCCACATTGATGCGAACGTCGTACCCCTGCTCCTGCATTGACTCGATCGTCGCCCGCTGGCTGCCGCCGAACTGATCGAGCACGGCGCCGGCGGGCAGCGAGGTCTCGTAGTGGACAGTGGTTGTGCCCCGCACGTCCTCTTCGCCTCGGTCCTCCACGTCCTCCGCCTGGGCGAAGGCATCGAGCACCTGGCCGGGATCGGTGCCGGTTATCAACCCGATGGCCTGCTGCGGGTCGTCGACGACGCCGCCGGCTTCGACCTTCAGCCAGGTGGTGTCGTCATCGACCAACGGGTTGCCCGGCGAACGGAGATAGACGTCGGTCCCGTCGGCGACGACCTCGAGGTCGCCGCCCGGGAGGCTGAACACCGTCATGCTCTGACCGCGGCCGTAGTCGATGACCGCGGTTGCGTCGAGTGAGTTCCTGCTTCCTGTCTCGAAGGCGAAGACGAACTCAAGGGCGAGCCGGGCGGTATTAGCCGCTGTCAGCTCGGACTGGGCGCGTCGTGCCGGTTCCGCGCCGCCGCCCGACGCTGACGTCGGGGGGGCCGATCCGCCGGTGCAGGCCGCCGTCAGCACCATCACTGCCATGTAGAGGAGCGTGCTTCGCCATCTGGACACCGGCTCACCCTAGAGGCGGGCAGGGGGCAGCGGTGCGGCGGCCGCCACCCTCCACGCCGTCGCCTGACCCAGATCGTTCTTTGAACCCAAAACCACCCCCTGGGTGGCTCGCCGTTCAAAGAAGCTCGTGGGACGGCGGCGACGGGCGACGGGCGACGGGCGACCGGTTAGGCCGGGGTGGCGAGGGCGAGGACGGCGGCGTCGACGGAGTCGTGGACCGCGACCATGCGGTTGAGCCCCCGGATCTCGATCATGCGCGCGATCGGCGGGAGGGCGCCGGCGAGGGCGACGGTGCCGCCTTGGCGGGTGCGGAGTGCTCGCACCACGGCGTTAAGTCCCGCGCTGTCGATGAAGGGCACCCCGGAGAGGTCGATGACCACGCTCGCCTTGCTCTCTAGCAGGCGGAGCAGGGTGCTCTCGAGCTCGGCGGCGTTCCCGGCGTCGAGCTCGCCCCGTACCGCGAGCACAGCCGCGCCGGACTCACTTGGAATGTCGAGATGGAGCGAGAAGCCCCCAGCCGCCGGCTGCTGCACCACGACGAACGATACCAGGTGGACCTAGCAGCGCACTTCGGCCCAGACGCACTTGCCCGGTTCGGCTGGCGCCGTTCCCCACGACGACGCGAGCGCCTCGACGATCGGGAGGCCGAGGCCGTGCGGGTCGGTCGGCGAACGGTCGACAACCGACGGCCGGCGCGACGCACCGTCGCCCACTTCGAGGCGAACCACATCGTCGAGGGCTTCGAGCGCGAGCCACACCTGGGTGTTGGCATGGACCACGGCGTTGGTGACCAGTTCCGACGCGATCAGCGCCACCCGGTCGATGGCGCCGTCCCGCCCCCACCGGTGCAGGACGGCATCCACGAACATTCGAGCTTCGCGGGGGCTTGATCGCGCGGGCGGAAGCTGCATCACCTCCCGCAGAGTTGCCGCCCCCACGGGGGCGCAAGCTAGCAGTTAGCTGTGTTAGCCGGCTGTGTTACCTGGCGGTGTTAGCTGGCGGCCCTGACAGTGTCGGAGTCGGTGGCGGTCAGGCCGGCGACAGTGATGTCGTCAATGGTGGTCGCCGTCGACGAGGTCGAGATGATGTCGATCCCCATCACCCGGTGTGTGCCGGAGACACCGCTTGCGGTTGTCGGGTCGAAGGTGCGCGTCGTCCCGACGCTGCCGGCGCCGCCTGCGCTGCAGTCGAACGTCGACGTCGTGTCGGTGTCGCCGTTGCCGTCGGCGTCGGTGTAGAGGATCACCCGCAGCGTCGACCCGCACGCCCCGCCCTCGAGGAAGTAGCTGATCGATCCGATCTGGGAGACGTCGAGCCCTTCGACACCAAGTACGCGGGCACCGGCGGCAACCTGGTCGCTGGTGTCGTTGTCGTCGAGGTAGAGCTGCCAGTCGCCACCGACCATGCGCCAGTCAGAAACCTCGCTGTCGGAGTCGGCGAACGCGTCGACCTTGAGCGCGAGGTCGGGACGGGCGGCCATGCCGACGATCGGCTGGTTGAGTGTGATGTCGCCGGTGGAGCCGTGGAAGTTGGCGTCGCCGAAGGAGAAGATTCCACCGTCCTCGGCGACGAACCAGTAGCCGTCGCCGCCAGGCGTGCGGTCCATCCCCACTATTGGAAGGTTCAGCTCGGTGCCGCCCATGGAGCCGTGGAAGGCGGCGTCGCCGAACGCGAAGATCCCACCGTCAGCGGCCACGAACCAGTAGCCGTTGCCGGACTCGGTGGCGGCCATGCCGACGATCGGCTCGTTGAGCGTGATGTCGCCGGTGGAGCCGTGGAAGGCGGCGTCGCCGAAGGCGAAGATGCCGCCGTCCTCGGCGACGAGCCAGTAACCCTGGCCGGTGGGCGTGGGCGCCATGCCGACGATCGGCTGGTTGAGCGTGATGTCGCCGGTGGAGCCGTGGAACTTGGCGGCGCCGAAGGAGAAGATGCCGCCGTCGCCCGCGACGTGCCAGTAGCCCGCGCCGGACGGGTGAGCGGCCATGCCGACTACCGGCTGGTTCAGCGTGAGGTCGCCGGTGGAGCCGTGGAAGTTCGCGGACCCGAAGGTGAAGATGCCGCCGTCCTCACCTACGAACCAGTAGCCCTCGTAGAACGGAAAGGCAGCCATGCCGACGATCGGCTCGTTGAGGTCGATTGCACCGGTCGAGCCCTGGAACTGGGCGCCCCCGAAGGAGAAGATGCCGCCGTCGGCGCCCACGAACCAGTAGCCGTCCGCAAGGGGGTAAGAGTGCGCCGGGGGCGCGTTGGTAGCGTCGACAACGAGCAATCCTGCTGCCATCAGAATGGCACCCACAATCGCGACGATCCTCCGTCGCGACCGTGCGCTGAACTCGAGACTGGAGGCCATCGCAACCTGCTGCACGGAACCACGCTCCTTGGGTGTCGCGCCGCCGCGGATGTCGGACTTGCTACCAGCTTTTTGGGCGCCAAGCAACGCTTTCTTCCTTTCTGCCGTTTACGGCGTGTCACCGTCTGTGACGACGAAATTCGCCAATCGAGAGGACGTTGACTGTTTGGGCGAAGTCGGGAAGACTGACCTCGCGATGCCACGGCGGCCAACCATCCGAAAGGGGCACCAGTGGGATTTCGTGACCTGGTGAGAGCTGGACTTATAGGCGCAACGTCAGGCCTGATTCTTGTCGCCGTCGCGGGCGCCCCAGCCCTGGCGCAGAACGACTCGCCGTGCCCACCCGGCCAGCCGCCTGGCCGTCAGCCGGGCCAGCCTTTCGAACAGCCTCAGGAAGAGCGCGGCCAGTACCCGATCGGTGAGTGCCAGCTGCGGCTGAGCCAGAGCGTCGCCGCGCAAGGCGAGACGATCCAGGCTGCCGGCAACGGCTACGCGCCGCGAAGCTCGGTCGACGTAACACTCAACGGGGCGAGCATCGGCAGTGCCACCGCCGACGCGAACGGGGCTTTCACGACCGACGTCCAGATCCCGCACGACGCGTCCGTCGGTGACGGCGTGATCTCGGCCGAAGGCGTCGACGCGGGTGGCGGTGCCCGCGTGCTCTCGGCCAACTTCACCGTCGTCGACGCCGATGGACCAGCGCCCGCGGCGAGCCGGTCAGCCGAACGGTCCGGTGTCGCCGGCATGCTGCCGCGCACCGGCGCGGGCATCGCGGCGCTGACCGCCACCGGTGCGGGCTTCATCGCCATTGGCACCGCCGCCATCATTGCGGCACGCCGCCGCCGCGAGGTCACCGCCTAAGCCAACCGCGGACAACAGCCCGCCCGGAACAGCCCGCCCGGAACAGCCCGCCCGGAACAGCCCGTTCTGGCGGCAAATGGCACGAGGACGTTCACAGCCAACTCTCAGGTTGGGCTGCGATGC